>JANMVM010000380.1:0-5913 GCA_031392695.1 Rubrivivax sp.
CTAGCGCGGCCTTCGGCCGCAACCAAATGGCTTGGTCCTGTTCGTGGCGCGCTGGTACAACGTGTTCCATCACCGCGCATCGCCGGGAGGACGCCATGAAGGAGTTCATCCACAAGTACGAGGATCGCATCCACGGTGTTCTCTCGTGCTTCGACCGTATGCTGTTCCGCGGTTACCTGCCCATCATGTCGGGCTGGTCGATGGCTCAGTTCCTCAAGGCCCACGAGATCGGCAGCGGCGATCTGAAGGCGTTTCTGCTGGCCAATGCCGAACGCGTCAAGGCGCACGCTCAGACCATGGCCGAGAAGGAGGGGCGGCCGTTTCAATACCTGTCCACCAGCCTGCGCAAGGAAGACGCGGCGCGCAAGCTCGCCGAGTGCGACGGCATCGAAGAGGGGCTTGTCTGCATCTTCTCCGTGCTCGAGCCCTGTCGCACCTTCTCGTTTCGCTTTGCCCCCGCACAGGCCTACGCTCAATCGGCCAAGCGCAAGTGTCTTCACCTGTACTACTACTTCATGGATCGCGACCTGGGCCTCATCCACGTTCGCGTGCAGACCTGGTTCCCGTTGCAGATCCAGGTCTACCTCAACGGCCACGAGTGGCTCGCCCGCAAGCTGGCGGCGCGCGGGATTGGTTGCACCAAACTCGACAACGTCTTCGCCTGGATCGAGGATCTGCCGCAGGCGCAGCGACTGGCGAACCGTTTCTCCCAGCTCGACTGGCCGCGCATCCTGAACCGATATGCCACCCGGGTCGTTCCTCAGTTGGACGACGTGCTGTACGGCTGCGAGTACTACTGGGTCGCCGCGCAGGCCGAGTACTCCACCGATGTGATGTTCAAGACCGCCGCCGGCCTGCGCGACCTGTACCCCCGCTTGCTCAGCCACAGCACGCTGTGCTTCGGCGCCAAGGAGGTCATGAACTTCCTCGGGCGCAAGTTGAACGGCAATTTCCAGGGCGAGGTGGTCTCCGATCTGTCCAGCTTCGCGTGCCGCCGCGTCGGCGGCTCCAGGATCAAGCACCGGGTCAAGCAGAACTGGCTGAAGATGTATGACAAGGCCGGACTCGTGTTGCGGGTGGAGACGGTGATCAACAACCCCAACGAATTCCGTGTGCGCAAGAAGGTCTTGCGCGATGGCAAGCAGCGCACCGAATGGGTGGAGCTGCGTAAGGGCGTGGCGTACTTGTTCCGCTACCGCGAGGTCTCGTTGCAGGCCAACGCCCGTTACCTCGATGCCCTGGCTGTGGTGGACGACCCCACGCAGGGTAGGCAGGCGCTACAGCGCCTGAGCACCGCGAAGAAGGATGCCGCGGGCCGCTCTTGCCCGGGGTTCAATCCACTGGCGCAACCAGACGCCACACTGTTCAAGAGCTTGATGGCCGGCGAGCACTGCCTGCATGGCTTCACCAACCGGGACATCCGAACGAGGCTCACATCCACGCAGTTACTGCGCTCGTGTGCGGACGACCCAAAGAAGGCGAGTGCCAAGGTCGGTCGGTGCTTCAGGCGCCTGCACGCTCACGGCCTGATCGCCAAGATCCCACGTACAAGGCGCTGGCGAGTCACCAACTATGGCCGCAACGTCATGGGCACGACGATGTACCTGCGCGAACATCACTTCCCAAACGTCTACGCCGGCGTCGTGCACTGAACTTCTTCGCGAAAGACAGAGAACTCACGGACAAAGAATCTATCCTCAGCTTCTGCTGTGCCACCATCCTACCCATGCAAGTCGACAGCAAGCCCCTGGACGTAGCCATCATCGGCGGCGGTATCGCCGGCCTGATCCACCTGCACTACGCGCGGCGTGCCGGGCTCAGCGCGCGGCTGCTCGAACGGGCGCCAGCCATCGGCGGTCTTTGGCGCGAACTGCCGGCGTGGCAGGACATCCAGATCTGCCCTGCGGACTGGACCGTCGGCGACCTGCCGATCGAAGGCCCGATGCAAGCGCAGGTGCTGGCCAACATCGAATCGTGGGTCAGCCATTTCGATCTGGCGCCAGACATTCGCCTGGGCTGCCCCGTGCTGCGGGCCCAGCATGACGGGCAGGCTTGGGAACTGAACACGGCTTTGGGTCCGCTGCGGGCGCGCCACCTGGTCGCCGCCACCGGCGCGCACAACCGCCCCTGGCTGCCCGCCGTGGCCCGACGCGACGGCTCGGTGGCCGAGTTGCATTCCAGTGCCCTGCACCAGCCGGCCGAACTGAACGGGGCCCGCGTGCTGGTGGTGGGCGGCGGTGCCTCAGCGCTGGACCTGTTGGACCAGTGCTTGCTGCAAGGTGCGGCGCACATCACCTGGGCTTACCGCAGCCTGCGCTGGTTCACGCCGACCAGCAAGGCCAAGGCCGTGGCCGGCAGCGTGCGGCCTTTGGCCCGCATGCAGGCCCAGGGCGTGCCGGTAGAAGAGCAAAACGAGCGCGTGCGGGCCGACCTGGTGGCGCGCTACCGCCGCCTGGGCCTGGAGGCGTTGATGCCCCAGAAGCCGCTGGACCTGCGCACCGACCAGCTTTTCCCGGGCCGCTGCCGCATGCTGGCAGGCCTGAGCCAGATAGAGCGTCACGCGGCCGAAGTGGGTGCCCTGGAAGGCGGGCAGGCGCTGCTGTCCGACGGCAGCGCCAGGGCCGTCGACCTGGTGTTGTGGGGCACCGGCTACCGCACCGATCTGAGCTACTTTGCCAACCCGACCTTGGCCGCGGTCACCGGCGTGAATGAACTGGCCCAGCGTTGCGCTTGTGTCTTTCGCAGCCTGGATGAACCCGACTTGTACTTTCCGGCGGTAGGCCTGGAGGGCTATGGCGCCACCTCGTGGAACTTTGCCGTCATGGCGCGCAGCGTGATGTCACACATTGGCGGCACGGCCCGGCTGGATCTGGAGCCGCTGCCATACCGGCTTAACCACCTGGAGATGGTGCGCCACCTCGCCCGTCGGGACCCGGTCAGCTTTGGCGGCGTTGACGCCGAAGCCTGGTGCCGCGCGGTGGGCCTGGGCACACCCGATGACCAACCCTACCCCATGCCCGAAGTGGCCTGCGCTGGCGCGCTCGGCGCTACGGGCGGCAGTACAGGCGGCAGTACAGGCGGCGCAACAAACAGCCCGTGACACGGCCACAAGCAAACAGCCCATGCAGATGCCAGGTGGGTTCGCTTAACCGCCCCAACACGCCCGGCGCCGCGGGCACCCGGCTGCGGTAGACCCACACCAGGCAGCCGTCTTCGGCCCCCGCAATGAAGTAGTTGCGCGCCACGCTGGCATCGTCCCACCAGCCGGTTTCGATGCCTTCGGGGCCGCCGACCAGTTGCAGCGCCCGGCCTTGCCTATGCTCCAGCCCGTGCTGGCGCAGCAGGCCCAGCCGATAGCGCATCAGCCGGTCGTAGTCGGGCTCGTCGCGCGTGGTGCGCGAGAACTCGCCGATGCCCGTGCGCTCGGCGAGGGCGATCCAGAACTCGGAGACCAGGACACCTTCCAGATTGAGGCAGACGATTTGCATGCGGGCTCCGAGAGCAGGACGAAATCGTGGCTGGCTTTGCGTCTATGACGGATGCGCCAGCGAGGACGACGGTGAACGATCCCGGACCACGGTGGCGGCGCTCACGGGCCAGCGCAGGCCCCTGCGCAGCGCCAAGGTCCGCTTGACCCTGGATCGAACTCACCTTCCCGGCCATCAGCTGCCGGTCGTCCAGCGGCCAAGCAGCCATGCAGCCATGCACGATCACGCTGCGGAATCCGGCGAGTTCGCTTCATGGGATCTGCGGCTCGGTACCCTTGATCTCGCTCGACAAGCGCTGGCTTGATTCGGTCAAGGTCTGCAGATTGCGGATCACTGCGTCCTGCACCAGACGCGAAGACTCGAAGCGACCGCGTTCGGCGTTGGTGTATCCGAAGATCCGGCCCAGGCAGTCGCGCATGTGCGCCAGCAGCACCCGGCCCGCCTCAGGGCCTGGATTTACAGCGGCACGGCGCCTGCCATCAGGCGCTCGCGCAGCGCAGGGTGCAAGCTCGCTTCGGTGACGACATCCACACGGCAGCCCAGTAATTCCTGCGCATCCAGCAACAGGCCACCCAAGGCGGGAGCACTGGTCCCTGGCGCCAGGGTCACCAGCAGATCAACGTCGCTGTTGTCGCTGTTGTCGCTGTTGTCGCTGCCGTCGCTGCCGTCGCTGCCGTCGCTGCCGTCGCCACGGCTCATCGAGCCAGAAACCCGAACGCCTGTGACGCCGCGCCTGCGTGCCAGGGCCGGCAGTTCGGCGCGGTGGGTTTCGATCAGCGGATGCATGCACTGCGGTGTAGCCATGCCGGGCCGACAGGCACTCATGTTTTCGTCTACAAGCTCTCAGTCCGCTGGCATCGCCACCCGCGCCGCCTCGAGGTCCTTGCCCAGGAAGCTCTCGATCAACTGCTCACGCCGGATGATCTCGTCCGGGCGCCCTTGCGCCACGAATTGGCCTGACTCCAACAAGTAGGCGCGCGTGGCCTGCGCTGCGATCCAGCCCACGTTCTGCTCGGCCACCAGCACGGCGATGCCGCCACGGCTGATGTCGGCAATCATGGCCTGCAGCCCTTCCAGGATCGTCGGCGCCAGGCCGATCGAAGGCTCGTCCATGAGCAACAGCTGGGGCCGGCGGATGAGCACCTTGGCCAGCGCCAGCATCTGCCTCTCACCACCGCTCAGGGTGCCGGCCAGTTGTTGCTGGCGATCCCTGAGCTTGGGGAACCGATCCAGCATCTCGTCCCGCCGTGCCACAAACTCCTTCGCCGACAGCCCGAGGCCAATGCTGGCCAGGCGCAGATTGGCGTCGACACTCTGCTCGGCAATGACACCGCGCTCCTGCGGCACCAGCGCGATGCCGCTGCGCACGACCTGGCTCACCGAGAGATGGTCGATGCGCTGGCCCAGCCAGTGCACCTGGCCGGCCGAGATGCGTGGCTTGCCGACGAGGGCGTTGAGCAGCGTGGACTTGCCCGCGCCGTTGCGGCCGCAGACAACGATCAATTCGCCTTGCCTGAGCGTCAGGTCCAGGTTGCGGATGACCTTGATGCGTCCATAACCGGCGTCGATGCCGCGCGCTTCGAGGATCGTCGGCGCGGCGGCGCCCGGCGCGGCGGTCTCGGCAACCACAGGTTCAGCCGACTCCGGCTGTGCAGTGGCGACGGCCTCGCCCCCCAGATACGAGGAGATCACCTTCTTGTGCTGCCGGATCTCGGCCGGGGTGCCGGTGTCGATGTTCCTGCCGCCGTCCAGCGCCGTCACACGATCGCACAAACCGAAGATGAAGGGCACGTTGTGTTCGATGATCAGCACCGAGATCGGTTGCTCGCCCTCCTGGTTGATCGACTTCAACAGCCTCGCGATCAGCTGCACCTCGTCACTCGTCAAGCCGGCGGTGGGTTCGTCCAGAAGCAGGATGCGCGGCCGTGCCATCAGCGCGCGTGCAATCTCGACCTTGCGCTGGTCGCCGAAGGGCAGCGCCTTCATCGGCGTATCGAAGTCGGCCATGAAGCCGACGCGCTGCAGCCAGGTCAGCGCCGCAGCCCGCAGTGCTTCTTCTTCGGCGCGCGCCAACGGCGTCTGCAGGATGCAGCGCAGCAGGCCCGCACGCGTCCAGCGGTGGCCGGCGCACATGACGTTTTCGCCCGCGCTCAGGTCGGGGAAGATGGCCGAAGCCTGGAAGGTTCTGGCAATGCCGGCCCGCGCGATCAGGTGCGGGCTGGCCGGCAAGGGCTGGCCCGCGAACTGGACCTGCCCGCGGCTGCTGCGGATGAACCCCGTTAGCACATTGATGGCCGTCGTCTTGCCGGCGCCGTTGGGGCCGATGACACCGTGGATCTCGCCCTCTTCCACGTTCAGCGAAAAGCCGTCGAGCGCGAGCACGCCGCCGAAGGCCACGCTGAGATCGGTAGCCTGCAGGATCAGT
>JANMVM010000387.1:0-21303 GCA_031392695.1 Rubrivivax sp.
GAGCAGGTGGTACTCGTGCGTGACGGCCTCGTCCTCGTGGCCGCCGAGGCTGCTGCCGGTGATCACGATCGCCGGCAGCCGGGCCTGAGGCCAGCGCGCGCGGATGAGCCCGAGCGCGTCGACACCGGTGCGGCCCTGGGGCAGGCGGTAGTCGACAAGCAGCAGGTCGGGCACCGCGGCCACCGGCTGGCCGAGCCAGGCCTCCACCGCTTCGACGGTGTCGAAGGACACGACGCTGGCACCCCAGGCCTTGAGCAGCACCACGAGGCCCTCGCGCACCGCCATCTCGTCTTCGACGACGACGATCTGACGGCCCTGCAGCGTCAGCCCCAGCGGCGCCTTGGCGCCGCCGCCGGGGGCGGCGTCGACCGGCCGCGGCGCCTTGCCCACCGGCACGGCCATCGAGAACACGCTGCCGTGGCCGACGCGCGAGCGCACCGTCAGCGGTGCTTCCATCAACGCCGCCAGCCGCTTGACGATGGCCAGCCCCAGGCCCAGCCCCTTGCGATGATGGGCCTCGAGCGGGCGGTTGCTCTGCGCCTGGTAGAACTCGTCGAAGATGCGCGGCAGATTGGCCTCGCTGATGCCGATGCCGCTGTCCCAGACCTGCACCAGCAGCTTGCCGCCGCGCGGCCTGCAGCTCACGAGCACACCGCCGTCGTCGCTGTAGCGGATGGCGTTGCTCACCAGGTTGCGCAGCACGCGCTCCAGCAGCACCGGGTCGGTGTGAGCGACGCGCTGCTCGCCGTGAAAGGACAGCATCAGGCCCTTCTCGAAGGCCGTGGGTTCGAAGTGCAGGCGCAGCCGCGCGAAGACCTCGCGCAGGCGCACCGGCGCGGGGTTGACGTCGACGCCGCCGGTGTCGATGCGGGTGATGTCGAGCAGCTCGCTGAACAGGCCCTCGAGCGCGTCGACCGACTCGTTGATGCTGTTGACCAGCGAGGCCACCTCGGGATCGTGGCTGCGCTGGCGCAGCGCCTCGGCAAACAGGCCCATGGCGTGCAGCGGCTGGCGCAGGTCGTGGCTGGCGGCGGCGAAAAACTGGGTCTTGGCACGATTGGCCGCCTCGGCTGCGCGGCGTGCTTCCTCGGCCACCACCTTCTCGGTGCGCAGTTTCAGCGCCAGCTCGTCGGTACGGCTCTTCAGCGCGATGGCCTGGCCGAGCGCGCTGCTGTAGGTGCGCGCCATCAGCACCGTGATGCAGAACATCAACGTCAACACCACGGCCAGCTGCAGGTGGAAGGGCTGGTCGGTGTCGCTGGCCACGCGCACGATGGTGGGCGTGAGCACGAGGCTGATGAAGGCCAGGAAGACCCGGCTCTGGGTGGCCAGCAACTGCACCGAAGCCAGGCAGTAGGTGAAGACGATGAGCAGCAGCGCGACCTTGTGGAAGGGCGAGCCCAAGCCCCAGAACAGCCAGGCCGCCAGACCCCACATCGCGCCCTGGCACAGCACCAGCGCGACCCAGCTGCGACGCCACACGCGCAGCGCTTCCAGCCCGGTGTCGCGCTGGCGCTGGAAGCGCAGGTAGTGCGCCAGGCGCACCAGCCACAGCACGCTGACCACGCCCAGCCAGCCCCACAGGCGGGCTGGCTCGGCCAGCGGCCAGTAGATGGCCGCCACCAGCGCGATGCCGAAGAAGTTGCCCGTCAGCGTGGCCGGCGTCTGCACGTACAGCGCCCGCAGGTGGTCGATACCGGCATGCGCGCGCGGCACCGCCGCCGCGACGGTATCAACCGGCGCGGCGGCACCTGGCAAGACGGCCGAGTCAGCCACGCCGGGCCCGCCTCAGCGCTGCGGCGGGCGCCAGGAAAAGCCGCCCTGGCCTTGCGTCATCTGGCTCACCGCCAGCACGGCCTGGGTGCGCGAGCTCACACCCAGCGCGCGCAGCACGGCGGCGACGTGGTCCTTGACGGTTTCCACGCTCAGGTTGAGCTGGCGCGCGATGAGCTTGTTGGGCAGGCCCTGCAGCAGCAGCGACAGCACCTCGGCCTGGCGCGGCGTGAGGCCGATCTCCTTCATCGATGGCAGCTTCTGGTGCGGCTCGGCGCGTGCCGCGGGGCCCAGCAGGCTTTCATCGGCAGGCCCGGAACCAGCCTCGCCCGCAGGGCGCATGACCCCGGGCACCGTGTCGCCACCGAAGCTCGCGCCGCCGCGGCCGAACTCCAGGCCCAGCATCGACGGCGGCACGTACATCGAGCCCGTCATCACGATGCGCAGCGCTTCGTGCAGCTCGCCGTGGCTCGACTTCTTGGGCACGAAACCCATGGCGCCGCTGTCGATG
Source organism: Rubrivivax sp. (assembly GCA_031392695.1). Taxonomy (GTDB): domain Bacteria; phylum Pseudomonadota; class Gammaproteobacteria; order Burkholderiales; family Burkholderiaceae_C; genus Rubrivivax. Next base: position 2,285 of record JANMVM010000387.1, read on the forward strand.
GCGCGGATGACGTCGCTGGCGCGGTCGGACGCCGAGACCACCACCACCGGCACCGCCGGGTACAGGCCGCGGAACTCGACCAGCACGTCAAAGCCGTCGGCGTCGCCCAGCGCCAGGTCGAGCAGCACGAGGTCGAACTCGGCGTCTTCCTGCAAGGTGGCGCGGGCCGCGGCAGCACTGTCGACGCCGACCACCGTGGTGTCGCTGCCGATGCTCTGGATGACGACCTCCAGGGCGGACAGCACGAGCGGATGATCGTCGACCAGCAGCACCTTCATGGCTTCTCCGCGCCTGGCTTGGCCAGGCCATTGTGTGTCAGCACCGGCGAGCGCTCGTGTCCCACCTTTGGGGGGTCAGGTGTAGCGGCGCGACACCGTCTGGGCGACGCAGGCCGGCTTGCCGGCGCCTTCGAGCTCGATGGTGGCTTCGACCGTGAGCTGCGCGCCACCGTCGAGCGGCTCGTAGCCGAGCAGCTTGAAGCGGCCCCGCACCCGGCTGCCCACCCGCACCGGGCTCACGAAGCGCACGCGATTGAGGCCGTAGTTGACGCCCATGCGCACGTCGTCGATGGCAAAGCTGCGCTCAAACATCAAGGGCAGCAGGCTCAGGGTGAGGAAGCCGTGCGCGATGGGCGCACCGAAGGGTCCGGCAGCGGCGCGCTGGGGGTCGGTGTGGATCCACTGGTGATCGCCCGTGGCCTGGGCAAACAGGTTGATGCGGTCCTGGTCGATGGTCAGCCAGGCGCTGCTGCCCAGCTCCTGGCCCACGCGTGCCGCCAGATCGGCCAGCCGGGCATAACGGGTGATGTCAGGTGTCACGATTTGATCCAGTCCTTGAGCGCGGCCCACTGCTCCAGGTCGCGCTCGACGCGGCTCGGCGCCACGTCCCACAGCGTCAGGCCGTGGGCAGCCAGCTGGACGTAGTTCTGGGTGTCGCGCAGCCAGGCCACCACGGGCACCGGCACGGTGGCCAGGTAGGCGTGCAGCTGTTCGTTGGCGCGCGTGTGCTCGCGCACACGCATGCCCACGAGGCCCATCTTGACCTCGGCGCCGCGGCGGTGGGCGCGCAGTTCCTGCACGAAGGCGTGGGTGGCCTGGATGTCGAAGAGGCTGGCCTGCAGCGGGATGAGCAGCCGGTCGGCAATCTTCATCACCGCGTCGAGCCGTTTGCCGTGCAGCGCCGCCGGCGTGTCCAGCACGACGTGCGTCGTGCCCTTGGGCGGGCGCACGACGTCGGCGGGCTGCACGTCCCAGCCGCGGATGAGCGGCAACTGCGCCGGCCGCAGCGTCAGCCATTGGCGCGCGCTTTGCTGGCGGTCGACGTCGCCCAGCATGACGGCGTGCCCTGACGCGGCCAGGCAACCCGCGATGTTGGTGGACAGCGTGCTCTTGCCGACGCCGCCCTTGGGGTTGGCGACCACGATGACTGGCATGGGGGGTTCCTCTCCCGCGCTCGGGCAGCGCTGTGCTGTGGGCTTTGTCGGGTATGGTAGCGGCGGCCTGCCCCGACTTCCTAGCGGGCAAACCCAAGACCAGCCCCTGCGCCCCGCCCCCAGCATGGCCGACATCCTCGTCATTGCCGCCCACCCGCAGCTGGATCAGTCGCGCGCCACGCGCAGCCTGATGGCCGCCGCCGCCGGGCTGGATGCAGCGCGCGTGGAGGTGCGCGATCTCTACGCGCTGTACCCGGACTACTTCATCGACGTGGCCGCCGAGCAGGCCCGCCTGGCCCAGGCCCGGCTGGTGGTCTGGCTGCACCCGGTGCACTGGTATTCGATGCCGCCGCTGCTCAAGCTCTGGCTCGACGAGGTCTTTGCCTTCGGCTGGGCCTACGGGCCCGGCGGCCGAGTTCTGGTGGGCAAGGATCTGTGGCTGGTGGCGTCCACCGGCGGGCCGCAGGAATCGTATCGACCCGACGGCTACAACCGCTATTTCTTCGACGCCTTCATGCACCCCAGCGAGCAGACCGCGGCGCTGTGCGGCATGCGCTGGCTGCCGCCGCTGGTGCTGCACGGCGCCCACAGTGCCAGCCCCCAGGCGCTGGCCGCGCACGCCGGGCTGTTTGCGGCGCGCCTGCAGAGCTGGCCCGCCTGGCCTGAAATCGAGGCGCTCGAGCCTGCCCTGCCCTGCGACGTGCCGGCCGCCGCCCGGCCCGCCGCCGAGGCCTGAGCATGGATCACGGCGTCACCTGGCTGCACAGCAGCCTCGTCTACCTGGGTGCCGCGGTGCTGGCGGTGCCACTGGCGCGGCTGCTCGGCCTGGGCTCGATCATCGGTTACCTGGCCGCCGGCATCGCCATCGGGCCCTGGGGCCTGTCGCTGGTGACCGACCCGCAGGCCATGCTGAGCTTTGCCGAGTTCGGCGTCGTGCTGATGCTGTTCCTGGTCGGACTCGAGCTCGAGCCGCGGCGGCTGTGGAGCCTGCGCCGGCCGATCTTCGGCTGGGGCAGCGTCCAGCTCCTGGGCAGCGCAGCGCTCGTCGCCGGCGTCGGCGTGGCCGCGGGTCTGGACTGGCGGCTGGCGCTGGTGGCCGGCCTTGGCCTGGGCATGAGCTCCACCGCCATCGGCCTGGGCGTGCTGGCCGAGCGCAACCTGATGGCCACCAGCGCCGGCCAGAGCGTGCTCAGCGTGGCGCTGCTGCAGGACATCGCGGCGATCCCGATCCTGGCCATCCTGCCGCTGCTGGCCGTCGGCGGCGCTGCCGAATCCGGCAACGGCTGGTGGGGCGCGGCCAAGGCCTTCGGCGTCATCGCTGCCATCATCCTCGGCGGCCGGCTGCTGCTGCGCCCGGCGCTGCGCTGGATTGCGCGCAGCAAGACGCCCGAGATCTTCACCGCCGCCTCGTTGCTGCTGGTGGTGGCCACCGCGGCGCTGATGCACAGCGTGGGCCTGAGCATGGCGCTGGGCGCCTTCCTGGCCGGCGTGCTGCTGGCCGAGAGCGAGTACCGGCGCGAGCTCGAAACCGACCTCGAGCCTTTCAAGGGCCTGCTGCTGGGCCTGTTCTTCATCGCCGTGGGCATGAGCATCGACTTCGCGGTGGTGCTGGCCAGCCCGCTGCTGGTGGCCGCGGTGGTGCTGGGTTTTCTGGTCCTCAAGGCGCTGGTGCTGGTGGCGATGGCGCGCGCCATGCCGGTGCCGCTGGTCGAGGCGCCGGTGTTCGTGATCCTGCTCGCGCAGGGCGGTGAGTTCGGCTTCGTGGTCTTCCAGACCGCGCTCGGCGCCGGCGTCATCGGCACCCAGGCCTCGTCGTTCCTGGTCGCCGCGGTGGCGATCTCGATGCTGTTCACGCCGCTGCTGCTGGTGGCCACCGACCGGCTGCTGACGCCGCGCCTGGCCGCGCGCGCCGCTGCCGACCCACTGGCCGAGATCGACGAAGAGCAGGAAGCGCCGATCATCATCTGCGGCTTCGGCCGCTACGGCCAGATCGTGGGCCGCCTGCTCAACGCCAACGGCTTGAGCGCCACCGTGCTCGACCACAGCGCCGAGGCCGTCGCCAGCCTGCGCCGCTTCGGCTGGCCGGCCTTCTACGGCGACGCGACGCGACTGGACCTGCTGCGCGTGGCCGGTGCGGCCAAGGCGCGCGTCATCGTGGTGGCCATCGACGACGTCGACCAAAGCCTGGCCGTGGTGGACCTCGTGCGCGCGCACTTCGCGCAGGCCACGATCGTGGCGCGCGCGCGCAATGTCACCCACTGGTACGGCCTGCACGAGCGCGGCGTGCAGCACATCGAACGCGAGACGCTCGACTCGGCGCTGATGAGCGGGCGCAGCGTGCTCGAGCTCATGGGCTGGGAGCCGCACGCGGCGCGCAACCAGGCGCTGCGCTTTCGCCAGCACTCCGAAGACCTGATGCGCCAGATGGCACCGCACCAGGGCGACGAGAAGAAGCTCATCTCGGTGGCCCAGCAAGGCCGCAACGAGCTCGAGCAGCTGTGGTCGCGCGAGCGTGACGAGCGCCGCCAGCAGCGCGCCCGGCGCGGCGCCGGTTGGTCGCAGCGAGCCCCGGGCGACGACAGCCACTGAGCCGGGGCGATCGAGCTCAGCAGGCTCGCGCATCACCCCCGCGCCTGCGGGGGCCGGCCTTGAAGAAACCCTAAGTTCCATTCCTTGACATTACTTTACAGTCACATCTTCTGTGATCTTCGGGTTTGCTGGCTGAGCGTTTGGCCACAACAAGCGTGCGCCGGGCGATGACTCAACCTCTGTTTTCGGCCGCGCTGCCATGGGCTCGCGAGCGCAGCCTGTCGATCGAAGCGCAGCTCGGCATGCTGCTTCTGGGCCACCTGTTGCTTTGGACCTGGGTGGGCTGGTCGTCGCGTTCCAACTTCGACGCCCCAGGCGACATGGTCGAGGCTTATGCCTGGGCCCAGGGCTGGCAGTGGGGCTACTACAAGCACCCGCCGCTGTCGGCCTGGGTCGTCGGTGTGTGGTTCGCCGTGGTGCCTGAATCGCAGTGGGGCTACTCGCTGCTGACGGCGCTCAACGCCGTCATCGGGCTGACCGGGCTGGCGCTGCTGGCGCGCGAGTTCCTGCCACCGCGCTGGGTGCTGCTGGCAGTGGTGGTGGCTTCATTGGCGCCAGGCATCACTTCGCTGGGCATGCGCTTCAATGCCAACGCCATCCTGATCTCGACCTGGCCCTGGACGGTGGCGCTGTACGTTCGATTCATGCACCGGGGCCGGCGCGCCGACGCACTGCTGTGCGGACTCGCCGCAGCGCTGGGCATGCTGGGCAAGTACTACACGGCGGTGCTGCTGCTGTCGCTGTTGGCCACCGCCCTCTGGCTGCCCGCATGGCGGGCCCGCCTGCGCTCACGCAACTTCCTGTGGGCGCTGGGCTGCTTCGTGCTGTGCTTTGCGCCGCACGCCAACTGGTTGATCACGCAGGTGCACGGGCCCCTGCAGTACGCCCGCGCCGCCACCGGCCAGGAGGGGCCTGGCGCCGCGCTGGCGCGGGCCTTGAGCTTCGCGCTCGCGCAGTGCGTGTTTCCGCTGCTGGCCTTCATCGCGCTGAGGCTGGCGCTGGTGGGGACCTCCGCCGGGCGCGGTTTCCTGGGCGCGGCCACTGCCGCGCTGCGGCCGCGCAACGACGCGGTCTGGCTGCTGGCCATGTTGCCGGTGCTGGCCACCATGGCCATCACGGTCTTGACGGGGGCACGCACGGCCTGGGTGTGGGGGCTGGCCATTGCCGCCGGCCTGTCGCTGCTGGCCGCCCAGCGCGCCCATGAGTCCGGGGCCCAACTCTGCCTGCGCCGACTCTGGCGCACGCTGGCGTCGATCTGGCTCGCGGTGGCGCTGTTGTCGCCCGTGTGGTGGCAAGCGCGTGCACTCTTGCGCGCGCCGGCAGTGACCGAGCCGCGCGAAGAACTGGCGCTGGCACTCGGCCATGCCTGGGCGCTTCGCCACGGCGGCACCTTGCCCTGGGTCACCGGCACGCGCGCCCTGGCTGCATCGGTGTCGTTTTATGCGCCGGGCCATCCCCGCTACTGGAGTCTGTGGAGCCCGGCCGCCGAGACGCCCTGGGTGGACACTGCCGCCGTGTGGGCCCGCGGCGGTGCGATCGTCTGCGCCATCACCGATGAAGCCTGCCAAGAAGAGGCCGAGGCCTGGTCGGCCGACCGCCAGAATCTGAGCGCAGTCAAGAAGGCGCGAGGTTTCGAGTTCGAAGCGCAGGCCTACGTGGTCTACTGGATGACACCGCAGATCACCCCCGTGCCTTTTTGAACACCGTCATTCTCACGCCAGACCTGGCTGCGGCCCGCACCCGCAGGGCCGATCCTTCGCCGGCCATCAGCTGCGTCGTTCCGGCCTTCAATGAAGCGGCCAGCCTGCCCAGCCTGCTGGCCGAACTGAGCGCTGCGTTGCAGGCCCTGAGCCCGCGCTGGGAAGTGATCGTGGTCGATGACGGCAGCCGCGACGACACTGAGCAGGTCCTGCGCGCCTGGCTGCAAGAGCCCGGCGTGCGATTCATCGCACTGTCGCGCAACTTCGGCAAGGAAGCGGCCTTGACCGCAGGGCTCGAAAACGCGCAGGGCGATGTCGTGCTGATGATCGACGCCGACGGGCAGCATCCGCTGTCGCTGCTGCCGGCCATGCTGACGGGCTGGCGCGCCGGTGCCGACGCGGTGTGCGCGGTGCGCAGCACGCGCGCCGACGAAAGCTGGGCCAAGCGGCTGGGCACAAAGCTCTTCTACCGCATCGTCAACGCCGGCTCGCCGGTGCCGATCCCACCCGACGCGGGTGATTTCCGATTGCTCGACCGCAGTGTGCTGCAAGCCCTGCTGTCGCTGCCCGAACGCAACCGCTTCCTCAAGGGCCTGTACGCCTGGGTCGGCTTTCGCACCCTGTTCATCCCCTACACGCCGGCACCGCGCGCGCGCGGGCGCAGCAGCTTTTCGGTGCTGCGGCTGCTGGCCCTGGCGCTGACTGGCGTGACCGCCTTCTCGACCCTGCCCCTGCGCCTGTGGAGCGGGGTGGGCGCCGCGGTGGCGCTGAGCGCCATCGGCTACGGTGGCTTCATCGCCATCGATCATCTGGTCAACGGCAACCCGGTGCCGGGCTGGCCGACGGTGGTGGTCAGCCTGATGTTCTTCAGCGGCGTGCAACTGCTGTCGATCGGCATCCTGGGCGAATACGTGGGCCGCATCTTCGACGAGGTCAAGCGCCGGCCGGTTTACCTGGTGCGCGAGATGGCCGGGCGCGGTCGCATCGAGAGGCCTGCGCCGGAATGAGTGGTGCCGGCGTCGCCCCCTGGCGCGAGCTGGCGCTGTGCGCCGACGACTTCGGCCTGTCGCAGGCGGTGGACCGCGGCATCCTGCGACTGGCGGCGGCCGGGCGGCTGACCGAGGTGTCCTGCATCGTCAACACCGAACACTGGCCGGGCCGCCTGCCGGAGCTGGCCGCACTGGGCGCGGTGGCTGCGGGGCGACTGCGCATCGGCCTGCATGTCAACCTCACCGAAGGACTGCCGCTGAGCGCCGAGTTGCGACGCCACTGGCCGCGATTGCCGAGCCTGCCGCGGCTGCTGCTGCTGTCGCACCTGCGCGCGGTGCCGGGCGCGGCGCTGGGCGCCGAGTTGCGCGCGCAATGGGCGCGCTTCGAAGCCGCGGCCGGCAGGCCGCCGGCGCACCTGGACGGCCACCAGCATGTGCACCATCTGCCGGTGGTGCGCGATCGGGTGCTGGCGGAGCTGGCTCACCACCCGCACGTGGTCGTGCGCAGCACGGCCCGCGTCGGCGGCCCCGGTTTCTGGCTCAAGCGGCAGCTCATCGCCGGCACCGGCGGTCGCGCTCTGGGGCGGGCCCTGCAGGCCCGGGGCCGGGCGGCCAACCGCGTGCTGCTGGGCGTGTATGACTTCGTCGACGCCGACTACCGCGGCCTCATGCAGCAGTGGCTGGCCGCGGCGCCGCAGCACGGCGCGCTGGTGATGTGCCATCCGGGCGAAGCGCAGCAGGCCGGCCAGGCCAGCGATGCGATCGCCGCGGCGCGCGCTCGCGAACTGAGCTATCTGGCCAGCACGGACTTTGCCGACGACCTCGCGGCCTCAGGCTCGCGGCTGGCCTTCAGCGCGCAAAGCTCCAGTGGCGGTTGATGGCAAAGGTCAGCAGCACGTTGACGGCCGTGGCCGCCGCCTGCGCCAGCAGGTAGTGCAGCCCGAGCGCCACGCCCGCGGCCACGATGCCCATGCCCACCCAGGCTCCCAACCCTGCGGTGCCCATGAACCGCCACCACGCGGGCCACAAGGCCCCGCGGTGGCCGAAGGTGAAGCGGCGATTGCCAAAGAACGCCAGCTGCGCGCCCACCAGCGCCCCGAGCCCCGACGCCAGCCAAGGCACCAGGCCACCGCCTTCCACCAGCGCCGCCAGCACCAGCCAGTGGGCGGCCGTGGCCAAGCCGCCGATGAGCAGGTAGCGCAGCAGCGGCGTCACGGCGGCACGGCCTGCGCCACAGGACAGTCTCGACCAGCCGAGCGCAGCAGCACCGCATGCCGAGCGGTCACGACGGTCTGCAAGCCGCGTACGGCCTGCAGGGCCTGCAAGCGCGCCAGCGTGTCGTGGGTCGCCAGCCACCAGGTGGCGCCGGCGCCGCAGCCGAGCTCCGCCACGCGCTGCCAGGGCCACAGCACGCGGGCGCCCTGCGCCGGGTCGAAGCGCGCTGCATCGTGCAACTCCTTGCGCCAGTTGTCGTGGCGCGGGATCCCGGGGTCGTCCCAGTCCGACACCACCACAGGCGGCTCGGCGAGCCGGGCATAGAAAGGCACGTCGTAGAAGTACTTGTCGACGAAGACCACACGGTCGCCCGGTTGCAGGCGCTGCGCGAGTGCCAGACCCAGATCCTGGTGCGACCCCGGCGCCTTCCAGGCCAGCCCGGCAACGATGGCCAGGCACAGGCCGGCCGCCAGCGCCGCCAGGCTGCGCCAGGCGCGCCGACCGTCGCGCCTGGCCAGGGCCAGGGCCAGCAGCGCCGCCATCGGCGCGAGGGCCGGCATGACATAGCCCACCAGCTTGGACGCGGGCAGCGAGAAGAACCCCACCACCACCGCCACCCACCACAGGTACAGGCCCGCCTGTGCGCCGCGCTGGCGCAGGGCGGGCCACAGCCACAGGCCCCAGGGCAGCATCAGCAGCGGCAGCACGACGATGAAGAACCACATCGGCTGCTGGTTATTAAAGGCAGCGCCGGCATAACGGCGGAAGTGCTGCTCGACGATGAAGTAGTCGAAGAAGCCTGGGTAACGGGCCTGCATGAGCAGCATCCAGGGTGCCACGACGAGCGCGAACAGCGCCAGCCCGAGCGGGTGCGCCAGCCACAGCGCGTCGCGCCAGCGCCCCTGCACGAGCAGCCAGGGCAGCACCACCAGCACCGGCAGCACGACGCCGATGAGCCCTTTGGCCAGCACACCCAAGCCGCAGAAGGCCCAGGCGAGCAGCAAGGCGGCCAGCGACCGCGCCGGCTGCTCGCCCGTGCCCGGCTCGACGGAGCGCACCGCTGCCAGCACCGCCACGGTGATGCAGGCGGCGACGCCCATGTCGTGATTGACGTACTGCGCGCCGACGAAGAACAGCGGGCTGCTGGCCAGCACCAGCAGCCCCTGCTGCGCCAGCCGCGGACCCTGCCGGCGGCGCAGGTGCAGCAGCAGGGCCATGCCCATCAGCCAGGCCGCTAGCGCCGGGCCCACGCGCACCGCAAACTCGTCGACGCCGAAGACCTGCATGGCCGCGATGTCCAGCCAGTACAGCAGCGGCGGCTTGTGGAAGAAGGGCAAGCCGTCGAGCGTGGGCACGAGTGCATCGCCGCGCAGCATTTCGAAAGCCACGCCGGCGTAGCGCCCTTCGTCGGGCAGCAGCAGGGGCCGCGCCCACAGCGTCAACAGCAGCCACAGCGCCAGCAGCAGGCCTTCGCGCCACGGCACAGGCTGGCGGGTAGAGGTGACGGCAGCCGCGGCGGGCATCACTTCAGTGCATCCCAGAGCAGCTTGGTGCCGGTCAGAAACATGCCCACGTAGGCCAGCCGGTAGAACCAGGTCGTGGCCACACGCCGCACCAGCCACACGCCAGCCCACACCCCCAGCGGCGCCAGGGGCATCAGCACCAGTGACGTCAACAGGTTGCCAAGGTCGAGCATGCCCAGCGCAGCATAGGGCACCACCTTGAGCAGGTTGATGAAGCCGAAGAACACCGCCATGGTGCCGCTGACGACGCGCGGATCCATGCGCAACGGCAGCAGGTAGGCGACCATCGGCGGGCCGCCGGCATGGGCCACGAAACTGGTGAAGCCCGCCGCCGCGGCGCAGCCCTGCCCGACCCAGTGCGGCGCCGGCGGCCGGTCGCGGCGCGGCACGAAGAACAGGCGCTGGGCCAGGAAGCCCAGCGTCAAAGCCCCGAGCAGGCCCGCCACCACGGCTGCCGAGAGCACACCAAAGAGCGCGAAGCCCGCGATCACGCCCAGCGCGCCCCAGGGCAGCAGGCGGCGAAGCAGGGCTGCGTCACGATCGCGCCACATCTGCTGCAGGCCCGTCAGGTCCATCACCATCAGCAGCGGCAGCACGATCGCCGCCGCCTGCGGTGCCGGCACCGTCAGCGCCAGCACCGGCGTGGCCAGCGAGCCGAAGCCGGCGGCAAAACCGCTCTTGGACAGCCCGATGAGCAGCACCGCCGGCACCGCCACGGCGTAGAACACGGGGTCATGGATGACGGGCCAGGCCTCAAGCAAACTGGCAGGCCTGCTCGAAGCTCAGGCGCGGGCTGCGCGGCAGCACCTTGGCCGGGTCGCCATGGCCCAGCGCGCAGATGAAGTTGGTCTTGACCGTCGTGCCGGCCCAGAACGCCGCGTCCAGCTTGGCCGCGTCGAAGCCGCTCATGGGCCCGCAATCCAGGCCGAGCACACGCGCGGCCATGATCAGATAGGCGCCCTGCAGGCTCGAGTTGCGCATCGCCGTGGCTTCGACGAGCTCGGGCTTGCCGACGAACCAGGCGCGCGCATCGGTGTGCGGGAAGAGTTGCGGCAGCTGCTCGGCAAAGGCCATGTCCATGCCGATGATGGCCGTCACCGGCGCGGCCAGCACCTTGCCCTGGTTGCCGGCCGAGACGCAGGCCGCGAGCCGGGCCTTGGCCTCGGCGCTGCGCACGAAGACGAAGCGCGCCGGGCTGCAGTTGGCCGATGTCGGGCCCCACTTGAGCAGTTCGTAGAGCTCGTGCAACTGGCTGTCGGGCACGGCCGTGTCGAGGTAGCCGTTTTGCGTGCGGGCGGCGGTGAAGAGCTGGGCGCTGGTGATGGGCATGGGGGATTGAAGCGTGGGGGAGCGACAATTCTCCGATGTTCCAGCCTTCGCAGACCGATGTGCGCCGATTCTTCTGCGCCACCCGCCAGCGCGTGCGCGCCGGCCTGCCGCTGGAGCCCATGCAGGCGGTGGCGGCGCGCTGGATCGACGAGCACCCGGAATACGACACCGACCTGGCCGACGAAGCAGCCGCGCTGGCCGCCGTCTACACCGTCGACGAAGGCCGCACCAACCCCTTCCTGCACCTGAGCATGCACCTGTCGATCCAGGAGCAGGTGGGCATCGACCAGCCCACCGGCATCCGCCAGGCGGTGGAACTGCTGGCGGCGCGCCGCCATTCGCTGCACGAGGCCCATCACGAGGTCATGGAATGCCTGGGCGAGATGATCTGGGCCAGCCAGCGCAGCGGCCTGCCGCCCGACGGCCAGGCCTACCTCGAGGCGGTGCGGCGACGCGCCACCCGCTGAGCCGCGCTGCGGTAGCCGGCGGCCGGCGGCCGGTGGCGGCTACTGCTTGGCGCCCAGGCCCATGCGCTTGGCGGCCTCGGTGTAGACCTTGGCGCGCTCCTTCATGAACGGCTCCATCTGCTCGACACCGACGTTGATGAGTTCGAAGCCGCTCTTGAAGGCCAGCTCCTTCATCTCGGCGTCGGCGTTGAGCGCGGCGAACAGGTCCGACAGCTTCTTGCGCGTCTCCAGCGGCGTGCTCTTGGGCACGCCGATGCCGCGGTAGGCACCGTCGACCCAGTCCACGCCCAGCTCCTTGAAGGTCGGCACGTCGGGCAGCAGCGGGTGGCGTCTGTCCATGGCCACCGCCAGCGCGCGCACCTTGGTCTTGTTGTTGATGGCAAACGCGGTGTAGCTCATGGCGGCGTCGACGTGGCCGCCGAGCACGGCCATCGTCATGTCGCCGGTGCCCTTGAAGGGCACGTAGGTGGTCTTCACGCCGAAGGCCTGGTTGAGCCGCTCGTGCGCCGCGTGGTTGGCCGAGTTCAGACCCGAGCCACCGAGGTTGTAGCGCGCCGGGTCGGCCTTGGCGGCCCTGACGAAATCAGCGAAATTCTTGAACACGCTGTTCTCGGGCACCACCAGCGCATCGGGCGTGTAGTGGTACCAGAACACCGGCGTCACGTCCTCGGTCTTGTACAGCACGTTGCCTTCGAGCGGCTGCAGCACCAGGTGCGGCAGGTTCACGCCCATGATGTTGCTGCCGTCGCCGGCCATGGTGTTCATCTGGCCCCACAGCAGCGCCCCGCCGCCGCCGGCCTTGTACTGGATGACGGTGTCGATGGCGGCGCACTTCTTCTTCAGCACCATCTGCTGGTGGCGCGCCGAGATGTCGGACTCACCGCCGGGCGGAAAGGCCTGCCAGTACATCAGGTTCTTGTCCGGGCAGGGCTGGGCCTGCGCCAGGCCGGCGGCGGCCAGCACCAGGCTCATCAACAGCGCGCATTTCATCGGTCTCGTCTCCTGTGGGGGGTCAACTTTGCGCCGGCCCGGATGGCGGCTGCCAGAGTTCGACGCGATGACCCTCGGGGTCCATCACCCAGCCGAACTTGCCGTACTCGGACTCCTCGGCCTTGGCGTCGACAACGCGGCCTTCGCTGCGCAGCGGCGCCAGCAGCGCGTGCAGGTCGTCGACGCGGTCACTGATCATGAACGGCGCCGCGCTTGATGCAAAGTAGGTCGAGCCCTGATCGCACACACTGCACACCGTGGCGCCGTGCAGCGTCGGCACGGCCGCGTCGCGCGTCTATAAGCAGATGCAGCAGATGCCGCCGATGCCGCCGATGCCGCTGACGCGTTGCAGGTGGCGCTCCTTACTTGAGGGTGATCCAGGATACCTCGAGCCAGTTGTCTGGGCGGTGCACGGCTTCGACGTTGCTGCGCACGGCCCAGGGCACCACCTGGCGGTGCAGCGGGATCAGGTGGACCTGCGTCTTGTACTCGCGCAGCGCGGCCTTGACGAGCGCCTCGCGCTTGCCGACGTCGGGCTCCTGGCTCTGCGCCACGGCGGCCTGCTCGAACTTCTCGTTGCGCACGCGGCCCCAGTTGTAAAGGCCGACGCCGCCCTCGGCCGGGAAGCGCATCACCGGCGTCAGCGTGGTCTCGGCATCGGTGACGGCGCCGCCCCAGCCCAGCAGGTACAGGCTGGTGTCGAACTTCTCCAGCTTGGGGAAGTACAGCGTGCGCGGCATGGCGTTGACCTTGAGCCGGACCTTGATCTGCGCCCACATCGCGGCCAGCGCGATGCAGATCTCCTCGTCGTTGACGTAGCGGTTGTTGGGGCAGTCGATGGTGACCTCGAAGCCATCGGCGTAGCCGGCCTCGGCCATCAGCGCGCGGGCCCGCGCCAGGTCGAAGGGCAGCCGGGTCTCGAGCTGCGGGTCGTTGTAGGCGCCCAGCGGGCTGGCGGTGAGGCCGCCGGTGGGCACGCTCTGCCCGTTCATGAGCTTGGTCTTCAGGGTCTCGATGTCGACCGCGTGGTACAGCGCCTGGCGCACGCGGATGTCCTTGAAGGGGTTGCGGCCCTTGACGCTGCTGAACAGCAGCTCGTCGCGGTACTGGTCCATGCCGATGAAGATGAGGCGGTTCTCGGGGCCGTCGATGACCTTCACGCCGGCCGTGCTGCGCAGCCGCGCCACGTCGCGCGGCGCCGGGTCGAGCACGAAGTCGATCTCGCCCGAGACCAGCGCCGCCAGCCGCGTGGCGTCGTTGGCGATCGGCGTGAAGACGATCTCCTGCACGTTGCCGTCGAAGCTGCCCCACCACTCGCGGTGGCGTTTGTAGGTGGTCTTGATGCCCGGTTGGCGCACGACCAGCCTGTAGGGGCCGGTGCCGTTGGCGTTGAAGGATGCGAAGCTTTCCTCGCGGTTCTTGAAGTCCAGCGGCCGCGTGACCTTGTGCTTCTCGCTCCAGGCCTTGCTCATGATGAACACGGCGTCCATGTTCTGCAGGAACACCGGGTTGACCTTGGCCAGTCGAAACTCCACCGTGTCCTTGTCGATGGCCACCGGCGTGCCGACGGCGTTGGCGTAGACGGCGATGTTGGCCGTGGGCAGCTGCGCGCGCTGCACCGAGAAGACCACGTCCTCCACCGTCAGCGGCGTGCCATCGTGGAACTGGACCCCCGGGCGCAACTTGAAGCGCCAGCTCAGCGGCCCGGTCTGCTGCCAACTGGTGGCCAGGCCGGGGCCGATGTTGAGCTGGCGGTCGCGCTTGACCAGCTTCTCATAGACCTGGCCGTTCATGGCATTGGTCAGGCCCTCGTTCTGCGAATGCGGGTCCATCGTCAGCGGGTCGCCCTGGCTGGCCCAGCGCAGGGTCTGGGCTTGCGCGCTGCTGGCGGCCAGGGCGGCAGCCGCCTGCGCCAGGGCCAGCGCGAGGGTCAGCGTCGCGTGGGCGATCCAAGAGGTCATTGCCGCTCCCGGGCTGTGGATGGAGCGGCAGTTTAGTCAGGCGCAGCGCCTCAGCACATCAGGGTTTGAGGCGGCGCAGGGCCTCGGGGTCGGCCCACAGCTCGTCGAGCTGCGGGAACTTGCCCGCCTCGGCTTCTTCGCGGCCGACGATGCGGTCGCTCGTGCCCTGGCGCGACAGGTCGAGCCGGATCGGCGTGATGTGCAGCTGCGACTTGGTCGAGAAGAACACCATCACCACCGGCGACACCAGGTTGCCGGCGTTCTGCTCGGCCACCACGGCCAGTCGGCTCGAAGCCAGCCGCACCAGCGAGCCGGTGGGGTAGATGCCCAGGCTCTGCACGAAGGCGCCGAACAGCGTCGGATCGAAGTGGCCCTTCCACGACGCCATGCGCGCGATCGACTGCGCCGGGTCCCAGCCCGCCTTGTAGGGCCGGTTGGAGGTGATGGCGTCGTAGACATCGCAGATCGCGCCCATGCGCCCCAGCACGCTGATGGCGTCGCCCGCCAGCCGGTGCGGGTAGCCGGTGCCGTCGACGCGCTCGTGGTGGTGCAGCACGACGTCCAGCGTGGCTTCGGTCACGCCCTGGCCGCCGAGCAGCAGCTCGTGGCCGCGCGCCGGATGGGTGCGCATGATGTCGAACTCGGCTTCGGTCAGGCTGCCGGGCTTGTTGAGCACGTCCAGCGGCATCACCGCCTTGCCCACGTCGTGCATCAGGCCGGCCAGGCCGGCCTGGCGGCAGCCGTCTTCGTCCATGCCGGTCTGGCGCGCCAGCGAGACCATCATGGCGCACACCGCCACCGAATGCATGTAGCTGTAGTCGTCCTTCGACTTCAGCCGCGCCAGGCTGACCAGCGCCCCGGGGTTGCGCTGTACCGAGCCCGAGATCTCCTCCACCAGGGGCAGGCAGCTTTCGGCGTTGACGACGTGGCCCATGCGGGCCTCGTTGAACATCGCCGTCACCGCAGCCCGGCCGCGGTGACAGATGGCGGCAGCCTGCCTGAGCTCGGCGGCCATCGGCCGCTCGGGCTCGCGCGGCGGCATCATCGGCGCTGGCGAGGCGGAAGCCGCAGCGCTGGGCGGCGCAGGCGCTGCCGGCTCGGCCGCCAGCACCGTGGCCACGTCGAGGCCGAGCGAGGTGTCGATCCAGCACTCGGCCACGCCGCAGTCGAGCAGCTTCTTCAGGTCGGCCGTGGAGTCGATGACGAAGCGCGTCTTCCAGAAGGGATGCGCGATCCACGACCCTTCCAGCTTGAGCAGGTGCATGCCCATGCGCAGCTGGTGAACGGGGATCTTCTTGAGCATGGGGCAGGGTCGGTGTCGTGCGAAGCGTGAACTTCATGGATATCGGCCGCGCCGGCCCGCTTCTGTAGCGCGCGGTTCGCCTACCAGTGGGCACCGAAGTGGCGCCGCAGCTCGTCGAGCTGCGGCTCGCTCAGTGCGCCCGGGGGCACCGGGCAGGCCAGCCACAGGCGGGCCGTCTGCTCCAGTTCTTCGAGCGTGGCGCTGGCCTCGGCCGGGGTGCGATGCCAGACCTGGGGGCCCAGCCGGTCGAGCATCACGGCGCGGATCGGCGTGCCGCGGCCGGCCATGGCCTGGATGCGCTGTGCCACCAGGGCGGCCACCTGGGGGTCGCCTGGGCGGTGGTAGGCAATCAGCGGCACGTGGCCGACCTTCATCACGAAGTAGGGCGTCAGCGGCGGCAGGATGTCGTCGACGCTCCACACGCCGCGCAGCGTCAACGCCACCAGCGCCGTGCTGTGGCTGTGGATGGCGCAGCGCGCCTGCGCGTCGGCGGCATAGATGCTGCGGTGCAGGGCCAGCGTCTTGCTGGCGCGGTCGCCGGCCGTCTGCACGCCGTGGGCGTCGAGGCGGGCCAGGCGGGCCGGGTCGAGCGTGCCCAGGCAGGCATCGGTGGGCGTGATCAGGAAGCCGTCGTCCAGCCGCACGCTGATGTTGCCAGCCGAGGCATGCACGTAGCCGCGCTCGAAGAGCGAGCGGCCGACGCGGCAGATCTCGTCGCGCAATGCGGTTTCGATGCTCATAGCAGGCTGAAGGCGCGCGTGAAGAAGTCCACGCCGCCGAAGTTGCCCGACTTCAGCGCCATATGCAGGCCGGGCACGGCCGCGTGGCACCAGGGCACGCCGGGGTCGATCTGCGGCCCGATGCGCAACTGCGTGATGCCCAGCGCCTGCACGCAGGCGCCCGCGGTCTCGCCGCCGGCGACGAGTAACTGGCCCACGCCCGCCTGCACCAGCGCGGCGGCGATGCGGCCGAGCGTCGACTCGACGAGTGCGCCGGCCCGCGCGGCACCCAGCTGCGCCTGCACCGCCTGCACCACCTCGGGCGCCGCGGTGGCGTAGATCAGCACCGGCTCACGGCCCAGGCCCAGGCGCGGCAGCGCCCAGGCCAGGGCCTGCGCGGCACTGTCCTCACCCGCAGCCTCACCCGCGGCCAGCCGCAAGGGATCGATGGCCAAGGCCGCGCCGCCGCGCCCGATGAAATCCGCCACCTGGGCCTGGGTGGCTGCCGAGCAGCTGCCGCTGACCACCGCGCGACTGCCGCGCGCCTCTGGCAGCTGCGCCGCCTGCGCGCTGGGCGCCAGGCCGTGCAGCGCCGGGATGCCGATCGCCAGCCCCGAGCCCGCCACCACCAGCGGCAAATCCTGCACCGCGCGCGCCAGGATGCGCAGATCGTCGTCGCCCACCGCGTCGGCGATGGCAAACGACACCCCTTGCTGGCGCAGCACCGCCAGCCGCGCACGCACCGCTTCCACCCCGGCAGCCACGGCGCGGTGGTCGACGAGCCCGGCCTGCGCACCGCGCAACTGGGCCTGCAGCACGCGCACCAGGTTGGCGTCGGTCATCGGCGTCAGCGGGTGGTGGCGCATCGGGCTGTCGGACAGCAGCAGTTCGCCGACGAAGAGGTGGCCCTTGAAGACGGTGCGGCCGTTTTCCGGGAACGCGGGCGTGACCAGCGCCAGGTCGGCGCCGGCCTCGGCCAGCAGCGCCTGCGCCACGGGCCCGATGTTTCCCTGTGGCGTGCTGTCGAAGGTCGAGCAGACCTTGAAGTAGAGCTGGCGCGCGCCCTGCGCGCGCAGCCAGCGCGCAGCAGCCAGGCTGTGCGAGACGGCCTCGTCGACCGGCGCGGTGCGCGACTTCAGCGCCACCACCACGGCGTCGACGCCATCGAGCGCGGCCAGCGCCACGGCGTCGGGCACACCGATCATCTGCACCACGCGCATGCCGGCGCGCACCAGGTTGTTGGCCAGGTCGGTGGCGCCGGTGAAGTCGTCGGCGATGCAGCCCAACTTGAGCGTCATGCCGACTTCTCCGGCAGCGTGATGCCCGGGAAGATCTTGATCACCGCGCTGTCGTCCTGCTGGGCGAAACCGGCGCTCGAGGCCTGCATGAACATCTGGTGCGCGGTGCTCGACAAGGGCAGCGGGAACTTGCTCGCCCGCGCCATGTCCAGCACCAGGCCCAGGTCCTTGACGAAGATGTCGACCGCCGACAGCGGCGTGTAGTCGGCGGCCAGCACGTGGGCCATGCGGTTCTCGAACATCCAGCTGTTGCCCGCGCTGTGCGTGATGACGTCGTACAAGGCATGCGGGTCGACGCCCTCGCGCAGCCCCAGCGCCATCGCCTCGGCCGCGGCGGCAATGTGCACGCCGGCCAGCAGCTGGTTGATGATCTTGACCTTGCTGCCGGCGCCGGCGCGGTCACCCAGCCTGTAGACGCGTGCGGCCATGTCGTCGAGGGCGCCGGCGCAGCGCGCGTAGGCTTCGGCGCGGCCCGAGGTCATCATCGTCATCTCGCCGCTGGCGGCCCTGGCCGCGCCGCCGGAGATCGGCGCATCCAGCATCCACAGGCCCAGCGCTTCGAGCCGCGCCTCCAAAGCGACGGCCCAATTGGGGTCGACGGTGGAGCACATCACGAACACGCTGCCCGGGCGCAACGCCGCGGCCGCGCCGCCGCGGCCGAAGAGCACGTTTTCGGTCTGCGCGGCATTGACCACCACCGAGACCACCACGTCGCAGGCCGCGGCCAGCGCGGCGGCGCTGGCGCAGGCCGTGCCACCGTCGCGCGCGAAGGCCTCGGCCAGGCCGGGCCGGACATCGAAGACGTGCGGCGCCAGGCCGGCGCGCCGCAGCGATTGCGCCATGCCGGCGCCCATCGCACCGAGGCCGATGAGACCGATCGCAGCGGCGGGAACGGGGGATGCGACGGACATGCCGGACTCCTGGAGACAAGCCCGGAGTGTGACGCAGGCCAACGGCCCGGCCGACGTGCTGCACGGCGCGCCGCTGGCCAGGCCAAGGCCTGGCCCAGGCTGCTCGTGCGCCCCGCCTGACCCAGCCGCATCACCAGTGTCCAGAGCTAGGGGGGAACCCTAATTTCACCCTTGTCTTGACCGCATGCGAAGCGTTGAATACCAGGGCGCAGGGCAACGAAATCCTGCGCCAGCCAAGTCCGATTCAACCCAGGAGTGATGAACATGAAACGTGACGACAAATGGATGCATGCGGCGCGTGTTGCGCCGGTGCTGTTGGCTTGCGCGCTCGGCCTGACAAGCGTCTTCGCCCAGCAGGGACTCGATGCCAGGGCGGTGAAGGCCGCGCCAAGCAAGGCGCTGAAGATTGAAATCCTGAAGTCCTCTGCTCGCTCCGCGGCGCAGCTCGATCCCAACGCGCTGGGCGACTTCAGCCAGGACAACGTCTACACCGCGGTCACGCCGTGCCGCATCGTCGACACGCGCAATGCCGGCGGGCCGTTTCTCGGCGGCGATACGCGCACCTTCGACGTCGACGGCGCGAACTTCCTCGC
>JANMVM010000397.1:0-9205 GCA_031392695.1 Rubrivivax sp.
TTGGCTTGCCCGGCACGCAGCCGGGCTTGCGCCAGCCGGGCCAGGACCATCGGCGCAGCCCAGCCGAGACCGGACCGGTTCAGGACCTGCCATGCGCGGCGCAAGGCCGCCACCACCTGCTCCGGCGTCGACCACGAGGCCGCGCCCAAACCGAGCAGAGTCGCATGGACCGCGACCCGTTCTGCACCTTCGTCGGCACGCGCGGCAGGCAGCAGGGCCCGGCCTTTGGCCACCACGGCGTCGTGCGCGACACGCTGATCGAGCAGCGCATGCAGACTCGCCAAGGTCGAGTACGTATTGAGCAATGAAAAGGGCGGCATCAGGCTTTCGCCCATGGCCACCACCTGCTGCATAAGCCGCAACGCGCGCCGTGCCAGGCCAAGCTGCTCGTAGGCCAGCGCCAGGCTGTGGCGCGTGCTGCGCTGCTGGCGGTGGTCGCCGCCTTCGATGGCCACGCGCAGGGCCTGTTGCTGGCCGCGCACACGGCGCGCCAGGTCGGGATCGCTGCTGTACAGCGAACTCAAAGCGCGGCTTTCGCCACCACGGTCCCCCGCGCTGCGCGCCAGCGTGATGGCGCGTTGCATCAGGGCGCGGTGCTCGGGCGTGTCGGCCTGCGCCATGCGCACAACGGCCAGCACGCGCACGGCCTGGCCTTCGAGGGCGGCATCGCCCAGGGCGGCAAAACGCCGCGCGGCGTCTGCGGCCTGGCCGGCCGCGGCTTGCGGGTCGATGGCGAGACCGGCGCTGGCCTGGCGCAACAGGGCCAGCGCCACCAGCGCGGGCCGGCGCGCGCTGCGTGCTGCCGCCAGGGCCTGGCCTGCGGTGGCCAGGGCCCGCCCGCTGCGCTCCTGGCGCGTCTGCACATGGGCCAGACAGGCCAGCGCGCTGGCGCGGTGCGCTGCGCCACGCGAACGCTCGGCCAGCGCCACCATGGCCAGCGCGTCAGCCTCGGCGCGCTGCAGTTCGATCAGCGCCAGCAGGCTGGCGGCGCGCAGGTCCAGCAGTTGCAGCCGCAGGGACACGGGCAGCGCGGGCTGCAGCAGGGCTGCGGTGGCGGCCTGCAGCGCAAGCTGGTGCTGGCCGCCACGGGCCAGGTTCGCGATCTGGGTCGGCTGGTCCGACGCCGGTGGCGGGCGCTGCGGCTGTGGCAGCGCAGTCGTCGCTTTTTGTCGGCCTGTCATGCTGGCAGTCCCCCGGCGCGGCGGTGGCCCGCGCGCTGCTGTCGGGGGAGTCTATCGGTCCGTCGGGTGGGCCGAGGGATCGCTTGCCCGGATGGCCGCGGCTCAGGTCCGCGGCGCTGCGGCCGCGACGTGGGTGGCTTGTGCCGGCGCCGCCTGCTGCGTGGCCGCCTGCTGCGCGGTCGCCTGCTGCGCGGCCGCAAGCGGCTTCCAGCCGCTGATCGACAGCACCACCGCCAGCACGCCCAGCGCAAACAGTGCCGGCTCGACGTCGATGCGGCGCTGGCGCACGTACGGCTGCAGGGTGGCGGTCTGGCTTGGCGGCTGGCGATTCACAGTCGAGGATCCTTGAGTCGTGGGCACGGCTGACGGTTGGATAAAGCGGCGCCAGTGTCGGTGCCGGGGTGGCTGATTCACAGGGCATGCTTCACGCTCGACCGACGGCCCCGTCCTGCCCCCCCGATCCAAGGGGGGCGCGGCGGCGCCGCCCCGGGCGCCGTTACGCCGACAAAGGCGCCAGCCGGCAGCCGTCCGGGGCCGCCACGCCGCCCCTCGCCCCCGCCACCACGCTGCCGTAGCGCTGCGCAAACACCGGCGGCAAAGGCCGCGCGTCGGCAGGCGCCAGCCACAGGCGCAGCAGGTGACGGCGGCGCTCGGGCTCGGGCCAATCGGTGAAGGCGGTGCGGTCGTGCAGCAAGGTGTGGTTGTGCACGAGCTGGATGTCGCCGCGCTGCAGCGTCATCAGGAAGTTCAGCGCCCGGTCGTTGCAGAGATCGTCGAAGAGGTCCAGCGCCTGCACGTGGGCCGGGCTCAGGCGGGGCGCATCGGCAAAGCGTTGGGCCGAGTCGATGTACTGGCGCTGGTAGATCGCCGACAACTGGCCCTGGTGCCAGTTGAAGACCGGGATCGTGAAGAAGGGCTGCTGCCCTGCAGGCACCTCGCCGCGGCGGTCGGTGGCCACCGGCTGCAGCAGCAGCGCCGCCAGGTCGGGGCGGCGGCGGCGCATCTCGTTCCACACCGTGCTGCTCGACACCAGTGCCGAAGCGCCACCGCTGCGCGCCGTCTGCAGGCACATCAGCGCCACGATGTCGCAGCTGTCGGTGTGGAAGGTCTGGCGCTCGGCGGTCTGGTAGATGCGCACCCGCGGGTCGTCGGAGCGCAGGCCCAGGTCCTGCACGTGGCCCAGCACGTGGCCCTGCGCGTTCTGGCTCACCGCCGCGCCCAGGTGGCTGCCGAGGCCGAAGAAGGCGGTGGCCGCCAGACGCACCGTCCAATCCTGCACCGGCAGCCCGCGCAGCAGCGCAAAGCCGCGGCCGTGCAGCACCGCCGCGCGAATGCGGGCCAGGCGCGGTGCCAGCGTGGGCAGCGGGAAGTCGGGCGCGCGCAGCGTGGCGATGTCAGCCTGCCGCTCGGACAGCGGCTGGGCCGCGGCGAGCACTTCTGCCACCTCGGCCGCGCTCAGCGTTTCAATCCATTCGCCGCTGGCTGCCATCGCTGGCCCCAGCCAGGCAGCCGGAGCCCCTTGTTCGGGCGGCAGCTCGGGCTGCACAAGGCGACCGCGGCGCGCCTGCCGGTCTGGCTTCAGCCGCGCACCGGTGCGCTGGCCAGGGACTGATCGGCCGGGCTGCTGGGCGCGGCTTTGGGTTCGGGCTGCCAGGCGCCGATGGCCAGCACCACCGCCACCAGCAGGGCGGCAAAGAGCCAGGGCTCGGCTTCGATGGCGCGCGGTGGCGCCTGCCATGAGGGGGTGGGGCGTTGGGGTTGCAAATCGGTGCTGGCGTTCAAGATCGGACTCCTGGCGGAGGATGTCACCGGCGCCTGTGGTTCAGCGCCGAGCAGTGTCGGCTGGTGCATGGGACGCGAGACTAGACCCGCCTTCAGGATAGCCTTGTGACAGATTCACACATCCCCCTGGATTGGGGGGGCACCGGCGTGCCGCAGACAGCGCTGAGCCAAGCGAAGCGACCGGTTCCCGCGTGCCGGCGGCACCGTTACGATGGCCCATGCCTGATGCCGAACCGGCCCTGTCCTTCAGCCTGTCGGCCCCGCCCGCGGGGTTCATCGACGACCCCTACCCGGTCTACGCGGCACTGCGCCGGCACAGCCCGGTCCACCCGCTGGGCGCCAGCAGCTGGCTGTTGACGCGCCACGACGACGTGCTGGCCGCCTACCGCAGCCCCCACGTCAGCAGCGACAAGCAGCGCGAATTCG
Source organism: Rubrivivax sp. (assembly GCA_031392695.1). Taxonomy (GTDB): domain Bacteria; phylum Pseudomonadota; class Gammaproteobacteria; order Burkholderiales; family Burkholderiaceae_C; genus Rubrivivax. Next base: position 3,390 of record JANMVM010000397.1, read on the forward strand.
CACCCCGCCTGGGCGCCGGCACGCCGATCTTCGAGCACCACACGACGAGCCTGGTGTTCAACGACCCGCCGCTGCACACGCGCGTGCGGCGCCTCTTGACGGGCGCGCTCAACCAGCGTGCCATCGCGCGCATGCAAAGCGGCCTGGTGGCGCTGGTGGACGATCTGCTGGACCGCCTGGCCGGGCAGCCGGCGCCCGACCTGGTGGCGCATTTCGCAGCGCAGATCCCGGTCGAGGTGATCGGCAATCTGCTGGCCGTGCCGCACGCCGAGCGTGCGCCGCTGCGCGACTGGTCGCTGGCCATCTTGTCGGCACTCGAGCCTGCCCCCGACGCAGCCTTGCTGGTGCGCGCCAACCGCGCCGTGACCGATTTCGGCGCCTACCTGCGCGGGCTGGTGGCGCACCGCCGCCGCCAGCCGGGCGACGCGCAGTCCGATGTCCTGACGCGGCTGCTGCAGGGTGATGCGCAGGGCACGCTGAGCGAGACTGAACTGCTGCACAACTGCATCTTCTTGCTCAACGCAGGCCACGAGACGACCACCAACCTGATCGGCAACGGCCTGCACGCACTGCTGCGCCACCGCGATCAGTTCGACCGCCTGGTGGCCGAGCCGGCGCTGATCGGCAGCGCCGTCGAAGAACTGTTGCGCTACGAGAGCCCCTTGCAGCTCAACAACCGCCTGAGCACCGCGCCGCTGACGTTCAGCGGCCAGACCTTGCCGGCCGGCAGCTTCATCACGCTGGCCATCGGCGCGGCCAACCGCGACGCGGCCGCGTTTGCAGCCCCCGAGCGACTGGACCTGGCGCGCAAACCCAACAACCACCTGGCTTTCGGCCAGGGTGCCCATGCCTGCTCGGGCATGAACGTGGCGCGGCTCGAAGCGCGGCTGGCCAACGGCGCGCTGGTCGCCCGTTACCCGCGGCTGCAGGCTGCGGGGCCGGCCGAGCGCGACTGCCGTGTGCGCTTTCGCGGCCTGAAGCGGCTGCCGGTGAGCCTGGACTGAGCGATGAGTGCGCCATGACCCTGCCGCACTTCGACGTCGACCCCGACATCACCATCGCGCGCACCCTGGACAAGGCCTTCTACCTCGACGAGGCGGTCTGGCGCCAGGCGCGCGAGACGATCTTCGCCCGCGCCTGGCATTGGCTGGGCGCGCTCGACGAAGTCGCCGCGCCCGGCTCGCTGGCCCCGCACGATCTGCTGCCGGGGCTGCTGGACGAAGCCGTGCTGCTGGCGCGCGATGCTGCGGGCTCGCTGCGCTGCCTGTCCAACGTGTGCACGCACCGCGCCAACCGGCTCGTCGATGCGCCGTGCCGGGCCGAGCACATCCGCTGCGGCTACCACTCGCGCCGCTTCGAGCTCGATGGCCGCTTGCGCTCGATGCCCGGCTTCGAAGGCGCGCGCGACTTTCCCTCGCCGGCCGACGACCTGCCGGCCTTGAGCTTCGGCGAGTGGGCCGGGCACGGCTTCACGTCGCTGGCGCCGCGCTGGCCGCTGCAGACCTGGCTCGCCGAGATGCAGCAGCGGCTGGCATGGTTGCCGGTGCAGCACTGGCGCGCCGACGCCAGCCGTTCGCGCAGCTTCGAGTTCGAAGCCCACTGGGCGCTGTACGTCGAGAACTACCTCGAAGGCCTGCACATCCCCTTCGTCCACCCGGCGCTCAACCAGACGCTGGACATGGCGGGCTACCACTACGAGCTGGGCCAGGCCAGCGTGTTGCAACTGGCGCTGGCGCGCGACGGCCAGGCTGCCTTCGATCCACCCCCCGGCACGCCAGACCATGGCCTGCGCGTGGCCGCCTACTACTGGTGGCTGTTCCCGAACCTGATGTTCAACGTCTACCCCTGGGGCCTGTCGGTCAACGTCGTGCAGCCGCTCGGCCCGGCGCGCACGCGCGTGCTGTTCCGCAGTTTCGTCGCCGACGCGAGCCTGCTCGGGCAGGGCGCCGGCGGGGCGCTCGACCCGGTGGAGCTGGAAGACGAGGCAGTGGTGCTCAGCGTGCAGCGCGGCATCCGCTCGCGGCTGTACCAGCGGGGCCGCTACGCGCCGCATCACGAGCGCGGCACCCACCATCTGCACCGCCTGATCGCGCACTGCCTGGCCGGGTGAGCTGCGAGCACACCCGGCCGGCTTGCGCGGCAAAGCTGACCTGGATCAGAGCCGGTGAAGCCGCCGGCACCGACACTGCGCTTTGCAGCGGAGCCCCGGCCCGCCGAAAGCGCAAATCATGGAGTTCAAGGACTACTACCAGGTGCTCGGCGTCGAACGCACGGCGAGCAGCGACGACATCAAAAAGGCGTTCCGGCGCCTGGCGCGCAAGCACCACCCCGACATCAACAAGGCCGCCGATTCAGCGGCGCGCATGCAGGCCCTCAACGAAGCCCACGAGGTGCTGCGCGACCCCGAGCGACGCGCCGCCTACGACGCCGTCGGCCAGGGTGCCCGGGACGGGCAGCCGTTTCAGCCGCCCCCGGGCTGGGACAGCGGCTTCGAGTTCAGCGGCGCCCCGGGCGACGGGGCCGACGGCGCCGAGCACAGCGCCTTCTTCGAAGCCCTGTTCGGCGCTGCGCGCCGCGCCGGCGGGCGTGGCCGCCCGGGTGGCGCGCCACCGCACGGCCGGCGCGGCCAGGACCATCACGCCAAGATCGTGGTGCCGCTGGAGGACGCCTTCCACGGCGCCACGCGCGCCATCACGCTGCACAGCCCCGAGCTCGACGCCGCCGGCGGCGTGGCGCTGCACGAGCGCACGCTGCAAGTCGCGATCCCCAAGGGCATCCGCGCCGGCCAGCAGATCCGCCTCGCCGGCCAGGGTTCAGCGGGCTTCGACGGCGCGGCGCGCGGCGACCTCTACCTCGAGATCGAATTCGCGCCCCACGCCCAGTGGCGGGTGGACGGCCGCGACCTCTACTTCACGCTGCGCGTGGCGCCCTGGGAAGCGGCGCTCGGCGCGGCCATCGCTGTGCCCACGCCCGACGGCACGGTGGAGATGAACGTGCCCGCCGGCTCGCAGACCGGGCGCAAGCTGCGCCTGCGCGGGCGCGGCATCCCAGGTGCCACGCCGGGCGACCTGTACGTGCTGCTCGAACTCGTGCTGCCGCCCGCCGACGACGACAAGTCCCGCAGCGCCTACCGCCAGCTGGCGCAGGACCTGGCCTTCGACCCGCGCCGCAACCCGGGAGCCCCGTCATGAGCACCACTTCCATCACCGTCGGCGTCTGCCTCAGCGATGAACACGCACTCGAACTGCAGGCCTTTGCCGAAGCCTGCGGCACGCCGGCCGACTTCGTGCGGCTGCTGGTCTCAGAAGGACTCGTACAGCCGGCCTTCGAGCAACCGAGCTGGCGCTTCGGTGGCGAAGAGCTGGCGCGCGTGCGGCGCATCTGCCGCCTGCAACGCGACTTCGAAGCACCGCTGCAGAGCGTGGCCGTGATGCTCGAGCTGATCGACGAAGTCGAGCGCCTGCGCGCGCTGCTGCGGCGCGCCGGCATCGCCGCGCCCTGAAGCCGGATCAGGCTGGCGGCGCGACCACGGCACCCTGGATGCGGTGGCGCTCGAGCGAGCGCGCCACGAAGCCGCTGGCCTTGGCCTGTTCGACGAAGGCTCGCAACACGCCTTCGGCCGCGGCGCCACGGCCGGCGGGCAGGCCCATCGCCTGCTCGATGACCATGAAGCGGCCGGGCAGCAGGCGCAGGCCCGGCAGCCGTGCGGCGTCGGCCTGCAACTGCTGCTTGACGCCGGCGGCCACGTCGGCCTGGCGGGCCAGGAACTCGTCGACCACCGCGGGCGAGGTCGGCGCGCGCAGGATCTGCGCGGCCTTGAGTTGGCGGCTCAGGTAGAGGTCGTAGGCGCTGCCCCTGCCGACCATGACCTGCGTGCCGGGACGGTCGACCGCGCTGTTGTCGGCCAGCGGCGAGGCCTGGCGCACGAGGTAGGCGCCTTCGATCAGCACATAGGGCGCGCTGAAGCGGATGCCGTCGCCGCGCAGCGGGTCGACGGCGAAGAAGCCGATGTCGGCCTGCCCCGACTTGACCGCGTCCACCGACTTGGCCGCGGCATCGAAGAGCAGCCACTCGACCGCCATGCCGAGCTGCCCGGCGAGGGCGCGCGCCAGGTCCACCGAGACGCCTTCGGCCTGGCCGGTGGCGGCATCGCGCCGGGCCAGGATCGGGTTGCCCAGGTTGATCGAAACGCGCAGCCGCCCGAGCGGCGCCATCGCGCTCACCACGGCTGGCGGCGGCGCGGGCCGTGAGGCGCAGGCGCCGAGCGCCAGCAGCGCCGAAGCGCCGAGCCAGCGCGTGAGGCGGCGGCGGGACGGTTGATGGTGCATGTCGGGATCGCCCGCAGGCGCGCGCAGTGGATCGAGGTCATTTACGGGCGTCATTGGCAGGCGTCACTGGCAGGCGACACTGGCGGGCGTCATTGGCGGGCGTCATTGGGTGCGTCGCAGACGGGGTCGATGCCGAAGGCGCTGCCCAGCACCTGGCCGCCAGCGTCGAGCGAGACCTGGAACCACAGGCAGTCGTTGGTGGGATAGCGCCACGACCAGGTCTGGCCGCCACCGCGGGCACCGCGGCGCTCGCCCGGGGTGCCGATCCAGCGCAGCACCGCGTCGCCGCTGAGCGCGGGCACGGACTGCAGGCGCAGGAACTCGGCCTCGGTCAGCACCTGGCGCGCCTGCGCGACGCGGCCGTCGTCGGCCAGGTCGATCATCCAGGTCGTGCGGCCGAAAGGCCCGCTGGCGTATTCGAGCCGCTGCCCCGCCGGCTGCAGCGCGTAGCGGGCGCTGGGCGGGCCCCAGACGCGCAGCACCTCGGCCTGCGGCGTGTCGGGTGCAGGTGCCGGGCTGGCGCAGGCAGCGACGAGCACGGTGGCCAGGGATGCAGGCAGGGCGGGGCGCGGCATGGCTTCATTGTGCGCCGCGTGTCGCCGGGCTTCATGCGCGTGTCAAACTGGCGCGTGTCAAACTGGCACCCGGCGACAGCGCCGCTGCACCTCACCGCTGAAAGACACCATGTTCAAAGCCATCGTCATCGACAAGGACGACACCGGTTACCGCGCCAGCCTGAAGGACGTCGACGAGGCCGCACTGCCTGCCGGCGACGTCACCGTGCAGGTCGCCTACAGCACCATCAACTACAAGGACGGCCTGGCCATCACCGGCAAGAGCCCGGTGGTGCGCAAGTTCCCGCTGCATGCCGGCATCGATTTCGCCGGCACCGTGCAAGCCAGCGACGACGCGCGCTTCAAGCCCGGCGACGCCGTGCTGCTCAACGGCTTCGGCGTCGGCGAATCGCATTCCGGCGGCCTGGCGCAGAAGGCGCGCGTCAAGGCCGACTGGCTGGTGCCGCTGCCCGCCGGGCTGTCGGCGCGCCAGGCGATGGCCATCGGCACCGCCGGCTACACCGCCATGTTGTGCGTGATGGCGCTCGAAAAGCACGGCCTCAAGCCCGCCAGCGGCGACGTGCTGGTGACCGGCGCCAACGGCGGCGTGGGCACGGTGGCGATCACCCTGCTCGCCGGCCTGGGCTATCGCGTGGTGGCCTCCACCGGGCGGGTGCAGGAGGCCGACTTTCTGCGCCACCTGGGTGCCGCCGAAGTCATCTCGCGCGACGAGTTGTCGGCCCCCGGCAAGCCGATGAGCAAAGAGCGCTGGGCCGGCGTCGTCGACTCGGTGGGCAGCCACACCCTGGCCAACGCCTGCGGCGGCACGCGCTACGGCGGCGCCGTGGCGGCCTGCGGGCTGGCCCAGGGCATGGACTTCCCGGGCTCGGTGGCACCGTTCATCCTGCGCGGCATCACGCTGGCCGGCATCGAC
>JANMVM010000410.1:0-13295 GCA_031392695.1 Rubrivivax sp.
TTGGCGACGCGACTGGGCGCATGCCATCGAGGCCCTGCAACCCGGGCCGGAGTTCGCGGCCGATCTGCCCACGCTGCTGCTCGATGACCGCAGTATCAGCGTCCACCTCATCGATGCGCTGCATTGGCGCGGTCGAGCCGCTGCCGATGCGCGCGCCCGGCTGCTGTGGCAGGAGAAAATTGATGTAGTTTTGCAACGGTCAGAGCCTGCTTTTGCAGTCACGACCCTCGGACTCTAGGGAATGCCCTAGCTCCAGCTATACTCGGAGGCTGGACACCGTATGGGGAATCGCACCCCGGTTGCGCGTGTTTGAGATGGGTCTCGGAGCTTAGTCGAAGAGTGCCCTCGAATGTTTCCCTTGAGGCTCTCTCCACGAGCTCAACTCTGACCAATCACTCCTGAGGATACACACATGAACAAGTCACTCGTTCTGGCCACCCTGGTTGCTGCCGTTGCCCTGGCCGCTTGCGGCAAGAAGGCCGAAGCCCCGGCGCCGGCTCCCGTCGCCGCCCCCGCTCCGATGGTTGACGCTGCTGCCAGCGCCGCCATGGGTGCCGCTTCCGCCGCTGTCGGCATGGCCGACTCGGCTGCCTCGGCCGCTGTCGGTGCTGCTTCCGCCGCTCAGGGCGCTGCCACTGCTGCCAAGGACGCCGTCGGCGCCGCCAAGGACGCCGCCGCTGCTGCCAAGGACGCTGCTGGCAAGGCTGCCGACGCTGTCAAGAAGTGATCGGCTGCGCGCCCTCGAGGCGCGCTGCTCCGATACAAGAAAAGCCGCCCTCGGGCGGCTTTTTTTCGTCGCCCGGGCCGCCGTAGCCCGCGCTGAATCAGCGCAACTCGTTGACCAGCAGTGCGGCGATCTTCTGGCCGTTCTCGCCAACTTCGGCGGCTCCCGCCGATGTCAGCACGGCGACCGTCGACTTGTCGCCGTTGCCCTTGACCGAGATGCGGTAGCGCACGGCGGCCAGCGGGTTCGTGGTGTCGCCCGTCAGGCGTGCCCAGAAGCCTGGCTCTTCCTTGCCGGCACTCCTGGGGTCGACGTAGCGCACGTAGTACACGCCCAGGGCGCGGTCGCGGTCTTCTACCGTGAAGCCGCCGCGGTCCAGCGCCAGGCCGACGCGGCGCCAGGCGCGGTCGAACGGGTCGTCGACCTCGATCGCCGAGCCACCGGCTGCGGCGCGGGCGCGCGTGGGCACCTCGGGCGCGGCCGCCACCAGGGCACGTGCTGGTGCGTCCTTGACCCCCAGCGACACCATCAGGCGGCTGATCATTTCGGCTTCCAGCTGCGAATCGCTCGGCCGGCTGCGCCAGGTGGTGGATTCGCGGCGCTCGCTGGTGTAGACCTCGATCACACCGCGGTGCGCGATGTAGACCTCGCTGCCCGCGGCGGTGCGCTCGACGCGAGTGCGGAACTGGTCGCGTTCACCGGTGTCCCAAGCGTTGCCCAGCAGGCGGCCCAGAGTGTTGCGGATGACGTCGGACGGCAGCTTGGCGCGGTTCTCGGCCCAGTTGGTTTCGAGCAGGCCGGACTTGGCGTCGTCGACCACCAGATTGAAGCCGCGCTGCTCCCAGAAGCTGCGCAGTTGCGGCCACAGCTGCTCCGGCGTCAGGGGCACGACGAGCCAGCGCTGCTGGCCCTGGCGCTCGACGCGCATGCCGCCTTCGGAAGCCACCGCGACGACCGAGGCGGCGGCTGCCGTCGCCGGCGCGGGTGCGGCGCCGGCCGAGGAAGCACTGATCACGCCGCCCTGGGGCTGGTAGCGCGATTCGCGCGCCAGCTGGCTCAAGTCGGGCGGCACTTCCAGCGGCTTGCTCTTGGCGGCCGTGCTGCGGTAGTCCACCGTGTCGCCGGACAGCCCGGCGTCGAGCGAAGAACAACCGGCCGACAGGGCGGCCAGGGCGAATGCGCCGGAAAGGGCCAGCGTGGCCTTGCGGATGGGGGTGGTGACGAAGGGTGATTTCACGTTCAGGGTCTCCGACAGGTCCGCGGGGCGGGCCCGTCATGGGCAATGGGGCCGGCTGCCCGCGCGGGGCGACGGTCGGATGAGGTCAGGATGAGTCGGCTGAGGGGCTCAGTTCAGAAGGCCGCTGTCGCGCAGCGCCTGGCCCACCAGCGCCTGGCCTTGCGGCGTCAGCGGCAGGATCGGCAACCGCACGTGCGGTTGGCACAGCCCCATCTGGGTCATCGCCCATTTGGTGGGTGCGGGGCTGGGTTCGCAAAACAGTTGCTGGTGCAGCGACAGCAGCCGGAACTGCAGCGCCGCGGCCTCGCGGGCACGACCCTGGATGGCGGCCATGCACAGTTCGTGCATCAACCGAGGCGCCACGTTGGCCGTGACACTGACGTTGCCATGGCCGCCCAGCAGCATCAGGGCCACCGCGGTGCCGTCGTCGCCCGAATAGATGGAGAAGCCCTTGGGCGCGCGGTGGATGAGCTGGCAGGCACGCTCGATGTCGCCGCTGGCTTCCTTGATGGCCACGATGCCTGGCACCTGGGCCAGGCGCAGCGCGGTCTCGGGCGCCAGATCGGCCACCGTGCGTCCGGGCACGTTGTAGAGCTGGACCGGCAGGTCCACCGCTTCGGCCACCGCCCTGAAGTGGCGGTAGATGCCTTCCTGCGACGGCTTGTTGTAGTAGGGCACGACCTGCAGCGAGCAGTCGGCGCCCACCGCTTTGGCAAATCGTGTGAGCTCGATGGCCTCGCTGGTGGCGTTGCCGCCAGCACCGGCCATGATGGGCACGCGCCCGGCTGCGTGCTGCACCGCCACGCGGATGATCTCGCAGTGCTCCTGCACCGAGACGGTGGGGGATTCACCCGTGGTGCCGACGACGCCGATGCAGTCGGTGCCTTCGGCGATGTGCCAGTCGATCAGGCGGCGCAGCGTGGGGTAGTCCACGCTGCCGTCCTCGGCCATGGGCGTGACGAGCGCGACGATGCTGCCAACGATGGGATTCATGCGGTCAGGTTTCCTGGCGGTCTGCTGGGCGTTGGAGCCAATACGCTGATTTTAGCTGGCCGGCCCAGCAAGCCCGTAGCGCGGGGTCTGGCTCATGCCCGCCAGCGGGTTGACGGCCACGATGCGCTGCACGAAGCGACCGGGCGGGGCTTCGAAGCCGTCTTCGAAGGCGACCACACGCAGACCCGCAAAAGCCGCCAGCAGTTCCCCACGTTGCAAAAGGAAGTCGGCGCGCGAGGGCTTGCCGATCTGCTGCTGGCCATCGGCAAAGGTTTCGTAGATCAGCACGCCGCCTTCAGCCAGCGCCTGGCGCACCGTGGGCAGCAGCGGCCGCCACAGGTAGTTGGTGACGACGACGGCGTCAAACTGCCGCCCGGCCAGCGGCCAGGGGCCGCTTTCGATGTCGGCGACGATGACTTCCGCGGCGTCGCGCAAGGGCGCCAAGGCCGCCTCGTCGCGGTCCACGCCGGTGACCCGAAAGCCCTGGCCGGCCAGCCATCCCACATGGCGGCCGCTGCCGCAGGCCACGTCGAGGACGCTGCCACCCGGGCGGATAAGCCCGGCGAAACGGCAGAGCCAGGCCGCCGGCGCCAGCGCGGCGTGCGCTAGAAGCACGACCAGACCTTGTTCGCCAGGTCGACCGCCAGGTGCGGGTCGAGGTAGCTGGCGAAGACCAGCGCCAGCACCAGCGCGGCGCCGATCCACCCGCCCAGCCGGGCCCGTGTTGTCTTCATGCGGGCTGCGGCACGGCGCGCGTGATGGCGACTTCGCGCACCGGCAGGTTGATGAGCGCGCCGAACACGCCCAGCGCCACGGCGATCCACCACACGATGTCGTAGCTGCCCGTGGCGTCGTAGAGCTTGCCGCCCAGCCAGGCGCCCATGAACGAACCCAGCTGGTGGCTCAGGAAGACGAAGCCGCCGAGCATGCCCATGTACTGGGCGCCGAAGATCTGCGCCACCAACGCGTTGGTCGGCGGCACCGTGCTCAGCCACAGGAAGCCCATCGTGGCGGCGAAGAGGTACACGCTCCAGGGCGACAACGGCGCGCTGATGAAGATGACGATGATCACGGCGCGCAGCAGGTAGATCGCCGACAGGATGTGCCGCTTGGGCATGCGCTGGCCGAGCGCGCCCGCGGCGTAGGTGCCGAAGACGTTGAAGAGGCCGATGAGCGCCAGCGCCGTGGTCGCCACGCCGGGCGCCAGGCCATGGTCCTTGAGGTAGCTGGGCATGTGCACGCCGATGAAGACGACCTGGAAGCCGCACACGAAGTAGCCCGCCATCAGCAGCCGAAAGCTCGGGTAGGCGAAGGCTTCGCGCAGTGCCGCGCCCACGCTCTGCTTGGGGCCGGCATGGGCCGCGGCCGGCGGCTCGCGCAGGCCGAGCGCCGGCACCATGATGGCCAGCGCCAGGCAGCCCAGCACGAACAGTGCTTCCTGCCAGCCCCAGGCGGTGATGAGCCAGTTCTCCAGCGGCACCATCAGAAACTGGCCGAAGGAGCCCGCCGCCGCGGCCACGCCCATCGCCCACGAGCGCTTCTCGGGCGCCACCTGGCGCGCGATGACGCCGTAGACGATGGCGTAGGTGGTGCAGGCCTGCGCCATGCCCAGCAGCAGGTCGCTGCCGGTGAAGGCCAGGCCCGAGGTGGCCAGTGCCATCAACACCAGCCCGGCGGCGTAGAGCACGCTGCCCACCAGCAGCACGCGCAAAGCGCCGAAGCGGTCGGCCAGCATGCCGGCCAGCGGCCCGGCCAGGCCCCAGGCCAGGTTCTGGATCGCCAGCGCGAAGGCAAAGGTCTCGCGCGTCCAGCCGCGGTCCATCGTGATCGGCTGCAGCCACAGCCCGAAGCCATGGCGGATGCCCATGCTCAGCGTGACGATGGCGGCGCCGCACAGCAGCACCTGAGACATCGACAGCCGGGGTGGGGTGGAAGCCGCATTCATTCTGCGATTGTCTCGGAAAACGCTGCACGGCTTCGGCAGCGCGCCCGCTAGAGTTGCCAGCAGCTCAGGAGGACGCGATGAAGGTGCTGGTACTCGGTGGCGGTGTGATCGGCGTGGCTTCGGCCTACTACCTGGCCAAGGCCGGGCACGAAGTCGAACTGGTGGACCGCCAAAGCGGCCCGGCGCTGGAGACCAGCTTCGGCAACGCCGGCGAGGTCAGCCCCGGCTACAGCGCGCCCTGGGCCGGGCCCGGCGTGCCGCTGAAGGCCCTCAAGTGGATGACGATGCAGCACAGCCCGCTCGTCATCTGGCCGATGCTCGACCCGGCCATGTGGCGCTGGGGCGTGATGATGCTGGCCAACTGCACCGCCAAGGCCTACGCGCTCAACAAGAGCCGCATGCTGCCGATCGCCGAGTACAGCCGCGACTGCCTGAAGGCGCTGCGCGCCGAGACCGGCATCGCCTACGACGACCGCGCTCAGGGCACGCTGCAGCTCTTTCGCACCCAGAAGCAGCTCGACGGTATCGGCGGCGACGTTGCGGTGCTGCAGCAGTACGGCGTGCCTTTCGAAGTGCTCGACCGCGCCGGCTTTTGCAAGGTCGAGCCGGCGCTGCAGCTCACGCAGGAGAAGTTCGTCGGTGCGCTGCGCCTGCCGGGCGACGAAACCGGCGACTGCTTCAAGTTCAGCAACCGGCTGGCCGAGATGGCAGCTGCCCTGGGTGTGAAGTTCCGCTGGGACACGCGCATCGAGCGCCTGCAGGTCGGCGGCGGCGCCATCACCGGCGTGCACACCGATGCCGGCCTGCTCAAGGCTGACCGTGTCGTGCTGGCGCTGGGCAGCTACTCGCCGCAGTTGCTGGCGCCGGTGGGTATCCGCATCCCGGTCTATCCAGTCAAGGGCTACTCGATCACCGTGCCCGTCACCGATGCCCAGTACGCGCCCGTGTCCACGATCATGGACGAGACCCACAAGGTCGCCGTGACGCGCCTGGGCGACCGCATCCGCGTCGGCGGTACGGCCGAACTGGCCGGCTACAGCCTGAACCTGCGCCAGGCGCGGCGCGGCACGCTCGACCACGTCGTCAGCGACCTGTTCCCGCGCGGGGGCGACGTCAGCAAGGCCACCTTCTGGTGCGGCCTGCGGCCGATGACACCCGACGGCACGCCGATCATCGGCGCCACGCCGGTGCGCCATCTGCTGCTGGCCACCGGCCATGGCACGCTGGGCTGGACGATGGCGGCCGGTACCGGGCGCGTCATTGCCGACCTGGTTTCGGGCCGGGCGCCCGACATCGACGTCAGTGGCCTCGCCATGGCGCGCTACGGCTGAAGCCGCCGGTGCCCAGGCCTCAAGCGGGTCGATCGTGCCGGCGCTCGTGGCGCCACAGCAGCACCGCCCCCAACAGTGCCAGCAGGGTCAGCACCAGGCCCGCCGCGCGCCACGGCCCCGACGCTTGAGCGGCGGCCTCGACGCCAGCTCCGGGTGCCGCGATCAGCAGCGCCTCGCCCCAGGTCGTGCTGCCGGTGGCCAGCGGCAGCGCCAGCGCGCGCACGCGCAGCTCGCCGGGCACGAGGTGGCCGATCGGCAATGGCGGCACCATGCCGGCGTGGGCCACCACCACGCCACGCGCATTGGTCACCGCCGCCGCGGCGAAGTGGTCGAGCGACTTGTGCAGCGACAGCACCTCCTGCGCTTCGCCGTAGTCGCCACCGGCCAGCGCGTGGCTGAGGTGCATCTGCAGCGAGCTGTTCGACAGCCGCGACAGCCGTGCCAGTTCGCGTTGCTGGGCGCGGCCGGTGTCGGCCACTGCGTCCGCGCCCAGGCTGGCCAGCCACAGGCCGAGCAGCAGGCACCCGAGCAGGCAGGCCAGCACGAACTGGGGCAGGCGCGATGCGGCAGCGCGGCGGCGACGGTCGACCCGGTCCCAGACCCCGGCCTGCGCCGGCTCGGCGTTGCCGGCGCGCGGACCGGCGGCCAGCCAGTGCTCGCAGACCACGCGCACGCCCGCGGTGTCGAACTCGTGTGAGCTGCTGCGGCCGGTGAGAAAGTGCAACTGCACGAGCAGGCCGACCTGCTCGTCCAGGCGCCAGAAGTAGACCCAGCGGCGCGGGCTGAGCATGTGCACGATGACGGCCTGGGGTGCTGTCGCGCTGTGCTCTACCCAGTGGCCGAGCAGGGTGTCGGCGCCGGGCAGGATGTGGTCCAGCGGCTGCGCATCGCCCTCGCCCGAGGACACGCCGCCTTCACGCATCCAGTGCCAGGCCAGCAGATCGAGCGTCTTGAGGTCGACCACGACCACGCGGCAACGGTCGGCACCGAGTTGGCGCCACATCGGCTCGTGCACCGGATCATGGATGAAGTCGCCGGGCAGGATGCTGGGGACCGGCGTGACGAGCGGGGCAGGGCCATGCATGGGTGGCTTTCGTGTTTGAAGTCAACCTTCGATGCGTCCACCACAGCAGACCGGTCGGTGTGTGGGCTTGTAAGACTTTGCATCGAGTCTAGTGAGGGCTCTGCCCGGGCCGCCTGTTCCAAGGTCGGGTGGATGACTCGACCCGAGCAGGGACACCCGATTCGAGGGGTGGCCCTGATTGCGCCAGCGCCAGCGGCCTGCCTTGGCGCCAGCCGCTCAGCCAGCCTGCCCAGGCGCGCTGCCTAGAATCCTCGCCATGCCATCCATCAAGCAGAACTCGACTTACGCCGAAGCCTCGATCCGCGTCCTCAAAGGCCTCGAGCCCGTGAAGCAGCGCCCGGGCATGTACACCCGCACCGAAAGCCCGCTGCACATCGTGCAGGAGGTGATCGACAACGCCGCCGACGAAGCGCTGGCCGGCTTCGGCACCCGCATTGCCGTGACGCTGCACACCGACGGCTCGATCAGCGTCGACGACGACGGCCGCGGCATCCCTTTCGGACTGCACCCCGAAGAACAGGTGCCGGTGCTGGAGATCGTCTACACGCGGCTGCATGCCGGCGGCAAGTTCGACAAGGGCGCCGGCAGCGCCTACAGCTTCAGCGGCGGCCTGCATGGCGTGGGTGTCAGCGTGACCAATGCGTTGTCCAGGCGATTGGCGGTGACGGTGTGGCGCGAAGGCCAGTGCGCGAGCATGGCGTTTTGCGGCGGCGATGTGATCGAGCCGCTGCAACTGCGCAAGGCCGCGGGCAGCGAGCGCAAGCGCGGCACGCGCGTGCAGGTGTGGCCCGATGCGAAGTACTTCGACAGCGCCGAGTTGCCGCGCCACGACCTCGTGCACCTGCTGCGCAGCAAGGCCGTGCTGATGCCGGGCGTGACGGTGACGCTGACGCTGGAGAAGAGCGCAGAGACGACGACCTGGAAGTACGAAAAAGGCCTGCGCGACTACCTGCTGCAGGGCCTGTCGGCCGACCCGCTGATCCCGCTTTTCGAAGACGAGCAGTTCGCCACCGCCAACGAGACCGAGAACTTCGCCGAAGGCGAGGGCGCCAGCTGGTGCGTGGCCTTCACCGACGAAGGCAACACGCTGCGCGAGAGCTACGTCAACCTGATCCCCACGGTGGCCGGCGGCACCCACGAGTCGGGCTTGAAGGACGGCCTGTACGGTGCCATCAAGGGCTTCATCGACATGCACTCGCTGCTGCCCAAGGGCGTCAAGCTGATGCCCGACGACGTCTTCTCGCGCGCCAGCTTTGTGCTCTCGGCCAAGGTGCTGGACCCGCAGTTCCAGGGCCAGATCAAGGAAAGGCTGAACTCGCGCGACGCGCTGCGGCTGGTCTCGGCCTACGTCAAGCCGGCGCTCGAACTGTGGCTGAACCAGCACGTCGAGCTCGGCAAGAAGCTGGCCGAGCTCGTCATCCGGCAGGCCCAGACGCGCCAGCGCGCTTCGCTGAAGGTCGAGAAGAAACGCGGCTCCGGCGTGGCCGTGCTGCCGGGCAAGCTGACCGACTGCGAGAGCCGCGACCTGCTGCACAACGAGGTCTTCCTGGTCGAAGGCGACAGCGCCGGCGGCAGCGCCAAGATGGGCCGCAACAAGGAGACGCAGGCCGTGCTGCCCTTGCGCGGCAAGGTGCTCAACACCTGGGAGGTCGAGCGCGACCGGCTGTTTGCCAACACCGAGATCCACGACATCGCGGTGGCCATCGGCGTCGACCCGCACGGGCCCACCGACAACGCCGACCTGAGCGGCCTGCGCTACGGCAAGGTCTGCATCCTGAGCGACGCCGACGTCGACGGCTCGCATATCCAGGTGTTGCTGCTGACGCTCTTCTTCCGTCACTTTCCGAAGCTCGTCGAGGCCGGCAACATCTACATCGCGCGGCCGCCGCTCTTCCGCATCGACGCGCCGGTGCGCGGCAAGCGGCCGGCGGCCAAGCTCTACGCGCTGGACGACGGCGAACTCGAAGCCGCGCTCGACAAGCTGCGCAAGGAAGGCGCGCGCGACGGCTCATGGACCATCAGCCGCTTCAAGGGCCTGGGCGAGATGAACGCCGAGCAACTGTGGGACACCACGCTCAACCCCGAGACGCGGCGCCTGTTGCCGGTGAGCTGGCTGCGCAGCGGTGAGGAAGGCGGCTTCGAGGCCACCGCCGCGGTGCTCACCAAGCTGATGGGCAAGGGCGAGGCCGCGTCGCGCCGCGAGCTCATGGAACTGCACGGCGACAGCGTCGAAGTCGATGTCTGAGCCAGCCGCGGCACTGCCGCCGCTGCGCCTGCGCCCGACCATGCTGTCGGACCTGGACTTCGTGGCCGCGGTGGAATTCGACGCCCGCAACCTGCCCTTCATCACGCCCTGGGAGCGCACCCAGCACGAGGGCGCGGTGCGCTTCCCGGACTTTCGCCACTTCATCGTCGAGGCCGGCGCGGCCGGTGAGCGCGACGGCTTCGTCATCCTGCAGGGCTGCCGCAACCCGCACAGGAGCGTCGAGCTCAAGCGCCTGGTGCTGCAGAGCAAGGGCAAGGGCCTGGGACGCCAGTGCGTGCGCCTGCTCAAGCAGATGGCATTCCGCGACCTGCACGCGCACCGCTTCTGGCTCGACGTCAAGCAGCTCAACACGCGCGCACTGGCGCTCTATGCCAGCGAGGGCTTTGTTGAGGAAGGTCGGCTGCGCGAAAGCGTGCGCATCAGCAGCGGCGGTGCCGACGGCTACGACTCGCTGGTGGTGATGAGCCTGCTCGACCGCGAGTACCAGGCCCGCGTCGCGCTGGGCCTGGAGGATGCCGCCTGATGTCGGCGCGACGGTGCAGCCCGCAGCGACTCGGGCCGCGGTGGGCGCAGTAGATATACAATCCACATGCGTATATCTATAGGAGTCCAAAGTGCAGGTATCCAAGTGGGGCAACAGCCTTGCCATTCGGTTGCCCGCCGCGGTGGTCGAAGTACTGGGACTGAAGGAGGGCGATGACGTCGACATCCAGGTCGCCGGGGCGCGGGCGCTGGAGGTTCGCGCCGGACGCGTCCGCGATGCCGAGGTCCTGGCCCGCCTGCGCGCCTTTCGCGGCACCCTGCCGCGTGACTTCAAGTTCGACCGTCTTGAGGCGAACGAGCGCCGCCGGTGAGTGCACGCGGGTTGGGCAAGCCCTTCGTCGACACGAATGTGCTGCTGTACCTGCTGTCCTCCGACGCGGACAAGGCCAACCGCGCCGAGGAGTTGCTGGCCCAACACATCGTCGTCAGCGTGCAGGTGCTGACCGAATTCGCCAATGTGGCGCGGCGCAAGCACAGCCTGAGCTGGCAACAACTCGCACAAGCCCTGCAAGGCATCCGGCACTTCGCCGACGTGCGCCCGCTTAACCTGAGCACCCACGAGCAGGGCCTGGCCTTGGCCCAACGCTATCAGCTAGGCACCTACGACGCGATGATCGCCGCCGCCGCGCTGGAGGCCGGCTGCGAGATCCTGTTTTCCGAGGACTTCCAGACCGGGCAGGTACTCAACGGCCGGCTGACGATCAACAACCCCTTTGCATGAAACTGTCCGGCGCCGAGCTACGCCCATGAACGACCTCTTCGATCCTCCTCCCCCCGATCCCGCCGACGCTCTCTCGCTGGGCGATTACGCCCAGCGCGCCTACCTCGAATACGCGCTGTCGGTGGTCAAGGGCCGCGCGCTGCCCGACGTCTGCGACGGCAACAAGCCGGTGCAGCGCCGCATCATGTATTCGATGTTCCGCATGGGGCTGGCCTTCAGCGGCGCCGGCGGCCCCAAGCCGGTGAAGAGCGCGCGCGTTGTCGGCGACGTGCTTGGCCGCTACCACCCGCACGGCGACAGCGCGGCCTACGACGCGCTGGTGCGCATGGCGCAGCACTTCGCGCAGCGCTACCCGCTCATCGACGGCCAGGGCAACTTCGGCAGCCGCGACGGCGACGGCGCCGCCGCCATGCGCTACACCGAGGCGCGCCTGGCACCGATCGCGCGGCTGATGCTCGACGAGATCGACGAAGGCACGGTCGACTTCCAGCCCAACTACGACGGCAGCACCGAAGAGCCGCGCCAGCTGCCGGCGCGGCTGCCCTTCGTGCTGCTCAACGGCGCCAGCGGCATTGCCGTCGGCCTGGCCACCGAGGTGCCGAGCCACAACCTGCGCGAGGTGGCCGCGGCCACGGTGGCACTGCTGAAGAACGACAAGCTGTCCGACGACGACTTGTACGCGCTGCTGCCGGCGCCCGACTTCCCCGGCGGCGGCCAGATCATCAGCCCGCTGGCCGACATCCGCGAGGCCTACCGCGGCGGCCGCGGCAGCATCAAGGTGCGCGCGCGCTGGATCATCGAAGAGCTGGCACGCGGCCAGTGGCAGCTGGTGGTGACCGAGCTGCCGCCGGGCACCAGCAGCCAGAAGGTGCTCGAAGAGATCGAGGAGCTCACCAACCCCAAGGTCAAGGCCGGCAAGAAGGCGCTGCTGCAGGAGCAGGTGCAGCTCAAGGCCTCGATCCTGGCGGTGCTCGACGCGGTGCGCGACGAGTCCAACAAGGACGCCGCGGTGCGCCTGGTGTTCGAGCCCAAGAGCCGTACCGTCGAGCAGGCCGAGCTCATCACCGCGCTGCTCGCGCACACCGGCCTGGAAGGCAGCGTGCCGATGAACCTGACCATGGTCGGCCTCGACGGCCGGCCGGTGGGCAAGGGGCTGCGCCGCATCCTGCAGGAGTGGATCGACTTCCGGCTGCAGACCGTGGAGCGGCGCACGCGCCACCGGCTGCAGAAGGTTCTCGACCGCATCCACGTGCTTGAGGGCCGGCAGTTGGTGCTGCTCAACATCGACGAAGTGATCCGCATCATCCGCAACGCCGACGAGCCCAAGCCGGCGCTGATCGCGCGCTTCAAGCTCAGCGACCGCCAGGCCGAGGACATCCTCGACATCCGGCTGCGCCAGCTGGCGCGGCTGGAGGCGATCAGGATCGAGCAGGAGCTCAAGGAGCAGCGCGAGCAGCAGGGCCGGCTGGAGGAGATCCTGGCCACGCCGACGGCGCTCAGGCGCACCGTGATCAAGGAGATCGAGGCCGACACCAAGGCCCACGGCGACGAGCGCCGCACGCTGATCCAGGAAGAGAAGAAGTCGGTGGTCGAGATCAAGGTCGTCGACGAGCCGGTGACGGTGGTCGTCAGCCTCAAGGGCTGGGTGCGCGCGCTCAAGGGCCACGAGGTCGAGGCCGGCGCGCTGGCCTTCAAGCCCGGCGACGCGCTCTACGGCACCTTCACCTGCCGCAGCGTCGACACGCTGCTGGTCTTCGGCACCGCATCGAAGGGCAGCGGGCGCGTCTACAGCGTGCCCGCGGCGCTGCTGCCCGGCGGGCGCGGCGACGGCGTGCCGATCACGACCCTCATCGATCTCGAGGCCGGCAGCCAGGTCGCGCACTACTTCGCCGGCGCCGCCGACGCGACGCTGCTGCTGTCCAACACCGGCGGCTTCGGCCTGCTGGCCAAGGCCGGTGACATGGCCGGCCGCAACCGCAGCGGCAAGGCCTTCCTGACGCTCGAAGCGAGTGACCTCGTGCTGCCGCCGGTGGCCGTGGCGGCCACCCACCGGCAGGTGGCGTGCCTGGCCATGGACGGCAGGCTGCTGCTCTTCGCGCTGGGCGATCTGAAGCTGCAGTCCAAGGGCGGCAAAGGCCTGACGCTGATGGACGTCGACGCCAAGGTGCCCCTGGTGAGCGTGGCGACCTGTGCCGACACGCTGCTCGTTCAGGGCAGCGGCCGCGGCGGCAAGCCCAAGGAAGAGCTGCTCAAGGCCGCCGCGCTGGCCGCCTACGCCGGCAAGCGCGCGCGCAAGGGGCACAAGATCGAAGGGCTGCAGCGCGCGCTGCGCGTGCTGGCGCCTTGAGCTCGAACTAAGTAGTCGCTTTCACAAATACGGCCACATGAGATCGTGCCTTTCTCCGTCATGCGTCGTTGCAAACCCTTGACGCACCAAAGGGTGCGACTGCG
>JANMVM010000434.1:0-19806 GCA_031392695.1 Rubrivivax sp.
GAGCAGCGCGCAGAACTTGCGGTCGAATTCACGCCGCATCTCGTTGATGGCGTCGCTGTCTTCGGGCGAGAGGTGCTTTTCTTCGCGGTTGTAGATCGCGATGTGGGCCTGGTTGCCGAGCACCGCGAGCATGAAGTCGTAGGCCAGGGTCTGCAGCTTCTGGGTCGCGCTGCCCCCTTGGGCCACGGCCCGGTCAAGGGCGTCGAGCGAAGCGCGGATGCCACGCGAGCAGATCTCGGCCAGCAATTGGCTCTTGCTCTTGAAGTGCGAGTAGATGAACGGCTTGGTGACGTTCATCTGGTCGGCCACGGCTTCCAGCGTCGTGTTGGACAGGCCGTTGTTGTAGAAGAGTTCCACCGCGGTGGCGATGATGCGTTCGCGCTTGAGGCGGGAAACAGCATCGCGGATGTCTTCAGGCGCGTCGGCGCTGGTGGGCGCCCCGCGCAACGGCGCGCCGCGGGAGGCCGCCTTGGCAGCTACTGCCGTTCGCGGCTTGCGGCCCGCGCTGGATTGCGGGGTCTTGCGGGCTGGTGCTTTCTTCATGGCTTCCAGTGTTACTGCTGAGCTGGGAATTGTGCCGCCGGACGGGGAGCCAGCAGCTAATGGTGCTGCAGGGAAAACACTAGATCGACTCCCCCTTCACGAACCCGGAATGCGCCCAGCACGGCCTGGCCGATGGCCGGCGTGGGCCCCTCGTGCCAGCGGCCCAGCGCGCGCACCCCTTCTTCCAGGTCCACGGTCACCAGGGTGTACGGCAGTTCGGGTATGAAGGACGGGTGGAAGGCGTGGTGCGACACGGTCCAGCTGTGCACCGTGCCGCGACCGCTGGCCGGCTTCCACACACACTGGTCGCTGTGGCAACGACTGCACAACAGCCGCGGGTAGTGGCGAGTCAGGCCGCAGGCGGCGCAGCACTGCAGCACCAGGCGACCCTGCTGCGCGGCTTCCCAGTAGGGCCTCGACAGCTCGCTGGCCGGCGGGGTGGGGCGGGGTGTCGGCACGGTGGCGTTCATCGATTCAGCCCCGGCGCAGGATGGCCAGCGCGCCGTCGCCCATGTCACCGTAGCCGGTGACGAGGCCGAGCTCGGCGTTCTTGACCTGCGCGCGACCGCCGTTGCCGCGCAACTGGCGCACCAGTTCGACAATGTGGTTGAGGCCCCAGACATGAGCCTGCGACAGCAGCCCGCCATGGGTGTTGGTGGGCAGCGCGCCGCCCAGCCGCAGGCGCCCGCCTTCGACGAAGGGGCCGCCCTCGCCCTTGGCGCAAAAGCCCAGGTCCTCGAGTTGGCGGATCACGGCGTAGGTGAAGCAGTCGTAGATCTGCGCCACCTGGATGTCGGCGGGCACGACACCGGCCATGGCAAAGGCGCGCGGCGCGGCCTTGGCCAGGCCCAGGCTCGTCATGTCGGGGCGCTGGGTGATCGAGCCCGGTGAATCGGGGTGGCCCTCGGCCACTCCCGAGATGAAGACGCGTCGGTGCCGCAGGTCGGCGGCCTGCGCGGCGGCGCTGATGATCACCGCTGCGCCGCCGTCGCTTTCCAGGCTGCAGTCGAGCAGACGGAAGGGGTCGGAAATCATGCGCGAGTTGCGGTGGTCTTCCAGCGTGATGGGCTTCTTCATCAGCGCGTTGTCATTGAGCAGCGCGTGTTCGCGCATCGCCACCGCGACCTCGCCGAACTGCGCCACCGTGGTGCCATACAGCTCCATGTGGCGGCGCGCCATCGGCGCGTAGAGCTGCGCCGGCGCGCTGGCACCCATCGGGTGCTCGAATTCGGTGACGTAGTGGAACTGCGGCATCGAGTGGATGCGCGCCCCCGCCTTGTGGGCCGCCGCGCTGACGTTGCGGCCGAAGGTGATGAGCAGGTGGTTGCAGGCGCCGGTGGCCACCGCGGCGGCGGCGGCCTGCAGCGCCATCACCGGGCTGGCGCCGCCGTGCGGCACGACGGCCGAGAAGCGCAGGTCGGGCAGGCCGAAGTTCTCGATGAAGTCGTCGGCGGTGCCGCTGACGATGCCGATCGGAATCACGCCGTCGATCTGCGAAGGCTTCAGCCCGGCGTCGGCGATGGCCTTGAGAGAGGACTCGATCTGCAGCTCGAACGCGGTCTTGCTGGAGCCGCGCACATAGGCGGTTTCGCCGATGCCGCTGACGCAGGCCTTGTCACGCAGCCACACGGCTGTCTCCTGCTGCGCCCGCGGCCGGGGTCGGCGGGCGTGACGGCCCCGGCCGCGGGCGGCTGCGGCCTTGCCGGCGCTCGAGCCCGAGCAGCTTGCGGTAGAAGGGCGGGTCGAGTTCCAGCGCATAACGCGGGCTGCCCGGGAATTCGCGGCGCAGGAAGACCTGTTCTTGCTCCAGGACGCGCTTCATGTGGGCAAGGTCCGGCAGTGCCACGTCGCCGCAGACGAGTTCGGTGATCCACTCGGCCTGGTCGTCCATCATGCGGATGTTGCCACCGCCGGCGACGTTGAACATGCCGGCGAAGAAGAGGCCGCGCTGACTCGGATGCACCACGCGCAGGAAGAGCTCCAGCTGGTGGCCGGCCAGCGGACGCAGGGCCGCCGCCAGAAAGGGCAGATCGACGTGGTAGCCGGTGCCGGCAATGACGGTGTCGAAGGTCTGCACGCTGCCGTCCTTGAAGCGCACCTCCTGGCCCTTGACGGATTCGATGCCCGGCTTGGCGGTGATGCGGTTCCACACGAAGTGCTGCATCAGCGTGGGGTGGCTCGTGGGATGGGTGCGCGTCTTGGGCGTGACGAAGCCCCACTGCTCCATGCGGCCGTGCACGATGCGCACGAGCAGCTCCCGCACCGTGCGCTTCAGGGCCCAGGGCATCCAGCGCTTCTCGATCTTGCCCAGGACGCGCGAGGTGGGCACGCCGAACAGCATGCGCGGCATCACCAGCACGGGGGAGCGGGCCGAGATCGTGGTGCTTTCGGTGACGACGCAGATGTCGGAGGCGATGTCGACGGCGCTGTTGCCCATGCCCACCACCAGCACGCGTTTGCCGCGGAAGGGCTCGGGCACGCGATAGCTGTGCGAGTGCAGGTACTCGCCGGTGAATTCATCCTTCCAGGCCGGGTGCGAAGGCTGGCCCTGGTGGCCGCTGGCCACGACCACGGCGTCGAACTCATCGGTGCTGCCGTCCTTGAGTTGCACGCGCCAGCGCTCAGCGCGCGGCGACACGTCGGCAACCGGGCTGTTGAAGCGGATGTGCGGCCGCACGCCGAAGTGCTCGGCATACGACTCAAGATAGCGACTCACGCCTTGGTGGTCCGGGTAGAGCGGGCTGCCCGGTGGGAACGGGAAGTCCTTGTACTCGGTAACCTTGGTCTCGGAGTTGAGATGCAGCGACGCATAGGCCGGGGCCAGGCCGCTGTCGTTGTTGTAGACCCAGAGGCCACCGATGCAGCTGCCGATCTCGTAGACCACCACTTCGACGCCGCGCGCCAGCAGGTTCTTGGCGGCACAAAGGCCGGCCGCGCCGGCGCCGATGACGGCCACGCGTTGCGGGGCCGCTGCCCCGCCTGAACCTGCCTCAGCCATCACTTCGCGAGTCTCACGTGGCGGTCGGTTCGAACCAGAAGTCGAGCACGTCGCCGATGCGCTTCTCGGCGAACTTCGTGTTCACGCGGGTGCCCACCTTCAGCAACTGCGCCGCCTTGGCCGGGTCGGTCAGGTCGACGCCCTTGAAGAAGCCGCCGATGGCGGTGTCGGCGCCGTCGAGCTGGACGTAGCCAAAGGCGTACGGCGGCGGCGGCAGACCGTTGAATTCCTCATAGACGATGGTGAAGGTCTCGATGCGGCCTCCGGGGCCGACTTCGACCCAATCGGTGGTGGGTTCCAGCGTCTGGTCCGAGAAGGCCCGGGGCGGCACCAGCACGCGGCCGGTGGCGCCGCAGCGGCGGCCGTAGATCTTGGCGTGGTCGCGGATCTGGACGTAGAACCAGCTCGCGGTTTCGCCCAGCGCGTGGTTGTAGGTGATGTTCCAGGCCTCGCGGCGCTTCAGCAGTTCCATGGTGTGTCCTTGTGAATTCATGCTTCGACGACCATCGCTCCGAAGAACTGGTGGTCGCCTCCGTTGCCGCTGGCGATGCCGACGCGCGCGCCCTTGACCTGGTGCCGGCCGGCCTTGCCCCAAACTTGCAGCGCGGCCTCGGCGACGCGGATCATGGCCGTGACCGCGATCGCGTTGGTGCACAGCACGCCGCCCGAGGGGTTGACGGGGATCTCTCCGCCGATGCTGAAGCGGCCGTCTCGCACTTGCTTGACCGATTCGCCCAGTCCGGCCAGTCCGGCGGCTTCGATGCTGTGGAATTCGGTGTTGCTGAAGGGCGAATAGATCTCGGCCACATCGACCTCCTTCTGCGGGTCCTTGATGCCAGCCATGTGGTAAGAGCGGTCAAAGGCACCCTTGAGCGCGAAGGCGTCGGCGTGATCGGCGGTGAGCCGGGTGCCCATGCGGTCGCCCAGGTAGTAGCTCTCGGTGCAGTGGCCCAGGCCGGTGATCCACACCGCGTCGAGCTTGCGG
Source organism: Rubrivivax sp. (assembly GCA_031392695.1). Lineage (GTDB taxonomy): Bacteria > Pseudomonadota > Gammaproteobacteria > Burkholderiales > Burkholderiaceae_C > Rubrivivax. Next base: position 4,527 of record JANMVM010000434.1, read on the forward strand.
TCTTTGATGTACTTCTCGCTCGCCAGCACCATAGCGCCACCGCCGCTGCTCTGCGGGCAGCAGTCCATCAGCTTGATGGGCCAGCTGATCATGCGCGACGCCATCACCTCTTCCACCGTGGTGGTCTTGCGCAGGTGGGCGTTGGGGTTGAGCGAGGCGTGCAGGCGGTTCTTCACCACCACATGCGCCATGTCTTCCTGCGTCATGCCGTACTTTTCGGCGTAGCGGATACCCGACATCGCGAGCATCGTGATGGTGCCCAGCGGCAGGCTGCGCTCGTAGGTCGGATCCCAAATCTTGTTCAGCACGGATTGCGAATCGCCGCACTCGCCGACCTTGTCGGCGCCGGCGGTCATCACGACCTCGCTCGCGCCCGAGGCAATGTGGTAGTACGCCGCCGCCACGCTGCTGATGCCGGTGGCGCCGCCGGTGTTGATGCGCAGGAAGCGCTTGTTGCGCCCGCCCACGGCATCCACGCCGAGGCGTTCGGCGTTACCGATGCCCACCATGGCGTCGGGCGACAGTGAATAGACGATGGCGTCGATGTCGCTGAATTCCAGCGCCGGGCCCTGCATGGCCTGCACGACGGCTTCACGAACCAGGTCGGGGTAGCTGGCGTCGTCGCGTTTGGCCTTGAATGCCGACTGGCCGATGCCGATGATGCCTACGCGGGGTTGTTTCATTTCATTCCTTGCAAGTCACGGCCGAATACGACGACCGTCTGGTACATGTTGGCGGGGCCGCTGGCGGCGTGCGCGACGGCCGCCTGCACGTTGGCCGCCTGGTGCGCGCCGGCCACGCCGCGCACCTGGTTGGCTGCTTCGGCCAGCCGCACGAGGCCGCCGCAGAACACCGGGTTGACGCTGGCGACACCGCCCGATGGGTTGATGGCGGCACGGCCGACCTGGCCGCGCACGGCATCGGCCCAGGATGCGGGGCCGGCCAGGCCCAGGCCCTGGTAGGCGATGAGTTCCTGGTAGGGCGTGGGGCCGGTGACCTCGACGACATCGGCCTGCGCGATGGCCGACAGGCCCGAGTCGGCCAGCGCCTGGCGCGTGGCTTCCTGCAGCGCCGTGGCGGCCGTCAGGTCGCGATCGCCCAGGAAGGCCGCTTCGGTGGCCCAGCCCATGCCGCGCACCCAGGCCGGGTTGGTGATGCCGGCCTTCTTGACGTGATCATCGGACGCCAGCACCAGGGCCACCGCGGCGGTCACCGGCGCGCTGAGCATGCCGCTGCGCACAGGCCAGCGGGCTGGTGCGGACGCGGCAATCTGCGCTTCGGTATGCACCGTGCCGGTGGCTTCAGGGTAGGCCTTGGCGCCGCGTGCGCGGTTGCGCGCGACGAGCGCGGCGGCCAGTTGTTCGGCCTGAGGCTGCGCTGCCACCAGCGCGTTGGCCTGCAGGGCGAATGACGACAGGTCGTCCAGCGGCAAGCGGCGGTGAAAGTACGGGTCGGCACCCAGGCGCTCGACCTCGGACAGCGACGACGACTCGGTCGTGCCCCAGGACACCACGAGCTGCGTTTCGAACTGCGCCGAGGCGACGCGCAGCACGCCCATCACCAGCGCATGTTCGCCAGCCGAGGGCGTGGACAGGATGTCGCGATCGACACCCCCCACCGAACCCGAGGCCGCCATCACCGAAATGGCGCGGCCGTCGATCTGGTCATTGGAGCCGACGATGATGCCGTCGATCTGTTCGATGCTCAGGCCCGCGCTTTTCAGCGCGGACTGCGTGACTTCGTACAGGATCTCTTCCAGCGACCACTTGTCAGTGGTGGCGGGTGCCATGATGGCGCAGCCGATCACGGCCGTGGGTCTGTTCAGGGGCATGGTGTCCTCAAGAGGGTGTGGCGTCGCGCAGCAGCGCCGCGACGCGGTCGATGGCCTGCTGCTTGAGCTCGCGCCGTTGCAGCTTGCCGGTCACGGTCAGCGGCATGCCGGCCAGTGATTCGATGTGGTCGGGCAGCTTGTACTTGGAAGCCTCAGTCGCGCAGTGCCTGAGCAGCGCGGCGGCATCGAAAGCTGCACCGGCCTTGGAGACCACGAAGGCGAAGATGCGTTCGCCGCGCGTCGCGTCAGGTACGCCGACGACAGCCACCTCCTGCACGTCCGGGTGGCGTTGCAGCACGGCCTCGACCTCGGCCGGCGAGACGTTGATGCCGGCGCGCTTGATCATTTCGCTGACGCGGCCGACGAAGGCGAAGTCGCCGTCGGCGTTGAGCATGCCCAAGTCACCGGTGCGGTACCAGCCGTCGGGGGCGAAGGCCTTGGCGTTCTGGTCGGCGCTGGCGCCGGTGTAGCCGGTGGTGGTGAATCCCAGCACCTCGGTCAGGCCGGGTGTGCCCGGGCGCACGGGCGCACCGGTTTCTTCGTCGATGAAGCGCAGCCGCTGCCCTGGCAACGGCGGGCCCTGGCAATGAGCGCGGCGCTGCAGCGGCCAGTGGTGCCAGGTGACGGCGCAGTTGCCGCAGGTCTCGGTGGCACCGTAGACGTTGCACAGCTCGGCCGCGCCAAGCGTCTTGGACGCCAGCAGAAAGTCTTCGGGGCTGCCGATGGTCAGACCCGTGCGCATCGAGGCCATGCGTGCCGGGCGGTAGCCGGGGTGGCGCGCGAGCGCGGCCGTCATGGCCGGCAGCGTGTAGAAGGCGGTGCAGCGCTCGCGTTCGATGGTCTGCATCACCTCTTCAGCGTCGAACTTCTCCAGCAACACGAGCGTGGCGCCGTGGGTGAAGGTGGCGGGCAAGGCGTTGCAGCCGCCGTAGGCCCAGAACAGGGGCGAGGTCAGCAGCACACGGTCGGCCGGCGTCAAGCCCAGGCGCTCGCCGATGTTGAATGCGTTTTCCAGCACCGCGTGCTGGCTCAGCGGCACGGCCTTGGGGGCACTGGTGGAGCCCGAGGTGTAGAGCACGAGCGCGTCATCACCGGCGCTGGCCGCTTCGCCCGGCGGCAGGTCGGTCAGGGGCGTGGCGGCCTGCAGCGCGGCATCAAAGCGCGTGAACACCGTGTCGTTGGTGTCGAGCACCCAGGTCCGATCGATGGCGGGCATGCCGGGTGTGGCCTGCAGGGCCTGCAGGTCGGCTTCAAAGTCGCGGTCGCCAAAGCGCGCCTGCACGGCCAGCAGTGCCAGGCCGGCGTCCTGCACCAGGAACGCCAGTTCGCTGCGCGTGGACCAGGTCGACAACGGCACCGTGGTGGCGCCAACGGCGGCAGCGCCCAGGCAGAGGTCGATCCACTCGACGCGGTTGGCCAGCAGCAGGCCCACGCGGTCGCCGTGCCGCACACCGGCCGCGTGCAGTGCGCCTGCGACGCGGGCGGCCCGCTCGGCCAGCTGGGTGTAGGTGTAGCGGCCCTGCGCGCAGACGAGCGCTGTCGCGTTCGGCGCGCGCTGCGCCTGCTCGCGGACGAGCTCGATGAAGGTGCGACTGAAGGGGGCGACGGACATGACCGGCTCGGTGGTCCCGTTCAGTCCAGCTTGGCGCCGGAGATCTGCACCACTTCTTTCCACTTCACGCGTTCACGTGCGGCGAAGTCGGCGGTCTCGTGGGGCGTGGAGTACACGGCGCGGGCGCCGATCTCCAGGAAACGCGCCTGCATCGCGGGTTCGCTGGCGATGTCCTTGACGGCCGCCGCGAGCTTGTCGGCAATCGCCGCCGGCGTGCCCTTGGGCAGCACGAAGGCGCCCCAGGACGTGATGACGAAGTTCTGCACCCCGGCTTCGGCCATCGTGGGCAGCTGCGGGAAGCTTGGCCAGCGGTCGGGGCAGGTGACGGCCAGCGCGCGAACCTTCTCGCTCTTGATCAGCGGGGTGTAGCTGGCAATGTTGTCGATCGCGAAGTCGGTGTCGCCGCCCACCAGCGCGGGCATCGATTGCGCCGCGCCGCGGTAGGGGATGTGCAGGGCCTGGATGCCGGTGCGCACGCGAAACAGCTCGCCCGCCAGGTGCGGCGTCGTGCCCACGCCGGCAGAACCGAAGGTCACGCCCTTGGGCTGGAGCTTGGCCCAGGCCAGGAACTCCTGCACCGTCTTGGCCGGGTGCTTGGCCGAGACCACGAAGACGTTGCAGTTCTCCCAGATCTTGGAGACGTAGGTGAAATCAGCCACCGGGTCGTAGTTCATCTTGGCGAAGAGGAACTGGTTGATCGACAGCGTGCCGATCGTGCCCGAAGCGATGGTGTAGCCGTCGGCAGGCGCAGTCTTGACGGCTTCCATGCCGATGTTGCCGCCGGCGCCGGTCTTGTTCTCGACCGTGAAGGTCTGGCCCATGCGCGCCTGGAGCTTCTCGGCCAGCGAGCGGGTCAGCACGTCGGACGCGCCACCGGCCGTGAATGGCACGACGATGCGCACCGGTGCATCGGGCCAGGCCTGGGCGGCCAACGGCATAGCTCCTGCCAGGGCTGCGGCAGCGAGGGTGAGCAGTTTGCGTCGAGTCATGGTCCTCTTTTCAGGCAGCGCCGCTGCGGCGCACCTCGTTCTGCGGGTGCCTTGCAACGACAGTAATAGTATTCTACTTGCGCGCACAATTGCAAGTCTTTTCGTATGTTTTTCTACTGATGGGTATGGCCTGCGGCGCGGCTGCTGTCCTTGCGCTTGGCGACGGAGGTGCCCGTGCCAGCCATGGCCAGCACCAGCTGCGAGACGCGCTGCGCCACCTCTTGCTGCTGCAAGCGCCCGCCAGGGCGGAACCACACGCTGGCCCAGCTGACGAGGCCGCCCAGGGCGAGCGCGGCAATCGGCGTTTCGGGCAGGCTGAATTCGCCGCTGCGCACGCCCCGGTCCAGCAGCGCCACCAGCTTGCGATCGAACTCCTTGCGCAGGCGGCGGATGGCCACACGGTCGGCGGCATCCAGGCTCGGCTCTTCTCGGGCGTAGATGGCCACGTGCTCCTGGCTGGACAGCACCGCCATCACGAATTCGTGGACAAAGGCGGCCAGGCGTTCGCGAGCCGGGCCTTCGGCGGCCAGCGCGCGGTCGATCACTTCCATCGAGATGGCGATGCCCTGCGCACAGATGACCGCCAGCAGCTCGGCCTTGGAACGGAAGTGCGCGTAGATGAAAGGCTTGCTGACGCCGATGTGCTCGGCCAGGTCGTCCAGCGTGGTGTTGACAAAACCGCGCTCGTCGAAGAGTTTCAGTGCCACCGCCAGGATGCGGTCGCGCTTGAGTTTGAGCACGGCGGCCCGGAGTCCATCGTCCATGGCTTGGGCTTCTTCAGGGCTTGCGCGCTGAGTGGGCCTATTCAGCCTTGCGCGGCTTGGGCAGCAAGGAATTGCCGATGATCTGCTTCATCACTTCCACCGCGCCACCGCCCACGCGGCACATGCGCGCGTCGGCAAAGGCGCGCGCGATCGGGTACTCCCACATATAGCCCCAGCCGCCGAAGAACTGCAGGCACTGGTCCATCACCTTGCCTTGCAGTTCGGTGGCGACGAGCTTGGCCGCGGCGGCATCGACGGCGTCGAACCGGCGCTGCAGGTGGAGCTCGATGCAGCGGTCGACGAAGACGCGTTGCGCCAGCACTTCGGCGTGCAACTCTGCGAGCTTGAAGCGCGTGTTCTGGAAGTCGCCCAGCGTCTGGCCGAACATCTTGCGCTCGGCCACGTAGGCCAGCGTCCAGCGCAACGCCGCCTCAGAACTGCTGACGCCGCGGATGGCCTGCACCAGGCGCTCCTGGGCCAGTTGCGTCATCAGCATCGCGAAGCCGCTGCCCTCGGCACCGATCAGGTTGCCGGCGGGCACGCGCAAGTCGACGAAGAAGAGCTCCGAGGTGTCCTGCGCCTTGCAGCCGATCTTCTCGAGCTTGCGGCCGCGCGTGAAGCCCGGGCGGTCGGTCTCGACGATGATCAGGCTCACGCCCTTGCCGCGCGCCTTGGGGTCGGTCTTGCAGGCCAGCACGATGATGTCGGCGCTGTGGCCGTTGGTGATGAAGACCTTCTGGCCGTTGATGACGTAGTTGTCACCGTCGCCATCACTGACACGGATGGCCTGCGTGCGCATGGCCTGCACGTCGCTGCCGCCGCCGGGCTCACTCATGCCCAGCGCTGCCACCACCTCGCCGGTGGCCATCTTGGGCAGCCACTTCTGCTTCTGCTGCTCGGTGCCGAAGTCCACCAGGTAGGGTGCCACGATGTCGGAGTGCAGGTAGAAGGTGGGCCCGGTGGCGCCGGCGTTGGCGAACTCCTCGATCAGGATCGTGCTGTACAGGAAGTCGCCGCCCATGCCACCGTATTCCTCGGGCACGTTGCAGCACAGCAGGCCCAGTTCGCCGGCCTTCAGCCACAGCGAGCGTGGCACCTGGCCGGCATGCTCCCAGTCGAGGTGGTGCGGCATCACGTGCTCGGCGATGAAGCGCCGCACGGTGTCGCGGAAGGCTTCATGCTCGGGGCTGAAAAGAGTACGCGGGATCATGGAGGCTCGATTCAGGGTTCGGCGGCGCAGGCGCCACCGGGGCTCGTCAAGCGCTCGATCGCGCTGTCGTCGAAGCTGCACTCGCGCAGCACTTCGGCCGTGTGCTCGCCCAACAAAGGCGGCAGCCGCGTGATGGCCGGTGGCGACGCGCTCATCTTCAGCGGGTTGGCCGGGAAGCGCATCAGGCCGTCGGTGGCGTGCTCGCGCAACTGCCAGAAGTCGACGCTGTGCAGGTGCGGATCGTGGATCAGGTCTTCGAGGCTGTTGACGACCGAGAACGGGATGTCGTCATCCGACAGCAACGCCAGCCACTCGGCATTGCTCTTGCGCGCGGCCTGGCGCTCGACCTCGTCCCACACCTCGCGGAAGTGCTTCTGCCGCGCGGCGAAGGTGGCGAAGCGCGGGTCGTCCATGATCTGCGGCTCGCCGGCGAGCGCGAAGAATCGCTTCCAGTGGTCGTTGGAGTAAGGCAGCAGCGCGATGTAGCCGTCCTTCGTCTTGTAGGGCCGGCGCGACGCGGTGCTGACCGGCACATAGCCCATGTCGCCCTGCGGCGGCTCGAAGACGTGGCCCCACTGGTGCTCCATCATGTTGAAGGCGGCCATGGTTTCGAACATAGCCACGTCGACTTGCTGGCCCTGCCCGGTGCGCATGCGGTGCATCAGCGCCAGCACGATGGCGTAGGCTGCGTGCACGCCGCTGACCTTGTCGGCCACGATGGTGGGGATGTAGCGCGGTTGGCCGGCCACCACCGTTTGCAGCATGGCCAGGCCCGAAGCGGCCTGGATGATGTCGTCGTAGGCCGGGCGGCCGCCGTACAGGCCGTCGTCACCATAGCCGCTGACATGGCAGTACACCAGGCCCGGGTTGACCTTGGACAGCGTCGCGTAGTCGAGCCCCAGCCGGTTGGCCGCCGGTGTGCGCATCGAGTGCAGCAGGACGTCGGTCTTGGCCACCAGGCGCTGCAGGATGTCGCGCCCTTGCAGCGTCTTCAAGTCGACCACGATGCTGCGCTTGCTGCGGTTGCTGGTGAGGAAGAAGGCGCCCATGCGCGGCGAGCGGCGCGGGCCGATGCTGCGCGTGAGGTCGCCCTCGGGCGGCTCGAGCTTGATGACGTCGGCGCCCATGTCGCCCAGGTACTGCCCGGCCAGCGGGCCGAAGATCATCGACGCGATCTCGAGCACGCGGATGCCCTCCAGGGGCTGCGGCTTCTTGTCCATCGTGGCTTTCACAGCACGGCCAGCGGGGCCAGCGGGCTGCCGGTGGCGCCCACGATGGGCAGCGCCGCGGCCATAAAGAGGAACTCGTGGCGGCCACTGGCGACCAGCGGGTCGAGCATCAGGCCCTCGAGCAGCGGCACGCCATAGTCGCGTATCAGACACTGGTGCACCGGGAAGACCTTGCCTTCGGCGAAGGGCAATACCTCGACTGCAAAGTTGTCGGCGCCGACGATGGCCACGTCGCGCCGGGCCAGCCACAAGGCGGCCTCGTGGTTGATGCCGGGTTCGGTGTCGAAATCGGGTTTCTTCACGCCTTTTTGTGCTTCCAGCCAGCCTGTGCGCAGCAGGATGGCGTCGCCCTTGCCGGGCTCAACGCCTGCGGCCTGGGCGGCGGCTTGCAGGTCGGCAGCGCTGATGTTCTCACCGGGCACCAGCACGCGGCCTTTGAGGCGGACCAGGTCCAGCAGCAGACCCCGCGTCACCACAGGTGGCATCTTCTCCACCCCCAGGCGTGCCGCGCCGGAGGTGCTGCGGATGGTGTCACCCAAGTAGCCGTTGTACAGCTTGTCGTCGTACCAGGCGTGGCACAAGGCGTCGACGTGGGTGCCGATGTGCAGCGGCATCACCACCGAGTCTTCGGCAAACTGGAAGCCGCCGGGCCGCTTGCTGCCGGCGATGGCGTAGTCGCCGCCGTCGCGGCCCATGAAGTGCTGCAGCCCGCAGCGGTGGCTGGGCACCGGCGTCTTGCTCGACAGCAGCTGCGCCAGTCGCAGCACCTCGCCGGTCTTGACGAGTGCGGTGGCGCGCTTGACTTCGTCCGGACCGATCAGGTTAAGCGCACCGCGTTCATCGTCCGGGCCCCAGCGGTTCCAGGCTTCTTGGCTCAAGGTGTTCTCGCTTTCAAGGTTCGGCTCAGGCCGGGTCGCCCGCGCGCATCATGCTTTGAAGCCCAGGCGGGCCGACAGGCTGCGCGCCGCATCGCTCAGGCGCTGCACGGCGGGGTCGTCGGCGCCGAAGGTGGCGGCGTCGCCCATCATGGTCAGGGCCAGCACGATGTCACCGGAGGCGTCGAACACCGGCGCGCTGAATCCGTTGACGCCGCGCTCGTTGATGTCGGCCAGGATCGCGTTGTCGATCGCGCCCAGCCGGGTCCTGCGCACCTCGGCCAGGTGGGCCTCGACGGCAGCGCGCGAGGTGAAGGGCGAGCTTTCGCTGCGCTGCGCGGCGGCGATCTCGGCTTCGAGGTAGGGGCCGGTCACCTCGGCCGGCGAGAAGGCCGCGAAGACCTTGCCGGTGGCCGAACCCAGCAGCGGCAAGACCATGCCACAACGCAGCCGCACATCGACCGGCTTGCTGGCCTCGATCCACCAGATCAGCGTCGGCCCGAAGTTGCCCCACACGCCCAGGCCGACCGTCTTGTCGGTCTCGCGGTTCAGGTCTTCCAGGCAGGGCCGCGCCAGGTGCACCGCATTCAGGCTCGCGACGTTGCTGCTGCCCGCGCCGACGTTGCGTGCGTTGTCATACGGGTGGACGACCATGTACTTGCCGGCGCCGAAGGCCAGCGGCTTGCGCGTGCTGCCCGAGATGCGCTCGACGCGGCCCAGGAACAGCAGGTGGTCGCCGCCCGGGTAGGTGGCCTCGGTGCGGCATTCCAGGTGCGCGGCGGCGCCGTCGAGCAGCGGCAGGCCCGCGATGCCCGGCGTGATGGCCACGCCGTCGAAGCGCTCCGGGCCCGAGCGCGCAAAGCGATTGGAAACGTCGATCTGCTCTTCGGACAGGATGTTGACGACGAAGCGCCGGGCCTTGCTGTAGACGCCGTAGGTGCTGGCGTTGGTGCGCAGGCTCCAGACGATGAGCGGCGGATCCAGCGACACCGAATTGAAGGAGTTGGCCGTCATGCCCAGCGGCGTGCCGTGCTCGTCCAGCACCGTGATCACCGTCACGCCGGTGACGAAGGCGCCCAGGCAGCGACGGAATTCGATCGGGTCGATGGCCGGCGACGGGGCGTCCGGGGCTGGGGTGTCCATGCTCGGCGCCGATCAGGACATCAGGTTGTCGCGGAAGCACGGGCCTTCGTAGGCGGTGCGGAAGACGCCGCGCTTTTGCAGCAGCGGCACCACCTGGTCGACGAAGTCGTCGACGCTGTCGGGGTTGGTGGTCGGGCTCAGGTTGAAGCCGTAGCAGCCGGTCTCGCGCCAGATGCTCTCGATCTCGGCCGCCACCTGCTCGGGCGTGCCGATGAGCTGCGGGATCGACACCGACAGCTCCCAGCGCGCGGCGGCGTCGCGCAGCGTGACGGCCTTGCCATCGGCGCCCGTGGTGCTGGCCGCGAGCAGGCCGCGCGAGGCCTGGGTCTCCATCTCGGCCAGCGGTTGGTCGGGGTCCATGCCGCTCAGGTCGACGCCGAACACGCCGCACATGCGCGCCAGCGTGGCGTCCAGCGGGATGCGCTGGCGCAGCTCGTCGGCGCGCCGGCTCGCTTCGGCCTCGGTGCTGCGCACGATCGGCTGCAGACCAAACAGCATCTTCGGGTCGCGGCTCTGGCCGTGGCTGCTGTTGTGTGCGGCGGCGGCGTCGCGCAACTGCGCCATGCTCTTGTTCATGCCGGCGACGTGGGGCTGGATGCCGAACACCACCTCGGCATGGTCGAGCGCGAATTTCATGCCGCGGCCGGACGAGCCCGCCTGGAACAGCATCGGCCGGCCGAAGGGCGAGGGCAGGATCGGCCCCACCGCCTTGCAGGCCAGGTACTTGCCCTGGAAGTCGACCTGCTTGACCTTGCTCGGATCGGCAAACTGGCCTGCCGCCGCGTCGCGCAGGATGGCCTCGGGCGGCACGCTGTCCCAAAGGGCGTAGCAGATGGCCATGAACTCGTCGGCGTAGTCGTAGCGTTCATCGTGGGGCATCTGCACGCCCATGCCGTTGGCCATGTGCTCGGCGTTCGAAAAGCCGGTCACGATGTTCCAGCCCACACGGCCCCGGCTCAAGTAGTTGAGCGTCGTCAGGCGCCGCGTCGCCAGGTAGGGCGTGCTGCCGGTGGTGGACAAGGTGACGCCAATGCCCAGGTGCTTCGTCGCCGCGGCCATCACCGCCACCAAGGGCATCGGGTCGTGGTTGGGCCAGGAGGCGCCGTACTGCACCGACGGCGTCGCGCTGCCCTTGTAGACCGCGTGGGTGGCCGGGCTGTCGGCAAAGAACACGCCGTCAAAACAACCGCGCTCCAGCGTTCGGGCCAGATGCTGCCAGTAGGCAAAGTCCTGCAGTCCATCCAACTGGCGGTCGGCCGGGTCGGCCCAGCTCATCAGCGTGTGGGTGCTGGCGCTGCTGATCAGCATCTGCATCAGGTGCATCTGGGCGGGCATCGGGGCTGGCATCGCTGTCTCCTGCGGAATGGGTGCGGTGAGGGTCACCGTTTCAAGGCTCAGCGGACGAGCGAGCGCACGAATGCATCGCCCAGGCCGACGTCCCGGCAGTGCTTGGCATAGCGGTCCAGGCGCAGGAATACGTCGTCGTAGTCCACGGCGTTGCCCTCTTCGTCCAGGTAGACGAGCGGCCCCATGACGTGAAACAAGGCCGTCATGTGGCCCACGGTGGGGTCGATGTAGAGCGTGTGAATATGACCGGCTGGCTCGAAGGCAAAGCTGCCGGCTCGCGCCACCCAGTCATGCTCCCGGTAGCCCCAGGCACCGTCCATGGTCCAGGCCGTCACCGGGCTGGCATGCCGGTGGCGCTGAATGGTGCCCGATCCCTGGGCCTTGAGGATACTGATCCAGCCGCCATTGGACACATCGAACAGCAGCGGGCGCACCTTTCCCATCTTGCCCAGCGGATACCACTTCTCGTCCTCGACCATCACGTCGGGCTGGAACATTTCGGGCAGGGTGAAAGGGGAGGCGGGGATGTTGACCATGAGTGCGGGCGGCAGCTGCCTATACCAACTAGACGCTAAGGATTCTGAATAGTACAACAAAGATACCGAGCAGTACAGGCTGCTCGCGCTGGATCGCAAACCCCTGGTTCTTCTGCAGCAGTCCGCCCTGGCGGGTCATCCAGGCCGCCCGCCGTGGCACAGAGCCTGCCCGGGCCACCCGGGGAGGGGCCGGACCAGTGCATCGGCCCGCTGTTCGCCTGGACTCCTGCCCAGGTTGCGCGGCAGATCGCTCCTGACTGGCGGCGATGGCTGCCCCGGGGGCCGCCCGGCCCAGGCGCGGACCAGGCGTTTCATCCAACCGAGCAGCATCAGCGGGAGCAATATCAGCGGGAACAACACCAGCGGGAGCAACATCAGCGGGAGCAGTTCCGGCCGGTTCAGCAGTGCGTCGTGCTGGGCGCCGAGGATCGCGGCCAGGTGACTGCTGGCATGGCGGCCCACCGTGAGGCAGAACGGCGAGATGCCCTGCAGCGAGGCCTCGGTCAGCGCCCGGGGCCGTTGGCAGGAGAAGGCCTGGACGGCAGTGGGCTCGCCCAGCCCGTTCAGCGCCAGACACACCAGCAGCAGGGCCTCGCGCTCGACATCGATGACCCGGCGGTGGGCCGAGATCCAGCCGCCGGTGGAGCCGCTGACGTCGATCAGCGGCAGGGTCGCGCTGTCGCGCTGTCGCGCCGGCTGCGCCGCTGCGACTGGTACAGCGCCGGGATCCCAGCATCTCGAAGCGCCTGCGCAAGCTGCCCGGCATCGCCCGGTGCGCGCTCAGCCCAGCCCAGCCGTGGCGGCGGGTGGGGCCTGCCGGGTTGCGCGCTGGCGTCGGGCGGATCGTCGGAAATGAACACCTCCTTGGCCTGCCCGGGCTTCGACACCAGGCGCGCCGGCTCAAGATCGGACAAGGACTCGGCGTACGCTTCGGCGGCGGATTCTTCGTCGCGGTCGGTCGGTCGCTGCAGGCCGAACGGATCCTCGGCGTGTGCGTGGGGTTGCGACGCCTGGATCATCCAGGTGCCTGGACAGGTATCGTCCTGCGCTTCGCTGTCCGCGCGGCGATTCACCTGGCGATCAGCATCCGCTGACGAAGCGCGTTCGATCTGTGCCACAACGGACACAGGGCGCAAGAGTTCCTTGGTCGGTGTTCGTCTCGTCGATGACTTCGACGCTCGAAGGCCGCGCGCCGAACCCGACCCGTGCCGGTGCGCTACTGTGCAGCCTGCAAGTCCAGGGGCCGCCCCTGCGCCCCACCCCGGAGTCATCGATGAACGCAGCCGACCGCTTCCAGGACATCCGAGACGCCGTGCGCGCCCTGTGCGCCGGCTTCCCCGACGAGTACCACCGCCGGATCGACCAGGAGCGGGCCTATCCAGAAGCCTTCGTCGAAGCGCTGACCCAGGCCGGCTGGCTGGCCGCCCTGATCCCGCAGCACTACGGCGGCTCGGGCCTGGGCCTGGCCGAGGCTTCGGTGGTGATGGAGGAGATCAACCGCTCGGGCGGCAACGCCGGTGCCTGCCACGGCCAGATGTACAACATGGGCACGCTGCTGCGTCATGGTTCCGAAGTGCAGAAGCAGCACTACCTGCCGCGCATTGCCAGCGGCGAGTGGCGCCTGCAGTCGATGGCGGTCACCGAGCCCGGTGCCGGCACCGACACCACGGCGCTGAAGACCACCGCGCTCAGGCACGGCGATCGCTACGTCGTCAACGGCCAGAAAGTGTGGATCAGCCGCGTCCAGCACAGCGACTGGATGATCCTGCTGGCGCGCACCACGCCGTTGTCTGAAGTGACCAAGAAGTCCGAGGGCCTGTCGATCTTCATGGTCGACCTGCGCGCTGCACAAAGGTCAGGCATGACCGTGCGCCCGATCGCCAACATGGTCAACCACGAGACCAACGAGCTGTTCTTCGACGACCTCGAGATCCCGGCCGGGAACCTGATCGGCGAAGAGGGCCAGGGCTTCCGGTACATCCTCGACGGCCTCAACGCCGAGCGCACACTGATCGCCGCTGAATGCATCGGCGACGGCCGCTGGTTCATCGACCGGGTGACCCGCTACGTCAACGAGCGCGTGGTCTTCGGCCGCCCGATCGGCCAGAACCAGGGCGTGCAGTTCCCGATTGCCGACGCCTACATCGAAGTCGAGGCCGCCGACCTGATGCGCTGGAAGGCCTGCGAACTGTTCGACCATCAGCAGCCCTGTGGCGCGCAGGCCAACATGGCCAAGTACCTGGCTGCCAAGGCTTCGTGGGAAGCGGCCAACGTGTGCCTGCAGTTCCACGGCGGCTACGGCTTTGCGCACGAATACGACATCGAGCGCAAGTTCCGCGAGACGCGCCTGTACCAGGTGGCGCCGATCTCCACGAACATGATCTACGCCTACGTGGCCGAGCACGTGCTGGGGCTGCCGCGTTCGTTCTAGGAGCGCACCAGCTATCGCATCCCGGACACGCGCTGATGCTCCCCGTCACCGCGGCGTGTCGGCACGCTGAAGCGCGCCGGCACGCCGCAGCGCGTCTTCAGCGCCCTGGCACCCGACAGCACACGGCATAGGTCTGGATCGTGCGGCTCGACCCCGTCTGGTTGTCGACCCAGGTGCGCCAGCCGTTGCTGACCGTCGGGCTGCCGTCGGTCCAGATGTTGGGTCGACCGAGCGTGCCCTCGGTCGGGAAGGTCCCGCCGCCCGTGGCCGTGCGCCCGGCCGGGCAGATGGCGTCTACATTGGTGTAGACGTTGAAAGGCACGGCGGTCACCGCCGAAGCGACCGAGGTGCAATCCAGCGCCGTGGCCACCGGTGCTGCAAAGAAGCCGATGACGTCGATCACGACATGGGTTCCGCCGCTGGCGAAGATGCTGAAGTCGTTGCCCCCACCCGGCACCACCGGCACGATGGTCGAATTGGCCACCGTCTGGCCGGCAGTCCAGTTGATGACGCTGGACAGGGGCTGCACGCCCAGGCCCCACGCGGTGATGAAGCCCGCGCCGCCGCCGCCGGTGACGGTGATCGTCATCGCCACCGAAGCCGCGACGTTGAATGGAATCCCGCAACTGCCGTTGAAGCCGCCCTGGGCGAGGAAGTTCGCGCCGTCGACGTCGAAGGTGCGCGTATCGCCGCCGAGAAACGGCCCGCCGGCATTGCGCGTGTCGACGATGCGGCACGGCGTGACCGCGGTGTAGACGTTGTCCCGGCTGAAGTCGCCCAGCGCGTTGGGATCGAGCTGCGCCGCGGAGCGAGCAGAGGACTTCAGGATTTCAATCTTCAGCGCCTTGCTTGGCGCGGCCTTCACCGCCCTGGCATCGAGTCCCTGCTGGGCGAAGACGCCTGTCAGGCCGAGCGCGCAAGCCAACAGCACCGGCGCAACACGCGCCGCACGCATCCATTTGTCGTCACGTTTCATGTTCATCACTCCTGGGTTGAATCGGACTTGGCTGGCGCAGGATTTCGTTGCCCTGCGCCCTGGGATTTAACGCTTCGCATGCGGTCAAGACAAGGGTGAAATTAGGGTTCCCCCCTAGCTCTCGGCGTTGGCGATGTCGCAGGCCCAGACGGGGCGCACGAGCAGCCTGGGCCAGGCCTTGGCCCGGCCAGCGGCGCGCTGTGCAGTGCGTCGGCCAGGCCTTGGGCCTGCGGCACACTCCGGGCCTGTCTCCAGGAGCCCGGCATGTCTGTCGCACCCCCCGATCCCGTCGCCTCGATCGGCCTCATCGGCCTCGGTGCCATGGGCGCCGGCATGG
>JANMVM010000445.1:0-2117 GCA_031392695.1 Rubrivivax sp.
GCATGGCGTTCGCCGCCTTGGCGCTGCACTTCACGCAATGCGGCAACCAGGAAGGGTCTTTGATGATGATCGATGACGCGATGGTTTTCCTGGCACCCTACGTGCCGAGCCACCAGGGCGTGGCCGTCGAGCCGGTGCTGCAGAGCCTCGCCGAGTTGCGGCCCCTGCTGGTTGGCCTGCCGCCGAAAGCCGCGTGCCCGATTCAGCCGTTCGTCTACCGCAAGTTCCGTCTGGCGAGGGCCATCGCATGACAAGCCCCCGCGAACCATTGACCCTGGCGCGCTGGGTCACGAAATCCACCGCTGCCTCGTCCACCCAACCCGCGTTCATGCTCGGCCGCGGCGACCTGCTGGCGCGCTTGTCGAACATCGGCGTGGTGTTGGAAAGCGGAGGCCTGGCGCAGGCGCGCGCTCGACTGGCGGCCGGTGCGCGCCAAGTTCTGCTGGCCGACAGCGCGCTGCGAGACATCTCGCTAATCGGTTCCGCAGTGGCCGAGTTCGGCGCCGCCCGGGTCGGCGCCTGGGTGCCGGCGAGGCGCCTGGCGGTGTCATGGGCGCTGGACTCACACTCCAACGGCGACTTCAAGTGCATGGTGCCGAGCAACCCGCAGGCGCGCTGGGAAGTTTTGACCAGCGACATGCAGGGCACCGGCACGGAAGTGGGCCGGTGGATCGAACAGCTGACGGGCCTGGGCGTCCGGACGATCCTCATCAGCGTGGACATGCCGGACGACCGCGACCTCGACCTCTGTGCCGGGCTGATTGAACGCTTCGGTGAGCGGCTTTGGTTCAGCCCGCTCGTCGCGCCCGACGCCGATCTCGCTGCGTGGGTCGAGTTTGGACAGGTCAGCCGCTTGGTGCTGCCCGACAACAACGCCGCCGACGCGCTGGCCCGCAAATTGATGGCCCGCTTTGGATCGCCGCGGGCCGCTGAGGAGCTGGTGGCATGAGGATCCGCCGGCTCGGCTCGTTGCCACTGGGTTTGGCCTTGCAGCTCGTGGCCTTGTCGACACACGCCGCCACCGCAGCGCTGCAGGATGACGCGCAGCTGGTGGCGCTGCTCACGCAATCGCCCCAGTGCTGCGTGATCGACGCGCGCAGCGCACAACGCCGCAAGGAGGCTGAGCTGCCGGGGGCGCTGGCCTACAGCGATGACCTGCGCATCAAGCCGACCAGCGTCGTCATCGTCCTGGCCGACACCGATGCACGGGCAATGGTCGTGGCGAGGGCGCTGGCCAAGAGCAGCCCGCACAAGGCCTACGCGGTCAAGGGCGGATACATGGCCTGGCAGTCGGTCGAATTCCGCCTGGAGGCCCAGGCCGCGAAACCCGGCTCGAAGTTCACCTTTGTCATTCCGCACGACACCTGCCAGCAGGGCACGCCACTGCATGTGTTCGAGGCCAAACCAGCCCGGCCTGTCGCGAGCAGGCCCAAGTAGAGGTGTTCATGAGCGCCGTGCCCGAGATCCAGGCCACCCGCTGTGTGCGCTACCGCTTCCGCTACAGCGAGTGCCGGCGCTGCGAGCAGGCCTGCCCTCATGAAGCGATCCGTCTGTCGGACGAAGGTGTGGCGATCGCGAGCGAAAGTTGCCGACGTTGCGGCTTGTGCGTCAGTGCCTGTCGCACCGAGACATTCACCGCCGCGAGCCTTTCGCCACTCGGCCTGATCGACATGGCACGCGGCCGCAGCTCTTTGTCCATCGCCTGCGAACCATCTGGCGTCGACGCCGATTCCAGCGTGCCCTGCCTGGGCGCCCTGGGGCCCGCGCTACTGGCCTATCTGGTCAAGCAGGGCACCGAGTTGAGCCTGGCCGGCAGCGACCATTGCGCCAATTGCATCCATGGCGCGTGCGGCAGTGAGCAACTGGCCCTGAACCTGGACGCCGTCGAGTCGCTGCGGGTGGCCGATGGCGTCGGCCAATGGGCCGGCATCGCGCTGCCCCAGCGCGCGAACGGTATTGTCGCCAAGACCGACGACAGCCGCGCATTGCGCCGCCCGTTCTTGCGGCGCTTTGCGAACGTGGGTGACGGGTCAGCCCGCAGCGCCCGCCAAACGACTGCGCCCGCTGCACCAATGCGGGCCATACGCGCCGCACGCGTGGCGCCGAGCGCCCAGCGC
>JANMVM010000447.1:0-16523 GCA_031392695.1 Rubrivivax sp.
GGCAGCCACACCCTGGCCAACGCCTGCGGCGGCACGCGCTACGGCGGCGCCGTGGCGGCCTGCGGGCTGGCCCAGGGCATGGACTTCCCGGGCTCGGTGGCACCGTTCATCCTGCGCGGCATCACGCTGGCCGGCATCGACAGCGTGATGGCGCCGCAGGCCTTGCGCCGCGCCGCCTGGGCGCGCCTGGCGCAAGACCTCGACCTGGCCAAGCTCGAGGCGCTGACGCAGGAGATCCCGCTCGCCGCGGCGCTGCAGGCCGGCGCCGACATCCTGGCCGGGCGCATCCGCGGCCGCCTGGTCGTCAACGTCAACGCCTGAAGCCGGCGCCGACGGGATCATGAAGATCGTCTGCATCGGTGGCGGCCCCTCGGGCCTGTACTTCGGCCTGCTGATGAAGAAGCTCGGGCGCGAACGCGGCAGCGAGCACGACATCACGGTGGTCGAGCGCAACCGCGCCTACGACACCTTCGGCTGGGGCGTGGTGTTCTCCGACGCCACCATGGACAACATGCGGCAGTGGGACCGCGACACCGCCGACGCCATCGAGGCGAGCTTCGCGCACTGGGACGACATCGAGCTGCAGTTCAAGGGCCGCACGATCAAGAGCGGCGGCCACGGTTTTGTCGGCATCGGGCGCAAGAAGCTGCTCAACATCCTGCAGGCGCGCTGCGAACAGTTGGGTGTGCGACTGACTTTCGAGACCGAAGCCGACAGCGATGCCGACTATCCGGATGCCGACCTCGTGATCGCCAGCGACGGCATCAATTCGCGCATCCGCGGCAAGTACGCCGCGGTCTTCAAGCCCGACATCGTGACGCGGCCCAACCGCTTCATCTGGCTGGGCACGAAGAAGCGCTATGAGCCATTCACCTTCCTGTTCGAGAAGACCGAGCACGGCTGGTTCCAGGCCCACATCTACAAGTTCGACGACAGCACCAGCACCTTCATCGTCGAGTGCCCCGAACACGTCTGGCTGGCCCACGGCCTCGACCAGGCCGACCCCGAGCAGTCGATCGCATTCTGCGAGCAGCTCTTCGCCGCCAACCTGCAGGGCGAAAAGCTGATGAGCAACGCACGCCACCTGCGCGGCAGTGCGTGGCTGAACTTCCAGCGCGTGAAGTGCGAGCACTGGTGGCACTTCAACGGCCGCAACCATGTCGTGCTGATGGGCGACGCGGTGCACACCGCGCACTTCGCCATCGGCTCGGGCACCAAGCTGGCGCTGGAAGACGCCATCGAGCTGACGCGCCAGTTCAGGGACCAGGGCGACACCGCCGAGCACATCCCCGAAGTGCTGCAGCGCTACCAGGCGCTGCGCGCCGTCGACGTGCTGCGCATCCAGAACGCAGCCTGGAACGCGATGGAATGGTTCGAGGTCTGCGGGGAACGCTACTGCGACCAGCTCGAACCCGAGCAGTTCATGTACAGCATGCTCACGCGCAGCCAACGCATCAGCCACGAGAACCTGCGCCTGCGCGACAAGGGCTGGCTGGACGGCTTCGAGAAGTGGTTTGCCGACCGGCGCCCCGCCGCCGGGCCGCCCCAAGGCGGGGCAGCCCCCTCGGGGGGTGGCGAGGATCGCGGCAAGGCCGCGACCGCAGCCTGGGGGCCTGTGACACCACCGATGTTCACGCCTTACCGCTTGCGCGGCTTGACGCTGAAGAACCGTGTCGTGGTCTCGCCAATGGCGCAGTACTCTTGCGTCGATGGCGTGGCGGCCGACTACCACCTCGTGCATCTGGGCTCGCGTGCAATGGGCGGCGCCGGCATGGTGGTGGTCGAGATGACCTGTCCCAGTGCCGACGCGCGCATCACGCCCTGCTGCCCGGGCCTGTGGAACGAAGCACAGCGCGACGCCTTCAAGCGCATCGTCGACTTCGTGCATGCCAACAGCGACGCCAAGATTGCGATCCAGCTCGGCCATGCCGGCGCCAAAGGAAGCACCAACGCGCCCTGGCAGGGTACAGGCGCCGATCGGCCGCTGGCCGAAGGCAACTGGCCGCTGATCGCCGCCTCGGCCCTGCCCTACCTGCCCGAAGGCGCAGTGCCGCGCACGATGACGCGCGAGGACATGGACCGGGTGCGCGACGACTTTGTGCGCAGCACGCAACTCGCCGCCGCCGCCGGTTTCGACTGGCTGGAACTGCACTGCGCACACGGCTACCTGCTCAGCAGCTTCATCTCGCCGCTGACCAACCGGCGCGACGACGGCTACGGTGGCACGCTGGCGCAGCGGCTGCTCTACCCGCTGGAGGTCTTCGCCGCGGTGCGTGCCACGTGGCCGCGGGACCGGCCGATCAGCGTGCGCATCAGCGCCCACGACTGGGTCGAAGGCGGCATCACGCCCGCCGACGCGGTGCAGATCGCGCGCGCCTTCAAGGCCGCCGGCGCCGACATGATCGACTGCAGCTCGGGCCAGGTCAGCGCCGATCAGAAGCCGACCTACGGCCGCATGTACCAGACGCCCTTTGCCGACCGCATCCGCAACGAGGCCGGCATCGCCACCATCGCGGTGGGCGCGATCAGCGAGGCCGACCACGTCAACAGCATCATCAGCGCCGGCCGCGCCGACCTCTGCGCGGTGGCGCGCCCGCACTTGGCCAATCCTGCCTGGACGTTGCAGGAAGCGGCCAGAATCGGCTTCACCGGCACTCGCTGGCCGGTGCAGTACCAGAGCGGCAAACCCCAGATGGAAGCGCTGTTGCAGCGCGCCAGGACACCGAACTGAGCAAGCCATGACCGCATCCAACCCCGACCGCGTCGACCTCGATCTGAACGCCGGCAACCGCATCGCGCTGGCCGGCCACCGCAGCCAGCGCTTCCTGTGGCAGGTGCAGGACGGCGTGGGCCTCATCACGCTCAACCGCCCCGAGCGCAAGAACCCGCTGACCTTCGCGTCCTACGCCGAGCTGCGCGACCTGTTCCACACCTTGCGCCTCGCCAGCGACGTGCACGTGGTGGTGGTGCAAGGCGCCGGCGGCAACTTCTGCAGCGGCGGCGACGTGCACGAGATCATCGGCCCGCTGATCCGGCTCAAGGCGCCCGAACTGCTGATGTTCACGCGCATGACCGGCGAGCTGGTGAAGAACATGCGCCATTGCCCGCAGCCCATCATCGCCGCCATCGACGGCGTGTGCGCCGGCGCCGGCGCCATCATGGCCATGGCCAGCGACCTGCGCATCGGCACCGCGCGCAGCAAGACGGCGTTTCTGTTCAATCGCGTCGGCCTGGCCGGCTGCGACATGGGCGCCTGCGCGCTGCTGCCGCGCATCGTCGGCCAGGGCCGCGCCAGCGAGTGGCTCTACACCGGCCGCGCGCTGCCGGGCGAGGAAGCCGAGCGCTGGGGCTTCTACAACCGCCTGGTCGCGCCCGAAGCGCTCGCCGCCGAGGCGCTGGCATGGGCCAAGGAACTCGCCGCCGGCCCGACCTTCGCCAACGGCATCACCAAGACCATGCTGCACCAGGAGTGGGACATGAGCATCGACGCCGCGATCGAAAGCGAAGCCCAGGCGCAGGCGCTGTGCATGCTGACCGAGGACTTCGGCCGCGCCTACCGCGCCTTCGTCGCCAAGACCAAGCCGGTGTTCGAAGGCAATTGATGGGCCCCCGAGCTCGCTATCGCTCGCTACCCCCCGAGGGGGCCGTCCGCCGACGGCCCGGCAAAGCCGGTTCCGCGGCGGGAAGCTTGATGCATGCGGTGACCGCGTGAGTCCAATCGAACACCTGAGCTGGCCCTTCTTCGAGCCACGCCACCGCGAGTTCGCGGCCGCGCTCGACGGCTGGGCGCTGCGCACCGTGCGCGACGTGCACGCGCACGACATCGACGCGCAGTGCCGGCAGCTGGTGAAGCAACTGGGTGAAGCCGGCTGGCTAGCGCACGCGGTGGCGGGCATCGATTTCGGCGGTGCCGCCGAAGCCATCGACACGCGCATGCTGTGCCTGGCGCGCGAGACGCTGGCGCGCCACAACGGCCTGGCCGATTTTGCCTTCGCGATGCAGGGCCTGGGCTCGGGCGCTATCTCGCTGGCCGGCAGCACCGAGCAGAAACAGCGCTGGTTGCCGAAGGTGGCGCGCGGCCAGGCCATCAGCGCCTTTGCGCTGAGCGAGCCCGATGCCGGCTCCGACGTCGCTGCGATGCAATGCGCGGCGCGCATCGAAGGCGAGCAGGCCGTGCTCGATGGCCAGAAGACCTGGATCAGCAACGGCGGCATCGCCGACTTCTATGTCGTGTTCTGCCGCACCGGCGAGGCGCCCGCGGCGCGCGGGATTTCGGCCTTCGTCGTCGAAGCCGGCACGCCCGGCTTCGAGATCGCAGAGCGCATCGAAGTCATCGCGCCGCACCCGCTGGCGCGCCTGCGCTTCAAGAACTGCCGCGTGCCACTGACCCACCGCATCGGAGCCGCCGGCGAAGGCTTCAAGGTCGCGATGCGCACGCTGGATGTTTTTCGCACCAGCGTCGCCGCCGCGGCACTGGGCTTCGCCCGCCGCGCCATGGAAGAAGGCCTGGCGCGCGCCAGGAGCCGGCCCATGTTCGGCCAGCATCTGGCCGACTTCCAGCTCACGCAGGCCAAGCTGGCGCAGATGGCGCTGACCATCGACAGCGCCGCGCTGCTGGTCTACCGCGCGGCCTGGGAACGCGACCAGGGCCGCAACGTCACGCGCCAGGCCGCGATGGCCAAGCTGGCGGCCACCGAAGGCGCGCAGCAGGTCATCGATAGCGCGGTGCAGCTGTTCGGCGGCGCCGGCCTGGTCAGCGGCGCGCCGGTGGAGCGGCTGTACCGCGAGATCCGATCGCTGCGCATCTACGAAGGCGCCACCGAGGTGCAGCAACTCATCATCGGCCGCGACCTGATCAAGGACATCGGATGACCAAGCAATTGCTGCAACCCGCCCACTGGGCGCGGCCCAAGGGCTACGCCAACGGCGTCGCGGTGAACCTGGCCCAGGGCCGCCAGGTCTTCGTCGCCGGCATGATCGGCTGGGACGCCCACAACGAGTTCCACACCGACGAGCTCGTCGGCCAGGTGCGGCAGGCGTTGCAGAATGTGGTCGAAGTGCTGGCCGAAGCCGGCGCCCGGCCCGCGCACATCACGCGCATGACCTGGTACCTGACCGACAAGCGCGAGTACCTGGCCCGCGCGCGTGAGATCGGCGCCGCCTTTCGCGAGCTCATCGGCGACTTCGGCATCGCCATGACCGCCGTGCAGGTGGTGGCGTTGATCGAAGACCGCGCGCAGGTCGAGATCGAAGTCACCGCCGTCATCCCCGACTAGAAAGAGGAAACCCCATGGCCACCCGAGCAAGCTTTCACTGGGACGACCCACTGTTGCTGGACCAGCAGCTCAGCGACGACGAGCGCCAGGTGCGCGACGCCGCCGCCGCCTACTGCCAGGACCGCCTGGCGCCGCGCGTGCTGGACGCCTTTCGCCACGAGCAGACCGACGTCGCCATCTTCCGCGAGATGGGCGAGCTCGGCCTGCTCGGGCCCACGATCCCCGAAGCCTACGGCGGCGCCGGCCTCAACTACGTCTGCTACGGCCTGGTGGCGCGCGAGGTCGAGCGCGTCGACAGCGGCTACCGCTCGATGATGAGCGTGCAGAGCTCGCTCGTCATGGTGCCGATCCACGAGTTCGGCACCGAGGCGCAGAAGCAGAAGTACCTGCCCAAGCTGGCGCGCGGCGAATGGATCGGCTGCTTCGGCCTGACCGAGCCCGACCACGGCTCCGACCCCGGCAGCATGGTCACGCGGGCCAAGGCCGTGCCGGGAGGCTTTTCGATCAGCGGCAGCAAGATGTGGATCAGCAACTCGCCGATCGCCGACGTCTTCGTGGTCTGGGCCAAGGACGACGCCGGCGCCATCCGCGGCTTCATCCTCGACAAGGGCATGAAGGGCCTGACGGCGCCCAAGATCCACGGCAAGGTGGGCCTGCGCGCCAGCATCACCGGCGAAATCGTGATGGACGAGGTCTTCTGCCCGGCCGAGAACGCCTTGCCTGAAGTGCGCGGCTTGAAGGGCCCGTTCACGTGCCTGAACAGCGCCCGCTACGGCATTGCCTGGGGCGCCCTGGGCGCGGCCGAAGACTGCTGGCATCGCGCGCGCCAGTACGTGCTCGACCGCAAGCAGTTCGGCAAGCCGCTGGCCGCCAACCAGCTGATCCAGAAGAAGCTGGCCGACATGCAGACCGAGATCACGCTCGGCCTGCAGGGCTGCCTGCGCCTGGGCCGCATGAAGGACGAAGGCACGGCGTCGGTGGAGATCACCAGCATCATGAAGCGCAACAGCTGCGGCAAGGCGCTGGACATCGCCCGCGTGGCGCGCGACATGATGGGCGGCAACGGCATCAGCGACGAATACGGCGTCGCCCGCCACCTCGTCAACCTGGAGGTCGTCAACACCTACGAAGGCACGCACGACGTGCACGCGCTGATCCTGGGGCGCGCGATGACGGGGATCGCGGCCTTCTGAGGCCGGCTCCGAAGGTGCCCGACGCGTTGCGGCCATGAAAAAGCCCCGCCGAGGCGGGGCTTCTGGTTTGCAGCGGCCTCGATCAGGCGGCTTGCTTGCGGCGGCTCAGGCCCAGAGCCAGCAGGCTCAGACCAACGAGAGCGATCGAAGTCGGTTCCGGAACGCCGACAGAGCTTCCAGGAATCAAGACCGTGCCTGTCCAGTTTGGCTGTAGCGTCATCCAGTTACTCCATTCAATCGTATTCATGCCCGAGATCGTGTAGCTCTGGAGACCGGCGCTGAGTCCCGTGACCGTGACGCCCTGCCAAGTGGCAATGGTTTGACCCGTGTTGTTCGCATTTTGGTCATACTGACCGCCGCTGCAGCAAGCGGCCGCCGCGTAAAAGTTGTTGGCGCCACTGACGAGGCCTGAGGGCAGGCCGAAACTGAGCATATTGAAGGCGTAGGTGCTGCCCCCTATCGTCAAAGAGCCCTCATTACTGGCTCCAACGTGGTAGCTGCCGAGCCAGATGGTGACCGAGCCGGGCGCGCCGGCATTGATTGAACCCAAGGACACGGTGTGTGCAGAGGCTGCGCCGCTCAGGGCCAACACCACCGCAGACAGCGCGAAACCGAATGCATTCTTTGAGATTTTCATCGTTGCTTCCTAATTTGAAGTTGACTGACTTGAACCTGCTCCGCAAGCACATGCCGGCTCAGACCCACACAACACAGCGATGGCACCGTTGGCCCCCTGGCGCGAACTCCATCACCAAACACTCGACACTGGAGTGCCGCACTACCCAAACAGCAAGACGCAGGCCACGTTTCTCAACTCATTGATTCATAACAACAAAGATGTCTGACCCCCCTATTCAGGGTGGGGGCGGTTGTAAGAAAGACCGACATTCCTTTGGATGGCTCGGCCAGCAGATGCAGGTTCTCGGCCGGGTGAGGTGGATCGCGGTCGCCGGCGAAGCGCGCAATCGCCTTGCTGAGCCGCGGCTGCGGTCGAATCGCAATTCCGTCACGCTTTGCACACCTGGCTCGGGGCCGCGGCTACCGGAATGCAGGGAATCACGGGCACCGCCATGGAGGCGGGCAAACTATCCTCAATGACGTCTTCTTGCGCCGCTGCGAACCTCTCTCCACCTGGTCAAGCGCCTGGATGACAGGGCCAGAAGCCACGCACGTCAACCTGTTCGCCACGGAGATTCGCTTGATGATTCGAGTTGCCCTGTTCGCCTGCCTGCTGGCTGCCCTCGCTGCCTGCAGCGTTGGCGAGTCCGACACCAAGCTCATCACTTCAGCCAAGGCGCTGATCGACAAGCGCGACTTCGCCGGCGCGGTGATCCAGCTCAAGAACGCGCTGGACAAGAACCCCGACTCGAGCGAGGCGCGCTTCCTCTTGGGCAAGGCCCTGCTGCAAAGCGCCAACGCGGCGGGCGCCCTCGTCGAACTGCGCAAGGCCGAAGAGACGCAGACGCCCGAAGCGCAGGTGGTGCCGGAAATCGCACGCGCACTGCTGGCCACCGGCGAGGCGTCGAAAGTCATAGCCCAGTACGCCCAGCTGACCCTGGCCGATGGCCGTGCCGCCGCTGACCTGAAGACCTCTCTGGCCTCGGCCTATGCGGCGCAGGGCAATGCCGAACTGGCACGTGGGGCGGCTGCCGCGGCGCTGCAGGCGCAGGCCGGCTACGCACCTGCGATCGTCGTCCTGGCCCGGCTGGATGCGTCCGAAGGCAAGACCGACAGCGCGCTGGTCCAGCTCGACGGCGTGCTGGCGCGCGAAGCCGGCAACGAGGGCGCGGGCCTGCTCAGGGGCGAGCTCCTGCTCAAGGCCAAAAAGGACCCCGTCGCCGCAATCGCGACCTACCGTGCGGTGGTGGCTGCCAACCCGGACTCGGTCGCCGCGCTCGCCGCGGTGGTCGACACGTTCCTCCAGCAGGGCCAGGACGCCGCGGCCCGCACCGAATTCGAGAAGCTCAAGAAACTCAAGCCCCAGCACCCCTCGACGCTGTACCTCGAAGCGCAGTTTGCCTTTGCCGACAAAGACTACAAGGCCAGCCGCGAAATCACCGATCGGATGCTGGCGGTGATGCCTAACAACCTGCGCGTGCTGATGCTGGCCGGCGCAGCCGAGATCAGCCTGCAGCACTACACATTGGCCGAAGGGCTGCTGGGCCGTGCGTTGAAGCAATCGCCCAACCTAGTGGCGACGCGCCACTTGCTGGCGCAGTCCTACCTGCGCGCCGGGCTGCCGGAGAAGGCCGCCGAAGTGCTGCAGCCGCTGATCGATTCGCCTGCCGCGGACGCCACCAGCCTGACGCTGGCCGGCGAGGCCTACCTGCGGGCCGGCGACAGCAAGCGTTCGGATGTCGCCTTCCAGCGCGCGCTCAAAGTTGCCCCGGATGATGCGCAGGTGCGCACCTCGGTCGCGCTGGCGCAGATCGCCCGCGGCGACAGCGGGCCGGCACTGGCGCAACTCGAGACGATCGCCAAAGGCGACACCAGCGCCCAGGCCGATCTGGCCCTGGTGAGTGCGCGCTGGCAGCGCAACGACATCCAGGGCACGCTGGCGGCCATCGATGCGCTGCAACGCAAGCTGCCCACCCAGGCCTATCCGCACACGCTGCGCGGCCGTGTGCTGGGCCAGCAGGGTGACGTCGCAGGTGCCACCGCGAGCTTCGAGAAAGCGCTCGCCAAGGAACCCAGGGACTTCGCTGCCACTGCCGGCCTGGCCGACATGGACTACTTCGCCGGGCGCGCTGAAGCGGCGCGCAAGCGGCTTGAAGATCTCATCAAGGCCGAGCCCAAGAACGCCCGCGCCCGGGTGGCGCTGGCAACGCTGGACACCCGGCTCGGTGCTCCCGAAGCCGCAGTGCTGGCGCAGCTCGTCGAAGCCGTCAAGACCGACCCGTCGCAACGCGTGTCGCACCTGGCCTTGATCGATCGCCTGCTCGCCGGCGGCGACACCCAACGCGCCCAGGCGGCGGCCCAGGACGCCACCGCTGCGCTGCCCAGCGACCCGCTGATCATGGATGCACTGGGCCGCGCCCACCTCGCCGCCGGCGACAGCCAGCGTGCGGTGAGCGTGCTGAAGACGCTGACCAACCTGCAAGCGAAGAATCCGCAACACCTGGTGCGTCTGGCAGAGGCCCAGGTCGCCAGCAAGGACAACGCAGCTGCCACGCGCAGCTTGCGCCAGGCCATCGAGCTCGATCCCGACCACCTGCCGGCCCAGCGCAGCCTGGCGCTGCTGGCGGCCGCCGACAAACGGCCGCAGGATGCCCTGGCCATTGCCCGCACGGTGCAAAAGCGCGGCCCGCAGGACGCTGCGGGCTACGTGCTCGAGGGCGACCTCGAGTCCGGCGCCAAGAACTGGGGCGCCGCGGCTACGGCCTACCGCGCCGCACTGCAACGGTCGAAGTCGACCGAGTTGACCATCAAGCTGCACGAGAGCCTGATCGCCGCGGGCAAGGGTGCCGACGCCGACCGCTTGGCCGCCGACTGGCGCAAGAACAATCCCAAGGACGTCATCTTTCTCTACCACCTGGGCGACACCGCCCTGGCGGCCAAGAACTGGCCGCAGGCCGACGCCATGTACCGCGCCGTGCTCGCCCAGCAGCCACGCCATGCGGCGGCGATGAACAACCTCGCCTGGCTGATGGCCACCCAGCGCCAGCCGGGGGCCACGGCGATGGCCGAACGGGCCCTCGCCCTGCTGCCGGATCGCGCCGCGCTGCTCGACACGCTGGCCTTCGCCCTGGAGGCGGAGAACCAGTTGCCAAAGGCCATTGATGCGCAAAAACGCGCCGCCGAACTGGAGCCCAGGAGCCCGATGTTGCGACTGCGACTGGCGCAGTTACTGATCAAACATGGCAACAAGGCCGATGCCCGCAAGGAGCTCGAGAACCTGTCCCGTCTGGGCAGTGCTTTCGAGGCCCAGGCCGAGGTCGCAAGTCTGCTCAAGCGCCTTTAGCATGCGGGCCGCGACTGGCTGACCCGTCACCTCAAGGAGACTTACCGATGACCCGCATCCTGGCCACTGCCTGCCTGGCGATCGCTGCCCTCGCCCTGGCCGGCTGCGGCGGCGAGAGTGAGAAGAGCCTGATCGCGGCGGCCCAGTCGGCGATCGAGAAGAAGGACATCAAGGCGGCGGTCATCGCGCTCAAGAACGCGATCCAGAAGAACCCCGACTCGGGCGAAGCGCGCTACCTGCTGGGCAAGCTGCTGCTCGAGGGTGGCGACCCGGTGGCGGCGGCGGTCGAACTGGGCAAGGCCGAGGAACTGCAGTTCCCCGAGGATCAGGTGCTGCCCGAACTGGCGCGCGCCCGACTGGCGATCGGCGAAGAGGCCAAGGTCATCGCCCAGTACGCCACCACGCGGCTCAAGAATGCCGACGCGGCGGCCGACCTGCAGACCTCGGTGGCGATTGCCTACGCGGTGCAGTCCGATGCGGCCAAGGCGCGCCAGGCGGCCGCGCTCGCGCTGCAGGCCAAGCCGATGCATGCGCCGGCGATCATCGTGCAGGCGCGGCTGAAGGCCGCCGAAAGCGAGTTCGACGCCGCGCTGGCCTTGCTCGACCCGGTGCTCGCCCGCGAACCCGGCAACGAGCCCGCGGGCGTGCTGCGGGGCGAGATCCTGGCCGCCGGCAAGAAGGACAACGCTGCCGCGCTCGACGCTTTCAGCAAGGTGCAGGCGGCCAACCCGAAATCGATGGCCGCGCGTGCCGCGGTCATCACGCTGTTGTCGGGGCAGGGCAAGACCAGCGAAGCGCGCGCGCAGATCGACGAGCTCAAGAAGATCGCACCCAATCACCCCGAGACGATGTTCTTCGAAGCCCAGGCCGCCTTTGGCGACAAGGACTTCAAGCGCGTGATTGAGATCACCGAGCGCATGCTCAAGACGATGCCCCACCACGCCCGCGTGCTCGAACTGGCCGGCGCAGCGGAGTTCAGCCTGCGCCGCTACGCCCAAGCCGAGACCTTGCTGGGAAAGGCGCTCAAGGGTGCGCCGGGGCTGCTGCGGGCGCGCCACATGCTGGCCCAGACCTACCTCAACTCGAACCAGCCCAACAAAGTTCTCGAGGTTCTCAAGCCCGTGCTCGACAGCCAGCAGATCGATGGCACCACGCTGTCGATGGCAGCCGAGGCCTGGCTGCAGATGGGTGACACCAAGCGGGCCGAGGCCGCCTTCCAGGCCGCGACCCAGGTTGCCCCCGACAACCCGCGTGTGCGCACGACCTTGGCGCAGGCGCAGCTGGCGCGCGGCAACGCGGGCGCCACCGCCGATCTGGAAGACATCGCTGCCCAGGACAAGGGCCTGCGCGCCGACCTGGCACTGGTCAGCGCACGGCTGACGCAGAAGGATCTGGCGGGCGCGCTCAGGGCCATCGACGGTATCCAGCGCAAGCTGCCCGATCAACCACTGGCCTACAGCCTGCGCGGCCGCGTGCTGGCGGCCCAGGGCGACATCGCGGCGGCCACCCAGGCCTTCGAGGCGGCACTGGCAAAGGACGCCAACTACTTCCCGGCCATCGCCGCTCTGGCCGCCCTCGATCTCAACCAAGGCAAACCCGAGGCTGCCCGCAAGCGCTTCGAAGACCTCATCAGGGCCCAACCCAAAAACTACCAGGCGATGCACGCACTGGCCGAGCTGGGCGCCCGCCTGGGCGGCACGCCGGCGGACGTGGTCAAGCTCATGCGCGACGCCGTCAAGGCCAGCCCGGGCGAGCCGACGCCCCACCTGGTGCTGATCAACCAGTTGCTGGCCACCGGCCAGGGCCAGGAGGCGCTGGCCGCGGCGCAAGTGGCCACCGCGGCGCTGCCCAACGACCTCGACATCATGGACGCCCTGGGCCGCACCCAGATCGCCACCGGCGACGGCAACCAGGCGGTGACGACGCTCAAGAAGCTCACCACGCTGCAGCCCACCAACCCGATGATCCAGGTGCTGCTGGCCAACGCCTACGCCGCCGCCAAGGACAACGCCGGCGCGGCCCAGGCACTGCGCCGGGCGCTGGAGATCCGGCCCGGCCTGCCGCAGGCGCAAGCCGGCCTGGTTTCGCTGGCCGTGGCCGACCGGCGCCCGCAGGACGGCCTGAACCTGGCGCGCGCGATGCAGAAGGCAGACCCCAAGAACGATCTCGGCTACGCACTGGAAGGCGACGTCGAGGCGAACCAGAACCACTGGGACCTTGCCGCCGCCGCCTATCGCCAGGCCGTGCAGCGCTCCACCAGCAGCGACAACGCGATCAAGCTGCACGGCGCACTGCGCCGCGCCGGCAAGGCCGCCGACGCCGATCGCGCGGCGGCCGACTGGCTCAAGGTCAACCCCAGGGACAGCAGCTTCAATTTCTACCTGGGTGACCTGCTGATGGCGGGCAATGAAGCGGCGGCTGCCGAATCGCGCTATCGCAGGGTGATCGAGCTGGAGCCCAACAACGCGATGGCGCTCAACAACGTGGCCTGGCTGCTCGTCAAGCAGGGCAAGCCGGGCGCCGTGGCGCTGGCAGAAAAGGCCAACCGCGTGCTGCCCGATCGGGCGCCGTTTCTGGACACGCTGGCGGCGGCGCTGGCCGCCGAGAACAAGCTGCCCGAAGCCATCGATGCGCAGTCGCGCGCCGTGACCCGCGACCCCACCGACCACGGCCTCAAGCTCAACCTCGCCCGCCTGTACCTCAAGGCAGGCGACAAGCCGCGAGCACGAGACGAGCTCGAGCGCCTGGCCAAACTGGGCGACAAGTTCGCCGGCCAGGGCGAGGTTGCCAAGCTATTGCAGTCAATTTAAGTTGCGGCTCGGCAATGCACTGGGCCTTCGGCCTTCGACGTGGGTCGAAAGTACCGTAGACCGAGGCCAATGGGCCGCGGACTTCGTTGTCGCCGGCCTTCCATCGACAATCTGGGCTTGAACGTTCGGCCGATCAGACACCCCAAGGAGTTTCATGATGACCCGCAGCTTTGGCGCCGCCTGTCTTGCAATTGCCGTCCTGTCCGTGGCTGGGTGCGGGGGCGCTAGCGAGAAAGACATGATCGACGCTGCCCAGGTGTCGATCGAACAAAAGGACGCCAGGACAGCCCTCATCCAGCTCAAGAACACGATCCAGAAATATCCTGACTCCGGCCAGGCCCGTGTGCTGCTGGGCAAGACCCTGCTCGCGGGCGGTGACCCGGTGGCGGCCGCGGTCGAATTGGGCAAGGCCGAGGAACTCCAGGTCCCCGAAGAGCAGGTGGCGCCGGAACTGGCGCGCGCCCGGCTGTCGATCGGTGAAGAAGCCAAGATCATCGCCCAGTACGCCAGCTTGCGGCTCAAGGACGCCACCGCCACGGCCGACTTGCAGACCTCGGTGGCTGTGGCCTATGCGACGCAGTCCGACCCGAACAAGGCGCGCCAGGCCTTGCAGGTGGCGCTGCAGGCCAAGCCGATGTACGCGCCCGCAGTCGTCGTGCAGGCGCGGATGCAGGCCGGCGACGGCGACTTCGATGGTGCGCTGGCCCTGCTCGAATCGATCCTGGCCAAAGAGCCCGACAACGAGCGTGCCGGCGTGCTCAAGGGCGAGGTCCTCACCACCGGCAAGAAGGACACTGCGGCGGCTTTGCAGGCCTACCGCAAGGTGCTGGCGGCCAACCCCAAATCCTTGGCGGCCAATGCCGCCGTGGTCAAGCTGCTGTCTGCGCAGGGCAAAGACGGCGAGGCGCGGGCGCAGATCGAAGAGCTAAAGAAGATCGCGCCCGCTCATCCCGAAACGCTCTTCTTCCAGGCTGAGGCCGCCCTGGCGGACAAGGACTTCAAGCGCACGCGTGAGATCACCGACCGCATGCTCAAGCTGATGCCCGACAACGCGCGGGTACTTGAACTCGCTGGTGCGGCCGAGTTCAGCATGCGGCAATTCGCCCAGGCCGAGGCTTTCTTCGCCAAGGCTCTCAAGGGTGTGCCTGGGCTGCTGCGCGCGCGCCACATGCTGGCGCAGACCCATTTGGATTCCAACCAGCCGAACAAGGTGATTGAAGTGCTCAGACCGGTGCTGGAGAGCAAGCAGGTCGACGGAACCAGCCTGTCGATGGCGGGCCAGGCCTGGTTGCAGCTGGGCGAAGGCAAGAAGGCCGAGGCCGCCTTCCAGGCTGCGGCCAAGCTTGCACCCGACGATCCTCAGGTGCGCACCACGGCTGCACTGTCGCAGCTGGCGCGCGGCAACCTGGGCGCCATCGCCGATCTGGAGAAGTCCGCCGCCCAAGACCGCGGCGTGCGTGCCGACATGGCACTCATCAGCGCACGACTGGCGCAGAAGGACCTGGCAGGGGCGCTCAAGGCCATCGACAACGTGGAGCGCAAGCTGCCCGACCAACCCCTGGCCCACAACCTGCGCGGGCGCGTGCTGCTGCTGAAAGGCGACATCCCGGCAGCCACCAGGTCCTTTGAGGCGGCGCTGGCCAAGGATGCCAACTTCTATCCTTCGATTGCCAGCCTGGCAGCCATCGACCTGGGCAACGGCAAAGCCGACGCGGCGCGCAAGCGTTTCGAGGACTTGATCACCGCGCAACCCAATAACTACCTGCCACTGCTTGCGTTGGCGGAGCTGAGCGCGCGCACCGGTGGCACGCAGGCCGATGTGCTCAAGCTCATGCGCGACGCCGTCAAGGCCAGCCCCGGCGATTCAGCGCCCAACCTGGCGCTGATCAATCAGCTGCTGGGGCTCGGCGAAGGCAAGCAGGCCCTGGCGGCAGCGCAGGTCGCCGCGGCGGCGCTGCCACTCGACCTGGACGTCATGCAGGCCCTCGGGCGCGCCCAGATTGCTGCCGGCGATGGCAGCCAGGCGGTGGCCACGGCCAAGAAGCTCGCGGCGCTGCAGCCCACCAACCCGATGCACCAGATGCTGCTGGCCGACGCGCTGCTGGCTTCCAGGGACAACCTCGGTGCAGCACAGGCACTGCGACAGGCACTGGAGATCACGCCCGACCTGCTGCAGGCGCTGGCGGGGCAGGTCACGCTGGCACTGTTGGACAGGCGCCCGCAGGACGGCCTGAGCCTGGCGCGTGCGATTCAAAGGAAGGAACCCAGGCTGGCCCTGGGTTACTCGCTGGAAGGCGATGTCGAAGCCAGCCGCAACGGCTGGGACGCTGCCGCAGCCGGATACCGCCAGGCGTTGCAGCGTGCTGCCGCCCCTGAAGTCGCGATCAAGTTGCACGGCGCGCTGCGTCGCGCTGGCAAGAACGCGGACGCCGACCGCGTGGCCGGCGACTGGCTGCGGGCCAACCCCAAGGACAGCGCCTTCCACTTCTACCTGGGTGACCTGCTCAGGGCCGGCAACGACGCAGCGGGTGCCGAATCGCACTACCGCAAAGTGCTCGAACAACAGCCCAACAACCCGATGGCGCTGAACAATGTGGCTTGGCTCCTGGCCAAGCAAGGCAAACCCGGCGCGGTGGCGATGGCCGAGAAGGTCAACGCCATGCTCCCGGATAACTCGGCGTTGATGGACACACTGGCGGCAGCTCTGGCCGCCGAGAACCAGCTGCCGCAGGCCATCGAGGTCCAGGCACGCGCGGTGGCCCGCAACCCTGGCGACCCGGGCCTCAAGCTCAGCCTCGCCCGCCTGTACGCCAAAGAGGGCGACAAAGCCAGGGCGCGCAGCGAACTCGAAGGACTGGCCAGGCTGGGGGACAAGTTCCCGGACCAGGCCGAGGTCACCAAGCTGCTGCGCTCGCTCTAACCCCGCGGCCCCGCGGCCCCGCGGCAAGTGGTGGCGCGGGCCCCTTCGTGAAGCGGGTCGACGTCGACGCAGTGTGCCGTCGAGGGCAGCCCGTCTCGCTACTGCAATCATCCCGCCCAGGACCTTCCGATGCTGGGCGCGAAGATTCTCCTCCTCCGGGCTGCCGATGCGCTGAGCGCAACGACCTGAGCTTCGAGCGCCCTTCATCCGAGGCACCGAGGTCGGCATGAACCGTTTGCTTGCCCGGCTCGCGCAATGTCGATCCGCTTTACAGTTCGCTACAACCCATCCCGCATTTTGATCTCGGATCGTTGATTCATAAGACTTTTTTCTTGAGGCCCGGGATTTGCTTATCAAAGATTG
>JANMVM010000452.1:0-9086 GCA_031392695.1 Rubrivivax sp.
ATCGCCAACTACGAAGACCGCTTCGTGATCCCCACCACGCACCGCGAATACGCGGAGAACGCCTTCAACATCCGCGGCGGCTGCGGCTTCAGCTTCGGCAACGGCTGTTCGGAGGGGTCGACCGAGACGAGCCTCTTCGGCAGCGAGAAGAAGCGCACGATCCCGATCAAGGCGGGGGTCTGACATGAGCCTCTTCCAGACCCCGCCGTCGCAGATCACCCTCACGCTGCGCGTGCTGGCGCACCTGCTGAGCTACCCCGACGCCAGCCTGCGCGCGCATCTGGGCGAATTGCGCGCTGCGCTGCATGTAGAAGCCGCTCTCGGCACCGCCCGCCTGGCCGAGCTCGACGCGCTCATCGATCGCCTGCAGCGGCGCCGCCCGCTGGACGTCGAAGCCGAGCATGTGGAGCTCTTCGACCGCGGCCGCGGCACCGCGCTGCACCTGTTCGAGCACGTGCATGGCGACTCGCGCGACCGCGGCCCGGCGATGGTCGACCTGATCAAGACCTACGAGCAGGCCGGTCTCTACCTGGCGCCGGGCGAGCTGCCGGACCACCTCACCGTGGTGCTGCAGTACGCCTCGACGCAACCCCCGGCGCAGGCGGTGGCCTTCCTGGGCGAGATCGCCCACATCCTGCAAGGGATCTTCAGCGCGCTGCTCAAGCGCCACAGCGCGCACGCCTGCGTGCTGGCTGCGCTGCTCGACCTGGCGGGCGAGAAGGCGCAGGCGGTGAGCGTGCCGCCCGAGCCGGCGTTGGATGAGAGCTGGGCCGAGCCGATGGCCTTCGATGGCTGCTCGACCCAGGGCCAGGCGCGACCGGGGCAGCCGCAGCCGATCCAGATCGTCAGGAAACCTCCCGTGCCGATGGCGGCCACCAATCCAACCGGAGCGTCAGCATGAGCACTGCGCACAACTTCCTCTTCGCCGTCTACCCCTACATCTGCCTGGCGGTCTTCTTGATGGGCAGCCTGGCGCGCTTCGACCGCGACCAGTACACCTGGAAGAGCGACTCTTCGCAGCTGCTGCGTGCCGGCCAGTTGCGCTGGGGCAGCAATTTGTTCCA
Source organism: Rubrivivax sp. (assembly GCA_031392695.1). Lineage (GTDB taxonomy): Bacteria > Pseudomonadota > Gammaproteobacteria > Burkholderiales > Burkholderiaceae_C > Rubrivivax. The sequence goes on from JANMVM010000452.1 coordinate 1,065, forward strand.
CGTCGGCATCCTGTTCCTGTTCTTCGGCCACTCGGTAGGCCTGCTGACGCCGCACTTCCTCTACGAGCCCTTCATCTCGGCCGAGACCAAGCAGTTCGTGGCCGTGGTGGCCGGCGGCGTGGCCGGGGTGGTGTGCTTCGTCGGTCTCACGCTGCTGCTGCACCGGCGCATCTTCGACCCGCGCATCCGCCTGACCAGCCACCGCACCGATCTGGCCATCCTCGTCATCCTGTGGGTGCAACTGTCGATCGGCCTCGTCACGCTGCCCTACTCCTTCGCTCACCAGGATGCCAGCGTGATGCTGGCGCTGGCTGACTGGGCGCAGCGCATCGCCACCTTCCGCCCCGATGCCGCCGGCCTGGTGGCGCTGGACTGGCCCTACAAGGTCCACCTCGTGCTCGGCATGACGATCTTCCTGCTCTTCCCCTTCAGCCGCCTGGTCCATGTCTGGAGCGGCTTCGGCACCTTGGCCTATCTGTTCCGGCCCTACCAGGTAATGCGCTCGCGGCGCTTGAACGTGCCGACAGATCACGACCAGCCGCGTCGCGCTGCCTGAGTCCCCTTTGAAAGCCTCCACCATGAGCACCCTCCCCCCACCCCAGGTCAACGGCGTCGCACTGGCCGATGCGCAAGAGTCCCTGGCCACCGAGGCGCTGCGCCAGCGCGCCTGCTCCGAGTTGCTGCGCCAGGCCGCCATCCAGGCCGGCCTGCTCGACGGCGCCGACCCGGTGCCGCAGGCCGGCGCGATGTCCGAAGCCGCCAGCAGCGCCATCGAGGCCCTGCTGGAACGCGAACTGCAAATGCCCGAGCCGGCAGAGCAGGCCTGCCGGCGCCACCACGCAGCCCACGCTGCGCGTTATGCCATCGGCGAGCGCGTGCAGACCCGCCATGTGCTCTTTGCCGTCACCCCCGGCGTCGATGTCGCGGCGCTGCGCCAGCGCGCCGAGGCCTGCCTGCTCGACCTGCGCTGCCAGGCGCCGGGTACTGACGATCGCTTCGCCCAGGTCGCGGCCCAGACCTCGAATTGCCCCAGCGGCGCCGAGGGCGGCAGCCTGGGCTGGCTGACGAGCGAGGACTGCGCGCCGGAGTTCGCGCGTGAACTCTTCGGCCTGCCCGACGTCGGCGTGCTGCCGCGCCTGGTGCACAGCCGCTTCGGCCTCCACGTGGTGGAAGTGCTGGCGCGCGAGCCGGGCCTGATGCCAACCTTCGAGGCCGTGCAGTCGGCGGTGGCGCAGAGCCTGCGCCAGCAAACCTTCACCACCGCGCTGCGCCAGTACCTGCAACTGCTGGCCGGCCAGGCCCGGCTCGAGGGCGTCGATCTCGAAGCCGCGGCGACGCCGCTGGTGCAGTAGCGGCGAGGCGCGGCGCGGCGGCGCAGGCAGGACACCGCGGTGCCCGACGACCTGCTGCAGCGCCTGCAGCGCCTGCACCGCCTTGAGCGCTTCCAGACCGACGCCTTTGCGCAGCACCGGTCGCACTTCAGGCTGCTCGTCGACGACGGCCGGCACCCGATGACGCTGTTCATCGGCTGCAGCGACTCGCGCCCCGTGCCCTACCTGCTCACCGGTGCCGGCCGCGGCGCAGGCCCTGGCGCGCTGGCTCGAGCTGGGGCGCTTGGCCAGCCTGCCGGTGGCCGTGCCCGGCCCCGAGGTCTTGCGCTGCACCGAGCAGCGCGCAGTGGTGATGCAGCTCGAACGCCTGATGGACTACCCGATGGTGCGTGAGCAGGTCGAGGCTGGCACGCTCAGCCTGCACGGCTGGCACTGCGTGATCGAGGAAGGCGAGGTCCATGTCTTCGACGTCCATGTCTTCGACGTCCATGTCTCCGACGTCCAGCGCGGCGGCTGCGTGCCCGCGGCGCAGGCCGACAACGCCGGCACCGGACCCGGCTTGCCGCGCTTGCCAGAGGACGCGCCGCAGGGCCTCGATGCCAGCGCCGTGCCGATCGGCGACTGAGGCGCGGTGCCGGCGCGGTGCAGGCGCAGAATCGGGGCTCGCTTCGAAAGCTCCCCCATGGCCCAGATCCACGCCAGGCCCGGCGACGTCATCGAGGTCAAACCCCTCGGCGCCACGCTGGCCCAACACGTCACCACCGCGCTCATCAAGTCGGCCCAGCTGGAGCTGGTGCGCATCGTGCTGCCGGCCGGCAAGGCCATGCGCGAGCACCGCACGCGGGGCGAGATCACGGTGCTGTGCCTGGAGGGCCTGATCGAGTTCTCGACGCCTGGCGCGACCCATCGCCTGGCCGCCGGCCAGCTCGTTCACCTGGCCGGCGGCGAGCCGCACGCGCTGTTGGCGCTGTCGGATGCCAGTGCGCTGCTGACGATCTGCCTGGCCGCCGCCTGATCGGCGGCGCTGGCTCAGCCCAAGCGCACCGCCTGGCCCTGGGGGTCGAAGGGGATGAGGCCCGTCAGGTCACCGCGCTTCACGGCCTCGACCATGCGCTGCAGCGCGGCGTCGACGCGGCTCGAGCTCGGCGGCTGGCCGTCCTGGCCCGCCATCGCCGCGGCAAACACCAGGGCCCAGGCTGGCCCCAGCGTCTTTGCCTCGGCGGCCAGCGACTGGAAGTCCGCCAGCGCCAGCGGGTCCTTGTCGACGCACATCAGCGGCGCCAGCTCGCCCGACTCGCCGGCTTCAAATCGCGCCCGCTGCTCCGCCGTGGCCGCCGCCGGCAGGCTGGCGCCGGCAAAGACGAGCAGCAGGCGCTGCGGCTCGGCTTGTTGGCGGGCGGCCAGGAGCAGATCGTCGAAAGTGCTGATGTCCATGGCCACGAGCTTAGCCGGGATCGGCGCCGCTCCAGCACGCCTGGCGCGCTATCCTGGGCACCCAGCGGCCAGCAGGCGCGCGCGGCCGCAGCGCCGGGTGGCGCGGCACCGTGGCACCGAGGTCTCACGATGGAAATCTCCGCCTGGTACCCGCAGCTCAAGCAGGCCCACATCGGCTTCGTCGCCGCCAGCGGGCTGCTGTTTGCGGTGCGCGGCGCGGCACAGCTGGCGGGGCAGCGCTGGCCGATGCGGCGCGGCTGGCGCTGGCTCAGCTACACCATCGACACCGCTTTGCTGGGCGCCGGCGTCACGCTGTGGGCCCTGCTGTCGTTGAACCCCGCGCACAGCCCCTGGCTGGCGTTCAAGCTCGCGCTGCTCGGGCTCTATATCGTGCTCGGCTCGCTGGCCCTCAAGCGCGGGCCAACGGCGGCCGTGCGCCAGCGCAGCTATGCCGCTGCGCTCGCCACCTACCTGTTCATGGCCACGGTGGCGGTCGCGCATCACCCGCTGGGCCTCTTGCATCGCTGGCTCTGATGGCGGTGCAGCGGCGAGCCGGTTTGATGCACATCACCTGGCGCAGGCGGCCGGCCGGCTACAGTCCGCCGATGCATGACACGGCGGCCGCAGAGGCCACACCCCGCGGGCGCCGGCGCGCCCAGGCTGCACGATGAACAGGCGCCCCTGGCGCCTGAGCACCAAGCTCGGTGCCGTCGGCTGCGCGCTGCTGCTGCTGGCGCTGGCCTCGATCGGCCTCACGCTATGGGTGACCTGGCAGCTCGAGGGCGGCGCCGCCGCCGTCAACGAGGCCGGCCGCATGCGCATGCAGACCTGGCGCCTGGCGCAGGCCCTGGGCGGCGCCGACCCAAAGCCGCTCGCCGGCCTCGAGCGGCAGTTCGACGAAAGCGTCGGCGTGCTGCAAGCCGGCGATCCGTCGCGGCCCTTGCTCGTGCCGCGCGACGAGCGCTCGCAGCAAGCCTTTGCCGACGTGCAGCGCGGCTGGGTCGATCTGCGCCAGCGCTGGTCGGCCCGCCCCCAGCCCACGGCTGCCGAGGCGGCGCGGCAGGCCGAAGCCTTCGTCGCGCGCATCGATGTCTTCGTCTCGGCGATCGAGCAGCAGCTGTCGCGCCTGACCGCGGTGCTCAACGCGGTGCAGTTCATGATGGTGGCGCTGGCCATCGCCAGCGCTGTGGCGCTGCTGTACTCGGCCTACCTGTTCGTCTTCAATCCGCTGGCCCGGCTGCAGGCCGGCCTGGCGCGCGTCGAAGGCGGCGACCTCGCGGCACGTGTCCAGGCCGGCTCCGGCGCCGAGTTCGGCGCGCTGGCGGCCGGCTTCAACCGCATGGCGCAGACGCTGCAGGGCCTGTACCAGAGCCTCGAAGCCCGGGTGCGCGAGAAGACCGAGCGCCTGCAGACCGAGCACACCCGGCTGGCGGCGCTGTACCAGGCCGCGGCCTTCGTGGCGCGCGCCACCACCCTGGACGAACTGGCGCAGGGCTTCGCCCAGCAGCTGCGCCGCGTCGCCGGCGCCGACGCCTCGGCCGTGCGCTGGTCCGACGAGTCCAACCAGCGCTACCTGCTGCTGGCATCGGACGGCCTGCCGCAGGCCCTGGTCGAAGAGGAGCACTGCATCCCCACCGGCGACTGCTTCTGCGGCCAGCGGCAGGGCGAGGCGGCGACGCGCGTGATCCCGATCGTCGCCGAGGGCGGCGCAGCGATGCTCGGCCATTGCGAGCGCGCCGGATTCGCCACCATCATCAGCGTGCCGGTGCGGCTGCAAGAGCGCATGGTGGGCGAACTCAACCTGTTCTATCGCTCGCCGGCGCAGCTGTCCGACGAGGACCGGGCGCTGCTCGAGACCCTGGCCAGCCATCTCGCCGGCGCCATCGAGGGCCTACGCGCCGCCGCGCTGCACCGCGAGACTGCGGTGGCCGAGGAGCGCGGCTTCATCGCCCGCGAGCTGCACGATTCGATCGCCCAGAGCCTGGCCTTCCTGAAGATCCAGCTCGGCTTGCTGCGCGGCGAGCTCAAGCGCCAGGATCCGGCGCGGATCGAGAAGACACTGCTTGAGCTGGATACCGGCGTCCACGAGAGCCTGGGTGACGTGCGCGAGCTGCTGGTGCATTTCCGCACCCGCACCAACACCGAAGACATCGCCCCGGCGCTGAAGACGACGCTGCAGAAGTTCGAGCACCAGACCGGCCTGGCCACCCACTTCGAGGTCGTCGGCGACGGCCTGCCGCTGGCCGCCGACGTGCAGGTGCAGGTGCTGCACGTGGTGCAGGAAGCGCTGTCCAACGTGCGCAAGCATGCCCGCGCGCGCGGAGTCTGGATCGAAGTCCAGCAGGCACCGCAATGGCGCGTCGAGGTGCGCGACGACGGCTGCGGCTTTGTCCAGGGGCCGGCAGAGCCAGAGCAGACCCACGTCGGCCTGCGCATCATGCGCGAGCGCGCATCGCGCATCGGCGCCACGGTGGAGGTCGAGTCGGTGCCGGGCGCGGGCACCTGTGTCGTGCTCAGGCTGCCCGAGCGGCTGGGGGTCAGCGCTTGAACGCGGCCGCGGCGATCCGCGTGCTGGTGGTCGATGACCACACCCTGTTTCGGCGCGGCCTGATCGCGCTGCTGGCCGGCGACGAGCGCTTTGCCGTCGTCGCCGAGGCCGGTGACGCCAGCGAAGCCCATCGCCGTGCCGCCGCCACGCAGCCCGACGTCATCCTGCTCGACAACCACATGCCGGGCGTGAAGGGCGTGGATGCACTGGCCGGCCTGGCCGACGTGGCGCCCCAGGCGCGCGTGCTCATGCTCACCGTGAGCGAGGACGAGCACGACCTTGCCGCCGCGCTGCGCGGCGGCGCGCGGGGCTACCTGCTCAAGACCATGGACAGCGACATGCTGGCCGCCGCCATCCTGCGCACGATGGCCGGCGACTCGGTGCTCAGCCCCGAGATGACGAGCAAGCTCGTGAGCGCTTTCCAGGCCCGCCACGGCGAGGCCTCGGCAGCGGCCGCGCCCGCCGCGGCCGACCCGATCACCAGCCTGTCGGCGCGCGAGCGCGAGATCCTGGCCCACATCGCGCGCGGCGCCAGCAACAAGGAAGTCGCGCGCGCACTGGGCATCGCCGAGGCGACGGTGAAGATCCACGTCCAGCACATCCTGCGCAAGCTCCAGCTGAGCTCGCGCGTGCAGGCCGCGGTCTACGCCACGGGCCGGGCCTGATGCCCGGCAAGGAAGCCCAGGTCCCTCCCCCGCCTGCGCCAGCAGCCGGGCACGGCGAGGCCATCGACCGCCTCGCCCAGCGCTACTCGGTGGGGCCCCGCTTCCTGGCGCCACCGGCGCCGACGGCGGCGCAGTGGCGCGCGGCGGCTGAGCTGGCGCTGCGCGCGCCGGACCACGGCGGCCTGCAGCCATTTCGCTTCGTCGTCATCGGCGACGCCCAGCGCCCGGCCCTGGCCGCGCTGTTCGCGCAGCACGCCAGCCGGCGCGGCCAGGCCGCGGCCGACGTCGCCAAGGCCCACGCGCGCGCTTTCAACGGGCCTGGCCTGGCGGCCCTGGTGGCGCGCGTGCGCGCGGGCGTGACCGACGTGCCGCCCCACGAGCAGTGGCTGTGCATCGGCGCCGCGCTAATGAACTTTCTCAACGCGCTGCACCTGATGGGCTTCGGCGCCAAGACGCTGAGCGGCGCGTCGGTGGCCGATGCGGCAATCCGCGCCGCCTTCTGCAACCAAGGCGAGACCCTCGTCGCCTGGATCGTCGCCGGCCAGGCGACGCGGGCGGCGCACGCGCGCCACCAAGGCGCGGCGGCGGCCGTCATCAGCGACTGGCCTGGCGCTTGACCACCGGGGCGCGCGGCGGCAGCGCCCAGCGCTCATACTCCGCCATGCTCCTACCAGCCCCGAGTTCGGGCACTCGAAGCCCCGCCGCAAGTGCCACGCGCGTCGTCGGCCTGGGCGCTTCGGCAGGCGGGCTGGTGGCGCTGCGGCAGTTCCTGGCCCACGTGCCCGACGCCAGCGGCCTGGCCTATGTCGTCGTGCAGCACCTGGATCCGACGCACAAGGCGATGCTCGCCGAGCTGCTGCAGCGCGGCACGGCGATGCCGGTGGTCGAGGCCGTCCAGGCGATGCGGCTGGAGCCCGACGTCGTCTACGTCATCCCACCCAACCAGGAGCTGACGGTGGTGGCCGGCGTCCTGCACCTGGCCGCGCCGGCCCAGCCACGCGGCATGCGGCTGCCCATCGACTTGCTGTTCTCGTCGCTGGCACGCGACCAGGGCCGGCGCGCCATCGGCGTCGTCCTCTCTGGCATGGGCTCTGACGGCACGCTGGGCCTGCAGGCCATCCAGTCGCTGGGCGGCCTGACGCTGGCGCAGACACCCGAATCGGCGCAGTTCGACTCGATGCCCAGGAGCGCCATCGCCGCGGCTTGCGTCGACATCACCGCGCTGGCGACGGAGCTGCCCGCTCACATCCTGCGCGTCAGTGCCGAACAAGACGCCGCGGCATTGTTGCCGCCCGACAGCAGCGAGGGCGAGGGCGAGCGTGAGGCCCGGCCCCTGGGCTCGATCCTGGCGCTGCTGCGGGCGCGCAGCAAGCACGATCTGTCGGACTACAAGCCGAGCACGCTGCGCCGTCGCATCGAGCGCCGCATGAGCGTGCACGGCATTCCCACGCAGACTGCCTACGAAACATTCGTGCGCCAGAACCCGCAGGAGCTGGACCTGCTGTTCAAGGAACTGCTGATCGGCGTCACCAGCTTCTTCCGCGATCCGCCGGTGTGGCAGGAACTCAAGGACGTGGTCATGCCGATCCTGCTGGCGCGCGGTGCGCCGGGCCGGCGATTGCGCGCCTGGGTGGCCGGATGCTCGACCGGCGAAGAGGCCTACTCCCTGGCCATGACGTTCCAGGAAGTGGCGCAGCAGTTGCCCGCGGCCGAAGGCCTGTCGCTGCAGATTTTCGCCAGCGACCTGAGCGCCGACGCGATCGCCACGGCGCGCCGCGGCCGCTACCCGGCGCGCATCGCGGCCGACGTCGACGCGCCACGGCTGGCCCGCTTCTTCACGGCGCAAGGCGATGGCTTCCTGATCGACAAGCACATTCGCGAGATGGTGCTGTTCGCGCAGCACGACGTGATCCTGGACCCGCCGTTCACGCGCCTGGACCTGCTGTGCTGCCGCAACCTGATGATCTACTTCAACGCCAGTCTGCAAAGACGCCTGGTGCCCTTGTTCAGCTACAGCCTGCGGCCCGGGGGTGCGCTGCTGCTG
>JANMVM010000454.1:0-47677 GCA_031392695.1 Rubrivivax sp.
TGTGGGTTGGAGTACTAGAGCCGCCGGTGACGCAGCGCCGGCAACTGCGAGCGCACCTGCGCCAGGCGCTCGGCATCGACCTCGGCGATGACGAAGCCCGGCCCTTCGGGCAGCACGTCGACGATCACGCCCCAGGGGTCGACGACCATGCTGTGGCCCCAGGTGCGGCGGCCGTTGGCGTGCAGACCGCCCTGCGCCGCGGCCAGCACGTAGCACTGGTTCTCGATCGCGCGCGCGCGCAGCAGCAGCTCCCAGTGCGCCTGGCCGGTGGTGTGGGTGAAGGCCGAGGGCACGCACAGCACGTCGCACGGCGGCGACATCAGGCGGCGGTAGAGCTCCGGGAAACGCAGGTCGTAGCAGATCGACAGCCCCACCCGCAGCGGCCCGACCTGCAGCGCCACGGTTTCGCTGCCGGCCTCGAGCGTGCGGCCTTCGTCGTAGCTCTCGCGCCCGTTGTCGAAGGCGAAGAGATGGATCTTGTCGTAGTGCGCTGCCTGGCTGCCGTCGGGCGCAAAGACGCAGCAGCGGTTGCGCGCGAGGCCCGGCGTGGCGGTGGCCACCGGCAGGGTGCCGCCCACCAGCCACAGGCCGTGCTCGCGCGCCGCGCCGGCCAGGAAGGACTGGATCGGGCCCGCGCCCGGCGGCTCGGCCAGCGCCAGCTTGTCGGTGTCGCGCCGGCCCAGGATGCAGAAGTACTCGGGCAGCAGCACCAGGGTCGCGCCGGCAGCGGCGGCCTCGCCGATGAGCCGGGTTGCGGTGTCGCGGTTGGCGGCCCATTCGGGGCTGGACACCATCTGCAGGGCGGCGATCTTCATGCGCGCATGGTACGGCGCCGTCAATCCGATATCCCCCTGGCCGCGTCGGCGATGCAAACGCGGCTACGCTCCGGCCCCAAGGGTTGCCCCAGTTGCCTGCGAGAGCAACCCAAGATGATGAGAACGAGGGGTCGGAATACATGCCGTTGATCAAGGGCCGCCTGGCTTCGGCCGGCCAGTCTCTGGACGCCTGAAGCCGCGCGCCGATGGCCATCGCCCCTGCCTCGCCGACACCGCCCGCTGCGCTGGCCGCGCACAGCCGCTTCGTGCAGCGCATCCGCCGCCGCTATGCGGCCGAGCTGCCGCTGCTGGCCGCCGGTGTGCCGGACGCCGACGACATCACCGCGCTGGTGCTGCACCTGCAGGGCACGGGCCGCGACCTGGCGTGCGCGCTGCGCGTGACGCGCCAGCTGGTGCTGGAGCGGCTGGCCACGCTCGACATCGAGCAGGGCGCCACGCTCGACACCGTGACCGGCTGCATGACCCACCTCGCCGAAACCACGCTCGAGCTGGCGCTGGCGCAGGCCCAGCTCGAAGCCGAAGCCCGTCACGGCGCGCCGCTGGGCGGCGATGGCCGGCGCGTGGAGTTCTGGATCGTCGGCATGGGCAAGCTCGGCGCGCGCGAGCTCAACGTGTCGTCCGACATCGACCTCGTCTACGTCTACGAAGAAGAAGGCCAGACCGCCGGCGACGGCAACGGCGCGCGCGCGGTGAGCCTGCACGAGTACTTCGCCTTCGTGGCCAAGCGGCTGTACGCCCTCATCGGCGACACCACCGACGACGGTTTTGTCTTTCGCGTCGATCTCGCGTTGCGCCCCAATGGCAATTCCGGCCCGCCGGTGGTGAGCCTGGCCATGCTCGAGGAATACCTGCAGGTGCAGGGCCGCGAGTGGGAGCGCTTTGCCTGGCTCAAGAGCCGCGTCGTGGCGCCGCGCGCCGCGGTGGCCAGCGGCCGCGCGCTGGCGCTGCGCTCGCTGGTGACGCCCTTCGTCTACCGCCGCTACCTGGACTACGGCGTCTTCGAGGGCCTGCGCCAGCTGCACCGCAAGATCCGCGACGAAGCGCAGCGCCGCGCCGCCGGCCGCCCCGAGCGCGGCAACGACGTCAAGCTCTCGCGCGGCGGCATCCGCGAGATCGAGTTCATCGTCCAGCTCATGCTCGTCGTGCGCGGCGGGCAGTTCCCCGAGATCCGCACCCGCAGCACGCTGCGCGGGCTGCAGCGCCTGGCGTCGCGCGGGCTCATGAAGGCCGACACGGCGCACCGGCTGGCCCAGGGCTACGAATTCCTGCGTCGGGTCGAGCACCGCATCCAGTACCTGGATGACCAGCAGACCCACCTGTTGCCCGGCGCTGACGAAGACCTGCGCTGGATCGCGCTGAGCCTGGGCCTGGCCTGCCCCAGCGGCGCCGAACGCCAGGCCTGCGTCCTGCTCGAGCGGCTGGGTGAGGTGCGCGAAACCGTGATCGCCGAATTCGATGCCCTGCTCAGCGAGGGCCAGGGCAGCGATGGCGCGCGCGCCAACTGCCGCGGCTGCGGCCCCGGCCCGCAGCCGGTGGACAGTGAAAGCCTGCTCGAGCGGCTGCCGCCGGCCCTGGCCGAGCGCCTGCGCCCCTGGACGCAGCTGCCGCGCGTGCAGTCGCTGCGCGACGAAACCCGCCTGCGCCTGGGCCGCCTGATGCAGCGCACCGGCCTGGCCGTGGGCGACGACAGCTGCTCCGAAGCCGGCGCGCTGCGCTTCGTCGATTGGGTCGAACCTCTGCTGCGGCGCGAAAACTACCTGGCCTTGCTGGTCGAGCGGCCCGAGGTCCACCGCCGTCTGCTGCGCCTGTTGGGCATGGCACGCTGGCCGATGCAGTACCTGATGCGCCACCCCGGCGTCATCGATGAGCTGGCCGACGAGCGCCTGCTGCACCAGCGCTTCGACCGCGCCGCCTTCGACGCCGAGCTCGAAGAGCGCGCCGCCGGCTGGCAGCGCAGTGGCGAGGCCGACGAAGAGCAATTGCTCGACACGCTGCGCCACGCCCACCACGCCGAAGTCTTTCGCACCCTGGTGCGCGACGTCGAGGGCCGGATCACCGTCGAGCAGGTGGCCGACGACTTGAGCGCGCTGGCCGACACGGTGCTGTCGGTCACCATCCGCTGGGCCTGGGCGCGCTTCAAGCAGCGCCACCGCAGCGAGCCCGGGCTGGCCGTCATTGCCTACGGCAAGCTCGGCGGCAAGGAGCTCGGCTACGGCAGCGACCTCGACGTCGTCTTCCTCTACGACGACAGCGAAGCGGCCGACGAGGACGGGCGCCAGCGCGCGCAGGAGATCTACGGCGCCTTCGTGCGCAAGCTCATCCCCTGGCTGACCCTGCGCACCGGCGCCGGCGAGTTGTTCGACATCGACACCGCGCTGCGGCCCAACGGCAATTCGGGCCTGCTCGTGACCTCGGTGGCGTCGTTCGACCGCTACCAGGTCGGCCGCGGCAGCAACACCGCCTGGACCTGGGAGCACCAGGCGCTGACGCGCGCCCGCTTTGCCGCTGGCGTGGCGGGCGCGGCCACCCGCTTCGAGGCCACGCGGCGTGCCGTGCTCACGGCCAGCCGCGACCACGCCCTGCTGCGCGACGAGATCCGCAGCATGCGCGAGAAGGTGCGCCAGGCGCGCCCGGTGCCAGCCGGCGTGTTCGATGTCAAGCACAGCCCCGGCGGCATGATGGACGTCGAGTTCGCGGTGCAGTACCTGGTGCTCGCGCATGGCGCGGTGCACCCGGCCTTGCTCGACAACGCCGGCAACATCGCGCTGCTGCAGCGCGCCGAAGTCGCCGGCCTGGTGCCCGCCGGCCTGGGCCAGGCCGCCGCCGACGCCTACCGCGAACTGCGCCGCGCCCAACACCGGGCGCGGCTGGACGAAAAGCCGACCCAGTTCGAGCCCGCGCTGCTGGCGCTGCAGCACGACGCCGTGATGGCGCTGTGGCGGGCGGTTTTCGGTTGAGCGCTGGCGCGCGCGCCTGGTGGACCCTGACCGCGGTGCTCGCCGCCGGCTCGGTGCTGGCCTGGTGGCTGCCTAGCGCCTGGCTCGATTGGCAGCCCGACGCCGCGCTGGCCGAACCCTGGCGCGCCTGGACCGCCGCGTGGGTCCACTGGAGCCCCACCCATTTGCTCAGCAACCTCGTTGCCGCTGGCGTGGTGGGCGCCTTCGGCTGGGCGGCCCAGGTGCCGCGCGAGCAGGCCTGGGCCTGGTGCGCGGCCTGGCCGCTGGGCCACGCCGCGCTGGCACTCGAGCCCGATCTGGCGCATTACGGTGGCCTGTCGGGCGTGCTGCACGGCGGCGTGGCGGTGGTGTGCCTGTGGCTGCTGCTGCGTGGGCGCGGCGCGCGCCGCGCGGTCGGGGCGGCGGTGGCGCTGGGTCTGGCGATCAAACTGGTGCGTGAAGCGCCCTGGGGCCCGGCGCTGCAGCGCAGCGAAGATTGGGACATTGCCGTGGCGCCGCTGGCCCATGTTGCCGGGGCCGCGGCAGGCCTGCTGTGCGCCGCGCTGGCGCTGATCCTGACGCGCCACCAGGCGGCGTGATGAGCGAACGCCAACAACACCTGGATGGCCTGGCCTTGGTCGTGCTGCTGAGCTGCTGCTCGATCTGGGGCCTGGCGCAGGTGGCGGCCAAGCTCACGCTGGCCGAGGTGCCGCCACTGCTGCAGGCGGGCCTGCGCTCGGCCGGCGCGGCGGTGCTGCTGCTGCTGTGGTCGCGCTGGCGCGGCCTGAGGGTCTTCGACGCCGACGGCAGCGGCCGAGCCGGGCTGCTGGCCGGTGCGATGTTCGCGGTCGAGTTCGCCTGCCTGTTCGTCGGGCTGCAGTTCACGACGGCGTCGCGCATGTCGGTGTTCCTGTACCTGGCGCCTTTCGTGGTGGCGCTCGGCATGCCGCTCATTTCGCCCGGCGAGCGCCTGTCGGGGCGGCAAGCGCTGGGCCTGGTGCTGGCCTTCGGCGGCGTGGTTTGGGCCTTCGCCGAAGGCTTCGTGCGGCCGGCCGCGGGCCCGCTGCAGTGGCTGGGCGACGCGCTGGGCATGGCCGCGGCCGTTCTGTGGGCGGGCACCACGCTGGTGGTGCGCGCCACCCGGCTGGCCAGCGCCCTGCCCGAGAAGACGCTGCTGTACCAGCTGGCGGTGTCGGGGGTGGCGCTGACTGCCGCCTCGGCCCTGTCGGCCGAGGTCTGGCCGCGCCAGGTCAGTGCGCCGGTCGCGCTGCTGATGCTGTTCCAGATCGCGGTCGTCACGTTCGGCAGCTACCTGGCCTGGTTCTGGCTGGTGCGCCACTACCCGGCGACGCGGGTCTCGGCCTTCACGCTGCTGACCCCCTTGCTCGGCCTGCTCGCCGGCGTCGGCCTGCTCGGCGACCCGCTCACGCTGCGGCTGGCGGTGGCGCTGCTGGCGGTGTGCGGTGGCATCGCCATCGTCAACCTGGCGCCAAGGCCGGCAGGCGCGCAGCCCTAAACTGTCGCCACCCCTTTTTGCAGGAGATTTCGATGATCACCTTGTGCGGCATGACCCTGTCCAACTACTACAACAAGGTCAAGCTGGTGCTGCTTGAAAAAGGCGTTCCCTTCGCCGAGGAAGTGCTGCGCACCGGCTCCACCGACGACGCCGTGCTCAACGCCACGCCGCTGGGCAAGATCCCGTGCATGCGTGTCGATGGCCAGACGCTGTGCGAAAGCCAGGTCATGGTGGACTACCTGGAGGCGGTCTACCCGCAGCCCGCACTGGTGCCGGCCGACCCGCTGGCAGCGGCCAAAGTGCGCGAGCTGTGCACCTTCATGGAGCTGTACCTCGAACTCGTCGGCCGCGAGCTCTATGCCCAGGCCTTCTTCGGCGGCACGGTGAGCGAATCGACACAGCAGCGGGTGAGAAAGCAACTGGCCAGGAACATCCCCGCCTTCCAGCGGCTGGCACGCTTCGCGCCTTATGTGGCGGGCGGCGCCTTCACGCTCGCCGACGCCTCGGCATTGGCCACCTTGCCGACGGTGGCGATGGCCACCAAGCTCGTGCTGGGCGAGGACATGATTGCCGCCGCCGGCGTCGACTGGAAAGGCTATCTGCGCCTGCTCGGCGAACGGCCTTCGGTGCAGCGCGTGAATGCCGACCGCAAGCGCGACAGCGAGGCCAAGGCAGCCGGCTGAGGACCGCTCAGGGCCGCAGACGCGCCACGGCTTCAGGCAGCGAGCGCAGCCGCTGCAGCGCCGCCGAGACGTCGCCCAGTGAGCCAAAGGGCTCCACCCCCGGCACCGGCCGCCGGTGCAGCACCGGAGCGCTGCCCCCGGCCCACAGCGCGACGTCTGCGGGCAGCTTGGCGCGCAGTTCGGCCAGGCCGTCGACGATCAGGTTGGGGCCGATGCAGCCGGTGAAGCTGAGCGCGACGATGTTGCTGCGCAGCGCCTTGGCTGCGAGCGCGATGTCCCACAGCGGCGTCTGCACACCCAGCGAGACACAGCGACAGCCCTCCAGCGCCAGCACCGCCTCGGCCATCAGCAGGCCCAGGCCATGGGGCTCGCCCGGGAAGGTGGTCAGCAGCACCCGCAGGCCGTCGGCCTGGCTCGGTTCGGGCACGCTGGCGATGGCGATGCGCAGCACGATCTGCACCGCCTCGGTGTACAAGTGCTCTTCGAAGATCTCGAGTTGGCCGCGCATCCAGGCGTCGCCGACGGCCGCGTTGAGCGGGACGACGACCTCGGTCACGAAGCGCGACACCCCCACCCGCGACAGCAGCCGCATGAGCTCGCGGCGCAGCAGGTGCACGTCGTGGGCGCGGATGTGGTCGAGGTGGGCACGCAGGTCGTCCAGAGCCAGCGCCGTTGCGGCGCCACGCAGCGGCTGGTCGACGGTCTGGCTGGCGAGCTCCTGCAGCTGCGCCAGCGACAGCGGCACGATGCGACCCGGCCTGTGCCCGCCATCGAGCAGCCGCTTGACGATGCGCAGCTTGTCTACTTCGGGCAGCGTGTAGGCGCGTTCGCCGACGCCGTCGCGGGCGGGCGTGGGGAAGCCGTAGCGCCGCTCCCAGACGCGCAGTGTGTCCTTGCTCAAGCCCGTATCGCGCTCGACGGCGGCGATCGACAGGGTCAGGGCGCCTTGGCCAGAGCGGTCGTTCAAGTCGGGTCCTGTGGGGTGGGCTGACGTTCGGATAGGTGATTTCTGGCCGGTCGACGGGCGACCATGTCCTGGACAAAATCGGAAGTGTCTGCCGATTTCTCAAAGGACGGCGACCTTGCGTTGATTCTGACCAAGACATCACCCACGTGCTTGGCTTTCGACCTGCATTCCCATGATGATGACAAGGCCTTAGATCGGACCGGGTTTCCGAACAAGTTACTATCCGGTCGCTTTATGACTAACAAGTTATCAACTCTTCCATCGCGGCTTGCAGGCCAGCCCGGCGTTTTTCCCGGCGTCGGACGGCGGCGGCGGAACTTCGGCCGCATCCGGTCCTCTGAGTCTTCAGTTCAGCTTGGTCTTGCGGGCCGAACGTTGACGTTTTTCCTGTCGTGCGGACTTCCGGTTTCGCCGGTTGCCATCCCGGAGCGGTTCTCCTCCTCCTCCCTCCCTCCCTCGTTCGCTCCGGGGCGCCGCACGACAGACTTTCCAGCCAGGGGTACCGCCGTCGGCGGTACCCCTTGCCCGGCGCAGGGCGTCGGGGTGACGCGATGAAGCGCGTGGCGGTGGTCGGCTCCGGTATTTCCGGGCTCGCGGTGGCGCATGCGCTGGCCCCTGAAGCGCACGTCACGTTGTTCGAGGCCGGCAGCCACTTCGGCGGTCACAGCCACACCGTGGACGTCAAGCTCGAGGGCATCCGCCATGGTGTGGACACCGGCTTCCTGGTGTTCAACGAACGCACCTACCCGAACTTGATCCGCCTGTTCGCCGACCTGGGCGTCGCGACAGCGCCGTCCGAGATGTCGTTTTCGGTGCAGGTGCCGCAAGCCGGCCTGGAGTGGAGCGGCAACGACCTCAACACCGTGTTCGCGCAGCGCGCCAACCTGCTGTCGCCGCGCTTCTGGGGCATGTTGGCCGACATCGTGCGATTCAACCGGCTGGCCACCGCGCTGGCGCTGAGCGGTGACGAGGCTGAACTGGCGCAACCGATCGCCGACTTCCTGCGCCATCACCGCTTCGGCCAGCCCTTCCGCGACTGGTACTTCCTGCCCATGATCGGCTGCATCTGGTCCTGCCCCACCGATCAGATGCTGCGCTTCCCCGTCGCCACGCTGATCCGCTTCTGCCACAACCACGGCCTGATCCAGATCATGGACCGGCCGCAATGGCACACCGTGCGCGGCGGCGCCAAGCACTACGTGCAGCGCCTGCTCGAGCGCATCGCTGACGCACGCCTGCACACCCCCGTCACCGGCATCCGCCGCCTGCCGCCTGGCCAGGGCCAGGCCGGCGTGATGGTGGCCACCGGGCACGGCAGCGAGCGCTTCGACGAGGTCGTGCTGGCCTGCCACAGCGACCAGAGCCTGGCCCTCCTGCAAGCCGGCCACGACGTCACGGCCGACGAGCGCCGCGTGCTGGGTGCCATCCGCTACCACCCGAACCGCGCCTTGCTGCACACCGACACGGCGGTGCTGCCGCAGCGCCGGCGCGCCTGGGCGGCCTGGAACTACGCACGCGCCTCCGATCTTGGCCGCGAGCAGGCCGCCGTGTGCCTGCACTACCTCATCAACAAGCTGCAGCCGCTGCCCTGGCAGCAGCCCGTGCTGGTGTCGCTCAACCCCGACCCGGCCCGCATGCCCGATCCACGCCACGTCATCGGCAGCTACGACTACAGCCACCCGGTCTTCGACCCGGCGGCAATCGCCGCGCAGCAGCAGCTGCCGCAAATCCAGGGCCAGTCGCACCTCTGGTACTGCGGTGCCTGGACGCGCTACGGCTTCCACGAAGATGGCCTGGTGTCGGCGATGGCGGTGGTCCAAGGTCTGCGCGCGCGCTGGCAGGCCGACGGCACACAGCGCGCAGCGGCATGAGCGCGAAGCGTGGAGCCTAGGAGCGTGAACCAGCGGCCGGACCGGCCAGCGCCTGTGCCAGCGCCAGCGTCAGCGTCAGCGCCAGCATCACCAGCTTGCAGCCTGGCCATGCTGGGCACCGGCGTCGTGCGCCACCGCCGGCTGCGGCCGAGCGTGCATGCCTTCGACTACCCGACCTACTTCCTGATGTTGCCCTTGCGCACGATGCGCGTCACCGCCGCCGCCGGCCTGGCGCGCAATCGATTCGGGCTGCTCAGCTTCCACGATCGCGACCATGGCGACGGCCGCGCCGATGCGCTCGCCTGGCTCGACGAACTGCTGGCCAATGAAGGCGTGCACGACGCCGGCGGCGAGGTCTGGCTGCACACCTACCCGCGCGTGCTGGGCTATGCCTTCAAGCCGGTCAGCTTCTGGCACTGCCTGCGCAGCAACGGCACGCTGGCAGCCATCGTGGTGGAGGTCAACAACACCTTCGGCGAGCGCCACTGCTACCTGCTGGCCGGGCCCGGGCTCGCCTACGGCCGTGAGCAACGCGCGCGCAAGGTGTTCCATGTCTCGCCCTTCTGCGCCGTGCAGGGCGACTACCGCTTCCGCTTCATGCGCACGGCCGAGCGCACCGTGGCCTGCATCGATCACGATGACGACGCCGGCCCGCTGCTGCGCACCAGCGTGTCCGGGCACCTGGTGCCGCTGACGGCGCGAACGCTGCGCGCCGCTTTCTTCGGCATGCCGCTGATGACGCTCGGGGTCATCCTGCGCATCCATTGGCAGGCCATCCAGTTGTGGAGCAAGCGCGTACCGTTCTTTCGCAAGCCAGCACCGCCGCAGGCGCTGGTCTCGCGCTGATTCCACTCAAGCCTGTCCACCTCCGAGCCCACGCCATGACGACGACGTCCATCGCTCCTGCCTTTGCCCTGCCCGAGACCGCGCCGCGGGCCGCCCGCGCGGTCTTCGGCTTGCTCAGGCGATTGACCGCGGGCACGCTGGACCTGCAGTTCCCCGACGGCTCGCAGGCCCGCTTTGGCACGGGCGCGGAGCCCCGCGCCGCGATGCGACTGCACGACTGGGCGGTGTGCAGCGCCGCGCTCAAGAGCGGCGACATCGGCTTTGCCGAAAGCTGGATCGACGGCCACTGGACGAGTCCCGACCTGGTGGCGCTGCTCAAGCTCTTCATCGCCAACCGCGAAGCGGTGGAGAAGATCATCTACGGCACCTGGTGGGGCTCGCTGGCCTACCGCCTCAAGCACCTGCTCAACCGCAACTCCCGCCAGGGCAGCAAGAAGAACATTCACGCCCACTACGACATCGGCAATTCGTTCTACCAGCAGTGGCTGGACGAGACGATGAACTACTCGAGCGCGCTTTTCGCGGGTGACACGGGCCAGCCCATGTCGCAGGCCCAGTTCGCCAAGGTGCGGCGCGCGCTGCGCGAGTGCGAGGTGCAGCCAGGCCAGCGCGTGCTGGAGATCGGCTGCGGCTGGGGCGCGCTGGCAGAGACGGCGGCAGCCGAGTTCGGAGCCCGGGTCACCGGCGTGACGCTGTCCACCGAACAACTGGCCTATGCGCAAGAACGCCTGCAACGCGCCGGCGTGGCAGGCCGGGCCGAATTGCGGCTGCAGGACTACCGCGACATCAGCGACGATGCCTTCGACGCCATCGCCTCGATCGAGATGTTCGAGGCCGTGGGACGCGAGTACTGGGACAGCTTCTTCGCCACGCTGCGCAGCAAGCTCAAGCCCGGCGGGCTGGCATGCATCCAGTCGATCACCATTCGGGATGATCTCTTTGACCGTTATGTTCGGAGCACGGACTTCATCCAGCAGTACATCTTCCCGGGCGGCCTGTTGCCCAGCAGCGCCGAGTTCAAGACGCAGGCGCGCAAGGCCGGGCTGGAGGTGGTCAACGAGCTGGCCTTCGGCCAGGACTACGCCGAGACGCTGCGCCGCTGGCGGCTGCAGTTTCTCAGCCGCGACGGTCAGGTGCGGCAACTCGGCTTCGACACCCGCTTCATGCGCATCTGGGAGTTCTACCTGGCCTACTGCGAAGTCGCCTTCGTCACCGGCAACACCAACGTCGTGCAGTTCACGCTGCGCAACCCCGCTGAGCCCGGCCCATGCTGAGCCGCAGGCAGCTGCTGATCGTGTCCATGCTGGTCGGCGGCGCAGCCTGGGTCGGCGACCGGGCCGCCGAGGCGCAGACCGCGGCGCCGTCGCCGCCTGGCGAGGTGGCGGCCGAACTCCCGGACGCGCGGCTGCAAGGCAGCGGCCGGCTGCGCTTCCTCGGGCTGCGTGTCTACGACGCGCGGCTGTGGGTGGCCTCGGCAACGGTCGGCACCGACGGGGCAACCGCGTCGCTGGCGCTGGCGCTCGAGCTGGTGTACGCGCGCGGCCTGGACGGCCTCCAGATCGCCGAGCGCTCGCTGTCCGAGATGCAACGCCAGGGCGAGATCGATCCCTCCGTCGGCCAGCGCTGGCTGGCGGCGATGCAGAAAATCTTCCCCGACGTGCAGGCCGGCGACCGCATCACCGGCTTCAACGTGCCGGGGATGGGTGCGCGCTTCTTCATCAACGGTCGTCTCAAGGGTGACGTGCGCGACCCGGAATTCGCGCGCCGGTTCTTTGCCATCTGGCTCTCACCCCAGACTTCCGAGCCCTCGCTGCGCAACGCGCTGCTCGGCAAGTCGCCGTGAGCGCGGTGGCCGCGGCGCCGGCATGGCAGGGCGGCTGGGCCCAGGGCCTGAGCTACGGCTCGCTGGGCCTGCCGCTGGCCTTCGTGGCGCTGCCGCTGTATGTCGTGCTGCCCAACCACTACGCCAGCGAGTTCGGCATCCCGCTGGCCACGCTGGGCCTGCTGCTGCTGGGCGCGCGCCTCTTCGACGCCGTCGCCGACCCGCTCATCGGCCGCTGGGTGGATGGTCTCTTTACGCGGCGCGCCAGCAGGCTGCTGGTGGTGGCGGCGGTGGCCGCCGCGGTGCTGGCGCTCGGCTTTCGCGGTCTCTTCTTCCCGCCTGCCCAGGCCGGCGCCCACCTGCTGGTGTGGTGCGCCGCGCTGCTCGGCGTGACCTACCTCGGCTACAGCGTGCTGACCGTGCTGCACCAGGCCTGGGGCGCGCGGCTGGGCGGCGACGAAGGCCAGCGCGCGCGCATCGTGTCGTGGCGCGAAGGCCTGGCGCTGGTGGGCGTGTTGGTGGCCAGCGTGCTGCCCTCGCTGGCCGGGCTGTCGGTGGCCAGCGCGGTGTTTGCGCTGGCCTTGCTGATCGGCGTGGTGCTGCTGTGGCGCGCACCGCGCGCGCGCATCGGCGAGCCGGCGGCCTCGCCACCGAGCCTGACGGCACCGCTGGCCACGCCGCCCTTTCGGCGCCTGCTGGCCATCTACCTCGTCAATGGCGTGGCCAGCGCCGTGCCGGCGACGCTGGTGCTGTTCTTCATCCGCGACCGCCTGCAGGCGCAGGCCTGGGAGCCGCTGTTCCTGGCCAGCTACTTTGCCGCCGGCGCCTTGAGCATGCCGCTGTGGGTGCACGGCGTGGCGCGCTGGGGCCTGGCCCGCACCTGGCTGCTGGGCATGGGCCTGGCGATCGCCACCTTTGCCTGGGCGGCGCTGCTGGACGAGGGCGATGTGGCGGCCTATGTCGCCGTCTGCGTCGGCAGCGGCCTGGCTCTGGGGGCCGACCTGACGCTGCCTGGCGCCTTGCTGGCCGGCGTGATCCAGCGTGCCGGGCATGGCCAGCGCCTCGAAGGTGCCTACTTCGGCTGGTGGAACTTCGCCACCAAGCTCAACCTGGCGCTGGCCGCCGGCCTGGCGCTGCCGCTGCTGGGTGCACTGGGCTACGCACCGGGCAGCCGCAGCCCTGCCGCCCTCACCGCCCTGACTCTCGCCTACGGCTTGTTGCCGTGTGCCCTGAAGCTCATCGCAGCCACGCTGCTCTGGACCCTGTGGGTCCGCAAGGAAGTCCGATCATGAAACGCCGCTTCGTCCTGCCTGCCCTGCTGTCTGGCGCCGCCTTGGTGCTGGGCTGCGCTTCGCCCAGCCCGGGGGACTACGCCGCCGAAAAGCCCGTGCTCGACTTGAAGTCCTACTTCAGCGGCGAGCTCACGGCGCACGGTCTGTTCACCGACCGCTCGGGCAAGGTGGCACGCCGCTTCACCGTGCAGATGACCGGTACCTGGCAGGGCAGTCAGGGCACGCTGGACGAGCGCTTCAGCTACAGCGACGGCAGCACCGAGCGCCGCGTCTGGCGCCTCACCGACGAAGGCCAGGGCCGCTGGACCGGTCGCGCCGACGACGTGTTGGGCGTGGCCGAAGGCCGCGCTGCCGGCAACGCGCTGAACTGGCGCTACACGCTGGCGCTGCCGGTCGACGGCAAGGTCTACGAGGTGCAGTTCGACGACTGGATGTACCTCATGGACGGGCAGGTCATGCTCAACAAGGCGGTGATGAGCAAGTTCGGCATTCGCCTGGGTGAAGTGACCCTGTCCTTCACCAGGAAGTAGCAGCCGCAGCATGTCCCTCAACCCCCCCATCGACAGCTGGGCCGGCCGCACCGTGTGGCTGGTCGGCGCTTCCACCGGCATCGGCCGCGCCACCGCGGCACGGCTGCACGGCCGGGGCGCGCGCGTGATCGTCTCGGCGCGCAACCGCGCGGCACTCGAGGCCTTCGTGGCCGAACACCCGCGCAGCGACGCCCTGGCTCTGGACGCCACCGACCGCCAGGCCATGCGCGACGCCGCGGCGCACATCGTGCGCGTGCACGGCCGCATCGACCTGGCGATGTATTGCGCCGGGACCTACCGCGCCATGCGCGTCAGCGACTTCGACCTCGAGGTGGCCGAACAGCACGTGCAGGTCAACTACGTCGGCGCGCTCGTCATGCTCGACGCCGTGCTGCCGCAGATGCTGGCGCAGGCCCGCTGCGGCGACCAGGGCCGGGGCTGCGGGCACATCAGCCTGGTTTCCAGCGTCGCCGGCTACCGCGGACTGCCGCAGTCGCTGGCCTACGGGCCGACGAAGGCCGCGCTCATCAACCTGGCTGAGACGCTGCACCTGGACATGGCGCCGCTGGGGGTGGGCGTCTCGCTCATCAACCCGGGCTTCGTGGAGACCCCGCTGACGGCGCAGAATGCCTTCAAGATGCCAGCACTCATCAGCCCCGACGAAGCAGCGCAGCAGATCCTGCGCGGCTGGCGGCGCGGCGACTTCGAGATCCACTTTCCCAAGCGCTTCACGCTCTGGCTCAAGGCGTTGCGGCACCTGGGCTACGGCGCCTACTTCGCGGCCGTGCGCCGCTCCACCGGCCTGTGATGGCGGCGCCCACCGACCCCGCCGTGCAGCGCATCGTGACGCTGTTCGAACAGCTCTCGCCGCAGGACCTGCCGCGGCTGGCCGAGATCTACACCACCGACGCCCACTTCAAGGACCCGTTCAACGCGGTCCAGGGCGTGACCGCCATCGAGCGCGTCTTCGAGCACATGTTCAGTTCGCTCGACGGGCCCCGATTCGTGATCCGCGACGTCGTCGTGCAGGGCCGGCAGTGCTTCCTGAGCTGGGACTTCATGTTCCGCATGAAGCGCTTCAACCGCGACGAGCAGGTCATCCACGGCGGCTCACACTTGCGGCTGGCCGCCGACGGCCGCATCACCGAGCACCGCGACTATTGGGACGCGGCCGAAGAGCTGTACGAAAAGCTTCCGGTGCTGGGCGCGCTGATGCGCTGGCTCAAACAACGCGCCAGGGGCTGAAAGCCTCAGCGCTGCCCTTCGGTGAGAGAGAAGGCCTGGAACAGGCCCGACTTGTCGACGAAGTAAGTTTCTGTGTACTTCACGGTGCCGCCGGCCATCTTGGCCGGTGCCGGGAACGGGCCCGCCCGCTTGACCAGCGCGATGATCCACGGCGCCACTTCATCGGCGGCGGGCCGGCGGATGACGTTGATGTTGACGACGTTGCCGGTGCTGTCGAGCTCGGTCTCGACCATCATCACGCCATACAGCAGCGGCGGCAGCTTGCCGCGGTAGACGCGCATCGGGAAGCAGGCGTAGAGATGGCGCGCGGCGTCGATGCGGAACTCCTGTTCCACGTCCTGGCCCGAAGCCGCCACCGGGGTCTTGCACTGGGGCGTAGGCACCATGCTGAACTGGGCCAGCGCACCCTGGGCAGCCAGGGTGCCGGCAGAAAACAGCATCGCTTGCAGGAGGCGGCGGGCGGTGATGGGCGTGGTCACGGTGATCGTCCTTTTGGTGAGCGTCCGGGCGCGAAGCCTCGCTCACCCCGACCGCGATCAGGTTACACGATCACACCGCTTGAGCCATCCGTTCAGGGGGTGACTTCCGGGCAGGAAGTAACGACTAGCGCAACCATCCCTTGCGGCGGAAGTAGATGAAGGGCGCGGCCACCGAAGCCGCCATCAGGCCCAGCGCAAAGGGGTAGCCGGCGGCCCAGTCGAGTTCGGGCATGAACTTGAAGTTCATGCCGTAGATGCTGGCGATGAGCGTGGGTGGCAGCAGCGCCACGCTGGCCACCGAGAAGATCTTGATGATCTTGTTCTGGTTGATGTTGATGAAGCCGACCGTGGCGGCCATCAGGAAGTTGATCTTGTCGAACAGGAACGCGGTGTGCGAATCCAGCGAATCGATGTCGCGCAGGATCTGCCGCGCCTCTTCGAACTGCTCGGCATTGAGCATGCGGCTGCGCATCATGAAGCTCAGCGCACGGCGCGTGTCCATGACGTTGCGGCGGATGCGGCCGTTCAAGTCTTCCTCCTTGGCGATCGCGGTCAGCGCGGCGCCGGCGGCCTGGTCGTTGACGTCCTGCGTGAGCACGCGCGCGCTGACCTTCTCGAGGTTGTCGTAGATGCCCTCGAGCGCGTCGGCGGAGTACTCGGCGTCGGCGTCGTAGAGCTTGAGCAGCACGTCCTTGGCGTCTTCGATCAGCGCCGGGATGCGCCGCGCGCGCAGGCGCAGCAGCCGGAACACCGGCAGGTCCTCGGCGTGGATCGAGAACAGCACGTTGTTGAGCAGGATGAAGGCCACGCGCACGTTGCGCGCCGGCTCGCTGCTCGCGCTGCGGTGGCCGTCGCCGGTGTCGACCAGGAAGTCGGAGCGGATGTGCAGCTCGCCGTTGTCCTCTTCGTAGAAGCGGGCCGATTCCTCGAGGTCGTCGTCGACCGCATCCTTGGGGATGCTCAGCGCAAACCGCGTCTCGACCCAGCGCGTCTCGTCCGCGCTCGGATTCTCGAGGTCGACCCACACGGGCTGGACATGAGCCAGCGCTTCCAGGCTTTCGATCTCTTCCTGGAACAAGCGGCCGTTGGCCAGCGTGAAGACGTTGAGCATGCGGTCTCTCCGGAGGGGCGGGGCCGGCGCGCTCGGGCGCCGGCGGCTGGGATGCTGCGGGGGTGGATCCGTCTCATCCCTGCACCGCCTGGCAAGCAGGCGGCCCGGAATGGACGGTCACCGAGGGTGACTCTGGTCCAAGGCGTCTCTCCGTCAGAGCGATGCCAAATTATGCCCCGCGCAGGGGCTCCTGCGCGGGTGCGACGGCGGCGCAGCGCCGCTGCTGGCAGACTCGGGGGCATGAGAACTCTGTGGCGCCGTCTGGCGCTGGTCCTGGTGCTCTTCTTCGTCGTCGTGCTGGCGGCCCTGGCGGCCATGCTGCAGGCCGAGCCGACAGCGGTCGGCGGCGCGGACGTCGATCACGAGGACGTGGCGCGCGCGCTGTCGCTGCTGCGCACCCACGATCCGCGCCAGGCGCTGCCGGGGGTGGTGAGCTCGGCGCTCGTGCGCGAGCGCGACCTCGAGGTGCTGCTCAGCCACGGTGCGCACCGCTGGCTGCAGGGCAGCAGCCGCGTCAGTCTGCAGCGCGGCCAGGCCACGCTGCAACTCAGCAGCCGAGCGCCGGCCAACCCGTTCGGGCGCTGGCTGAACCTGGAACTGCATCTCGAAGAGACCGGCGGTCTGCCCGTTCTGGACAGCTTGCGCGTCGGCCGCCTGCCGCTGCCGGCCTGGCTGGCCGAGCGGGTGGCGCTGCACCTGGTAGCGCGCGCCGGGTTGGGCGCCGAGCTGAACCTGGCGGCCGAGGTGGTGCGGCGCGTGCGCTTCACGCCGCAGCAGATGCTGGTCACCTACGCCTGGCAGCCCGACAGCATCGGGCGCCTGGTCAACGGCCTGCTGTCGGCCGACGAGGTGCAGCGGCTGCACGCCTATTCCGACCGGCTGGTCGAGCTGTCGACTCAGCCGCGCCAGGGCTTCGAGGTGCCGATGGCCGCGCTGCTGGGCCCGCTGTTCGAGCTGGCGCGCCAGCGCACGGCCGCTGGCGGTGACGCGGCGATCGAGAACCGCGCCGCGCTGGTGGTGCTGACGCTGCAGGCCAACGGCCGCACCGTGGGCTCGGTGGCGGCGGCCGCGCGCGGCTGGCCGCGGCCGCGGCCGATGAGGCTGTTGCTGGCAGGGCGCACCGATTCGCCGCTGCACTTCCTGGTCTCGGCAACGCTGGCCTCGGAAGGCACGACGCCGCTGTCCAGGGCCATCGGCCTGCACAAGGAAGTGGCCGACTCACGCGGCGGCAGCGGCTTCAGCTTCAACGACATGGCCGCCAACCGGGCGGGCACGCGCTTTGGTGAACTGGCCGTGCTGGCCCCGCAGCAGTTGCAGGATCGGCTGGCGCATGGCGTGCTGGACAGCGAGCTGCTGCCGCGCACCGAGGACCTGCCGGAATTCATGGCCGAGCCCGAGTTCCTGCGCCGCTTCGGCGGCGTCGGCGCGCCGGCCTACAACGCGATGCTGGCCGACATCGACCGCCGCATCGCAGCGCTAACCCTGTTGCGGTAGTTCGCCCGGCGCGCGCGCGGCGCGCCCGCCCGGGCCGGCGCCGGCGGTCATGTCGAAGCGGAACAGCCGGCACTCGATGGCGCCGTTGAACAGCGGCACGCGGCGCGATTCCTTGAGCCGCATGAGCGTGGGCAGCTTCATCTCGGGGCTCAGCAGCCAGGCCGTCCAGCCGGCGTACTGGCGCTTCCAGTGGCTGGCCAGCTTGCCGAAGAACTCCGCCGGCGTGCCACCACCCTCAAAGTCCTCGCGCGAGGCGCGCTGCTCGCCGCCCGAACCCTGGCCCTTGGCGCCGATGCGCTCGCCGTAGGGCGGGTTCATGAGGATCGTGCCAGTGGCCAGCGGCGGCAGGCGTTGCAGGGCGTCGGCGGTCTTGAACTCGATCGCCGCGCGCACGCCGGCGCGCTCGGCGTTGCGGGTCGCGAAGTCGGTCATGCGAAAACTCACGTCGCCGGCAAACAGCGGCACCGCGCTGGCGTGCACACGCGACTGGGCCTGGCGCTGCAGATCGCGCCAGGCCGCGGCGAAGGGCTTGAAGGGCAGCAGCCGCTCGAAGGCGAAGTGGCGCAGGCTGCCCGGCGCAATGCCGCAGGCGATCTGCGCCGCTTCGATGACGATCGTGCCGGCGCCGCAGCAGGGGTCGAGCAGCGGGCCGTCTTCGGCCCTGCCCTGCCAGCCGGCGGCGGCGAGCAGCGCCGCGGCCAGCGTTTCCTTCAGCGGCGCCTCGCCCGTGTCCTCGCGCCAGCCGCGCTTGAACAGCGGCTCGCCCGAGGTGTCGACGTAGAGCGTGGCGTGCTCGGAGCCGACGAAGAGAGCAATCGGCAGGTCGGGCCGGTGGGTGTCCACGCTCGGGCGCGCACCCGCGGTCTCGCGCAGCGTGTCGCACACCGCGTCCTTGATGCGCAGCGCAGTGAAGTTCAGGCTCTGCAGCGGGCTGCGCTGCGCCGCGACGTCGACGCGCAGCGTCTGTTCGGGCGTGATCCAGTGGTCCCAGGCGACGCGGCGGGCCAGGTCGTAGAGATCATGTTCGTCGCCGTAAGGTCCGTCGATCAGCGGCCACAGCACGCGCGTGGCGAGGCGGCTTTCGAGGTTGAGCTGCATCGCCATGCGCTCGTCGCCTTCGACCCAGACGCCGCCGCGCGTGGTCTCGGCGGCCACACCGGTGATGCGCAACACCTCGGCGGCGAGCAGCGACTCGACGCCGCCGGCGCAGGGCAGAAAAAGCGCCGTCACAGGCCTTTCCTCAGCCCCGCCGGCGCGATCTTCAGCGCCTCACGGTACTTGGCCACCGTGCGACGTGCGACCTGGATGCCCTGCTCTTCGAGCATCGCGCTGAGCTGGTTGTCCGACAGCGGCTTGCTGCCGTCCTCGGCACCCACGAGCTGCCGGATCAGCGCGCGCACCGCGGTGCTCGAGGCGTTGCCGCCGGCGTCGGTGTTGAGCGAACTGCCGAAGAAGTACTTGAGCTCGAAGGTGCCCTGCGGCGTGGCCATGTACTTGGCCGTGGTGACGCGCGAGATCGTGCTTTCGTGCAGGCCCAGTTCATCGGCGATCTCACGCAGCACGAGCGGCTTCATGGCGATGGCGCCGTGCGTGAAGAAGCCCCTCTGCCGCTCCACGATGGCCTTGCTCACGCGCAGGATGGTGTCGAAGCGCTGCTGGATGTTCTTCACAAACCAGCGCGCCTCCTGCAGCCGCGAGGACATGCCGGGGTTGGCCGAAGCGCCGCGCAGGCCGCGCGCTGCCTGGGCATAGATGTCGTTGATGCGCAGCTTGGGCATGACGTCAGGGTTGAGCACGACGCTGATGCCGCGGCCGTTCTTGCGCACGATGACGTCGGGCACGATGACGTTGCCCTCGGCGGGCGAGAAGGGCCGCCCGGGCTTGGGCTCGCAGGCGCGAATCAGGCCCTGCGCGTGGCGCACCGTCTCTTCATCGGCCCCGGTCAGGGCGGTCAGGCGCTTCATGTCGCGCTTGGCCAGCAGCTCGAGGTACTGTTCGCAAATGCGGATCGCCACTTGGCGCTCGGGGCAGCGCGGTGTGGCCTTGAGCTGCAGCACCAGGCACTCGCCCAGCGAGCTCGCGCCCACGCCCGGCGGGTCCATGCTTTGCAGCCAGCGCAGCGCGCACTGCAGCTTCTCGTCCAGCGACTCGCGCGCCTCGGCGCCCGCGATGCCGAGCATGGCGGCCAAGCGCTCGGCGATGTCTTGCAGCGTGTCGGCGAGGTAGCCGTCGCCGTCGAGCGATTCGATCAGCACTTCGATCGCCGCGTGATCCTCGGCGCTCAGCCGCATGCCCACCAGCTGGCTGCGCAGATGGTCCTGCAGCGACTCCGCGCTGCCGCGGCGCTCCTGGCCGTCGCCGTCGTCGCCTTCGCCGGTGGGTGCGGCACCGGTGGGCGTTTCGCGGATACCGTCGAAGTCGTCGGATTCGGTGCCGTTTTCCCAGTCTTCGCGCCCGGTGGTGCCGAACTCGTCGGCGCGCAGTTCGGGGGTGGCTTCGCCAGCGTCGGGGGTGTCGGGCACCTCGACTTCGGCCACGCGATCGGCGGCCTGGCGCTCGGGCGGCGTCTCGAAGGGCGTGGCCGGCGCGTCGTCGTCGGCTTCGAGGAAAGGGTTCTGGTCGAGCATCTGCCCGACTTCCTGGTGTAGCTCAAGCGTAGACAGCTGCAGCAAGCGGATGGACTGCTGCAACTGCGGCGTCAGCGCCAGGTGCTGGGACAGGCGGACCTGCAGCGACGGTTTCACGTCCAGCGGCCTCCTGCCGGACCACCCCGCGGGAGGCTCGAGCCTCCCAGGCAGGCGGTGCGGGTGCGCAGTGACAGGCCAGGGGCTTGCATGTCACATCTTGAAGTGCTCGCCGAGGTACACCTTGCGCACCTCGGCGTTGGCCACGATCTCTTGCGGCGTGCCTTCGGCCAGCACGCTGCCTTCACTGATGATGTAGGCGCGGTCGCAGATACCCAGCGTCTCGCGCACGTTGTGGTCGGTGATGAGGACGCCGATGCCGCGCGCGCGCAGGAAACCGATGATGCGCTGGATCTCGATCACCGCGATCGGGTCGACGCCGGCAAAGGGTTCGTCGAGCAGGATGAAGCGGGGCTGCGTGGCCAGTGCGCGCGCGATCTCCACGCGCCGCCGCTCGCCGCCCGACAGCGCCGGGGCCGGTGAATCGCGCAGCTTCTCGATCGACAGATCCTGCAGCAGTTTGTCCAGAAGCTGGTTGATCTGCGACGCCTTGAACGGGCGGCCGGCGGCATCGATCTGCAGCTCCAGCACGGCGCGGATGTTTTCCTGCACCGTGAGCTTGCGGAAGATCGAAGCCTCTTGAGGCAGGTAGGACAGCCCGAGCCTGGAACGCCGGTGGATGGGCAGGTTCTGCACGGCCCGGCCGTCGATGCGGATCTCGCCTTCGTCGGCCCGCACCAGCCCCACCACCATGTAGAAGGTGGTCGTCTTGCCGGCGCCGTTGGGGCCCAGCAGGCCCACCACCTCGCCTGCGGCCACCGCGAGATGCACGTCCTTGACCACGACGCGGGCGCCGTAGCTCTTGCGCAGATGCTCGGCTTCGAGGCGGCTGACCGACACGGCGGCCATGTCCATCAGCGCCGCTCCCCGAGCGCGCGGCTGGGCGTCAGCGGCGCGGTGGCCGGCGCCGAGGCGGGCGCTTCGACGCGTGGCGCGAGCACGGCGCGCACCCGGCCGGTGGGGTTGGCGGGGGTGGCCGCGCCCCCTTCGACCTTGAAGACTTCGGACGTGTTGTCCCAGACGATGCTGGCACCGGTGATCTCGTCGGCGACCGTGCCGCTGCGCAGGCGCCGCACGGCGCCATTGCCGAGGAACCTGAGCGTGTCGGCGCGGCCGTCGAATTCGATGCGCTCGGCGCTGCCTTCGACGGTCTCGTCGACACCATCGCGGCGTTGGCGCCAGTTGGCCGGCTTGGCGGCGCTGCCCAAGGCGCTGGCAGCGCGGTAGCCGTCGCTGGTGGTGCGCATCTCCACGCGCTCGGCGCGCAGCACCATGCTGCCCTGGGAGATGACGACGTTACCCGTGTAAACCAGAACCTGGCGTTGCAGGTCGAGGACACCATCGCGATCGGCTTCCACGACCATGGGCTTGCTGCGGTCGGCCTTTTCTGCCTCGCTCGGCTGCGCCCACAGCAGGCTGGCGGCGGCTAGAAACACGGGCAAAACGGCGGGGCGAAGCACCAGGCGCATTAGATCGGCATGAAAGTTGCAGGGCAGTATAGCCACAACATCCACGCCGTCAGCGGACGGGAGCGTGAAATCAAGCCGCGGAAGGCGGCGCTGCCGGGGCGCGGCAGCGCGCCGCTGGATCGCCAGGCCGGCCGCGGATGCGGGGGCGGCCCTTGGCGCGCACCAGGGTCAGGCCTTGGTGCGCGACAGCTGGATGAGGAAATCCGCCACCGACACCGCGCGCTCATGGCTGCCCGACAGCGAGGCCGAAGTGTAAAAGCGCCCATTGATGCCGAGCGCCGGCACGCCGTCGATCTTGTAGGCATCTGCCAACTGCTTGGCACGGTTGGCCTTGGTGCTGACGCCGAAGGACTTCATCGCCTCGCCCAACTTCGCGCCGTCGATGCCACTGGCGGTGGCAAAAGCCTCGATCTCGGATTCCGAGCTCAGGCGCTTGTTCTGCTGGTGGATGGCGTTGAAAACCTTGCGGTGCATCGCCGCAAGCTGGCCCATTTCTTCGAGCGCGTAGAACAGCCGCTGGTGCATCTGGTGCGGCGCCATGAAGCCCACCGGAACCTGACGGAAGCTCACATCGGCCGGCAGCTTCTTGACCCAGGCTTCCAGCGTCGGCTCGAAGGCGTAGCAGTGCGGGCAGCCGTACCAGAAGAACTCCACCACCTCGATCTTCTTGTCGGGGCTGGGCAGGGTTACTGGGGCGGGCGTGGACAGGCGCACATAGTGAGTCCCTTCCTTGGGTGCGCCCTGGGCCTGCGCCAGGCCGCTGACGGCCAGGCCCAGGCCCGCGCCTGCCAGTTGTCGGGAAAAGTCGCGCCGTTGCATGGAATTCCTTTCAGATTGGAGAACTGTCAGCAGTGGAGTCAAGCCAGCGAGGCGAGTTCCTGAATGCGCCGTCAAGGCTTTTCGACGCGCACGATCTGCGCTTCGATCCCCTGCTCCTGCAGTTTGAGCTGCAAGGTGTCGGCGTTCGCCCGCGCCGGGAAAGGACCCAGCCGCACGCGGTAGACCGTGCGACCGGCCTGCTCCCGCTCGGTGACCTTGGCACCCTGCCCGATGAGCGCCAGCTTGGCCTTTTGTTGCTCGGCGTCTTCGTTGCGCGTGAAGGCCCCGGCCTGTACGAAATAGACAAACGGTTCTGCAGCCACTCCGGTGGACCGGTCCGCGGCCGCAGCCTCACCCGCCAGGATCGCGGCCGGGTCCCTGGCGGGCGACCGGACAGCGGCCACCGGGGGCGCCACGGCCGGCGGCAGGGCCGGCAGGCCCACCGGGGGTACGACCGCCGGTGCCTCGGGCGCTGCAGCGCCGACCACAGCTGCAGCCGCGGCGCTGGCCGCTCGCGCCGCGGTCTTGCCGCCCAGGGCGGCATTGGGATCCCAGTTGCGGTTGCGCTCGGTCTCGGCACTGTCTTGCTCGGCCGTGCGCTGCGGAACCTTGTTCACGAAAGGCATCGGCGCCTTGGTGATGTAGAGGGCCACGCCGAGTGCCAGCGCCAGGCCGATCAACAAGCCCGCCACCAGGCCCATGGCAAAACCACCGCGCTGGCGTGTCATGCGCTCACCTCTGTGGCCGCAGCCACTCCCGGGTTGATGTCACGATTCATGGATTCAGGCGCTGACACGCCCAGCAGCGCCAGCGCGTTGCGCAGCACCCGGGCCGTGGCCGAAAGCAGCGCCATACGGGCGCGGGACAGGGCCGCGTCATCGACCAGGAACCGCTCGCTGGCGTAATAGGTGTGGAAGGCAGCGGCGAGGTCGCGCAGGTAGAAGGCGACGTCGTGCGGCGCCAGCTCGGCAGCGGCACGGGTCAGCATCTCGGGGTACTCGGCCAGCTTGAGCATCAGCGCCGCTTCGCTGGGCGCCACCAGCAGCGTCAGTTCGGTATGGGCGAAGTCGCGCGCGCCGCCATAGGCCGTCAGCACCGAGCAGATGCGGGCGTGCGCATACTGCACGTAGAACACCGGGTTCTCGTCGTTGGCCTTCAAAGCCAGGTCGACGTCGAAGGTGAACTCGGTATCGGCCTTGCGGCTGATGAGAAAGAAGCGCACCGCGTCGCGGCTCGTCCATTCGATGAGGTCGCGCACCGATACCGAGGTGCCGGCCCGCTTGGACATCTTGACCTCCTGCCCGCCCTTCATCACCGCGATCATCTTGTAGAGCACGTAATCGGGATAGCCCGCCGGAATGCCCCGATCGAGCGCCTGCAGCCCGGCGCGCACGCGGGCCACCGTGCCGTGGTGGTCGGTACCTTGCACGTTGATGACCTTGGCATAGCCGCGCTCGAACTTGGCCGCGTGATAAGCCACGTCGGGCACGAAGTAGGTGTAGGTGCCGTCCTGCTTGCGCATGACACGGTCCTTGTCGTCACCGTAGTCGGTGGTGCGCAGCCAGAGTGCGCCGCCTTCCTCGAAGGTCTTGCCCGAGGCCACCAGGCGCTTCACGGTGTCTTCGACACGACCGCTGCTGTACAGGCTGCTCTCGAGAAAGTAGTGGTCGAAGCGGACGCCAAAGGCCTGCAGGTCGATGTCCTGTTCGTGGCGCAGGAAGGCCACCGCAAACTGCGTGATGTTGTTCAGGTCCTCGACGTCGCCGCCGGCCGTGAATTCGCGGTCATCGGCATGCACGGTTTTGCGGGCGGCAAAGTCGGCCGCGATGTCGGCGATGTAGTCGCCGTTGTAGGCCTGCTCGGGCCAGCCCGCTTCGCCAGGCTTGAAGCCCTGCAAGCGCCGCTGCACCGACAGTCCGAGGTTGGCGATCTGCACCCCGGCGTCGTTGTAATAGAACTCGCGCAGGACTTCGGCGCCCTGGCTCTGCAGCAGGCTGCAGATGCAGTCCCCCAGGGCCGCATTGCGGCCATGGCCCACGTGCAGCGGGCCCGTGGGGTTGGCGGAGACGAACTCCACCATCACCTTTTGGCCATTCGGCGGCTGCTGGCCGAAGCTTGCGCCGGCGTCCAGCACCTCGGCCACCACGGCCTGCCTGGCCGCAGGCGCCAGGCGCAGGTTGATGAAGCCGGGGCCGGCGATCTCGAGCGCCTGCACCCAGCGCAGCACGGCCGGCTGCATGCGCAGCACCTGGACCAGTCGGTCAGCCAGTTCGCGCGGGTTCTGCTTGAGCGGCCGCGCCAACTGCATGGCGCTGGTGACGGCCAGGTCACCATGGCTGGCCTGCTTGGGTGACTCGAAGGCAGCCACCGGTACCGGCGCACCCGCCTCACCGGCCAGTTGCGCCAGCGCCGCCTGCAGCGCCTGCCGCAACTCTTGCTTCGCTTGGATCATGGGCTGATTCTACTTTTGCACCTCGGGCCGCCCCGAGATGGCTGTCGTTTGAGCGTCTGTTCCGGCCCTTGCGGCCTTGCAGAGCAGGCGAGGATCGCCGGATCCACCCTTGCTCCCATGCCAACGCCCACCCGTTTCCCTCCTGCTCCTGCTCCTGCTCCTGCGGCGCCCAACCTTGCCCTGCCCGCTCGGATCGGCAAGTACGTTGTCAAGACCAAGATCGGCGAAGGCGCCACGAGCGAGGTCTTCCTGGCGCACGACCCCTTTCGCAACCAGGACGTGGCCATCAAGCGCGTGCGCCAGGGCCTGCTGGCCGATACGCGCGAGTCGCACTTCCAGCAGCGCTTCTTCGCTGCCGAGGCGGCGCTGGTGGGCAAGCTGCAGCACCCGAACGTGGTGCAGATCCTGGACGCAGTGGCCGACGCCGACGCCCCCTACCTGGTGATGGAGTACGTGGCCGGCGTGACCTTGCGCCGCTACTGCCGCGCCGACAAGCTGCTGCCGCTGTCGCAGATCGTCGAAATCGGCTTCAAGTGCGCGATGGCGCTGGGCTACTGCTTTCGCCAGGGGCTCATCCACCGCGACGTCAAGCCCGCCAATCTGCTGGTCACGCTGGACGGCGACCGCATCGGCGAGCTCAAGGTCACCGACTTCGGCAGCGTCTTCAACCTCGGCTCGGAGCAGACCCAGGTCTACCGCGTGGGAAGCCTGGCCTACATGTCGCCCGAGCAACTCGACGGCGACGTGCTCGACAGCCGCGCCGACATCTATTCGCTGGCCGCCGTGCTCTACCACCTGGTGGCCGGCCGCCCGCCCTTCGATGCCGTGCAGCAGCAGGCCATCATGCACCAGATCTACCACGGCACGCCGCCGCCGCTGGCCACGCTGCGCGACGGCGTGCCCGAGGCTCTGCAGGCCCTGATCGAGCGCAGCCTGAGCAAGGACCGCGACCTGCGCCCGGCCACCTGGGACGAATTCGCGCTGGCGCTGTCGCAGCTCAGCGCGCAGGTGCCGCAGGTGCGCGGATCGCTGCAGGAGGTGCTGGACTCCGAGCGCTTCACGCTGCTGCGCTCGCTGGAGTTCTTTGCCGACTTCGGCGACGTCGAGCTGTGGGAGGTGGTGCACCGCGCCGCCTGGCATCGCCACAGCTACGGCCAGGCGCTGTACCGCAAGGGCGAGGAAGGCAACAGCTTTCACATCGTCACGCAGGGCCAGGTCGAGGTCTACCGCGAGGGCCGCGCCGTGGCCTCACTGGGTGCTGGCAGTTCGGTGGGCGAGATGGCCTACCTCGCGCCCAACCCGGCGCTGCGCGTGCACACCGTGGACATCCTGGTGTCGCAGCCGGCGACGACCGTGTCCTTCACGCCCGACAGCCTGGAGCGCCTGTCACTGCCCACGCGCTACCTCTTCGACAAGGCCTTCATTCGCGTGCTGGTGCGGCGGCTGCATGCAGCCCAGGAAGCCACTGTGCAGGGCAAACGTAGCCTTTAGTCGGGAGCTGCAGCGCCGTTCGGTCGCTGAAGCCGCTGAAGCCGATGCTGCCGATGCTGCCGATGCGGCCGATGCTGCCGATCCCGCCGGTCATCGCTCGCCCACCCCCGTGCGTTTACGGGTAGCCGAGCGTCGTGGTGTCTGATGCAATCGACGACGGCGCAACTGCCAACCTGTCTTCCCCATCACACGAGGAGCCCGACCCCATGAAGAACACCTTGATCACGATCGCCGTTGCCACGCTGGGCCTGTTTGCCAGCTCAGCCTTCGCTGCCAACGCCGACTGCGACGCCAAGGCGGCCGAGAAGAAGCTGGCCGGCGCGGCCAAGACAAGCTTCGTCAAGAAGTGCGAGAAAGACGCCGGCGGTGCAGCCGCTAAGGACGCCGGCGGTGCCAGCCCGGCCTGCGAGAAGTCGGCCACCGACAAGAAGCTGGCCGGCGCGGCCAAGAACAGCCACATCAAGAAGTGCATGGCCGACGCCGGCGCCAAGAAGTAGGCCTGCCCCCAGGCCACGAAAATGGGACGCCTCGGCGTCCCTTTTTCTTTGAAGCCTGCCGGCAGCGCGGCTGAGCCGGCGGGCGTGTCTCATACCTTGACTGCCTCAGTGCCCCGCACTGCCAGACCAGTACTTCGGGTCGCCGTAGCTGTGCTTGATGAAGTCGATCCACAGCCGCACCCGCAGCGGCAGGTGCTTGCGCTGCGGAAACACGGCGTAGATGCCATTGGGCGGCGCGGCGAACTCCTCCAGCACGAGCTGCAGGCGGCCGGCGGCGACATCGCTCTCGACCTCCCAGGTACTGCGCCAGGCCAGCCCCAGGCCGCGCAGGCACCACTCGTGCAGCACTTGGCCGTCGCTGCAGTCCAGGCGGCCGCTGGGACGCAGGTGGATGGGTTCGCCGTCGACCCGGAAAGCCCAGCCGCGCGTCTGGCTGGCGTCGGAGCTGAGCGTCAGGCACTGGTGGCGCATCAGCTCGGCCGGCGTGGCCGGCACGCCGGCACGCTGCAGGTAGGCCGGCGCCGCCACGCACAGGCGCCGGTTGTCGGCCAGGCGCACGCTCACCAGGCTGCTGTCGGGCAGATCGCCCACGCGCACGGCGCAATCGAAGCCTTCGTTGACGATGTCGACCACGCGGTCGCTGAGGTTCAGGCTCAAGCTCACTTCGGGGTGCTGCGCCGTGAAGGCCGGCACCAGCGGCGCCACGTGGCGGCGCCCGAAACCCGCCGGCGCGGTGATGCGCAGATGGCCGCTGGCCTTGACGCCGCCTTCGGACACGCTGGCCTCGGCGTTGGCCAGATCGGCGAGCAGGCGCTGGCAATCCTCGAGGAAAGCGCTGCCTTCGTGGGTCAGCGTGATGCGGCGCGTGGTGCGCACCAGCAGCTTCACGCCCAGCCGCTCTTCCAGCGCGTCGATGCGCCGGCCGATGACCGCGGGCGCCACCCCTTCAGCGCGCGCGGCTGCAGTCAGGCTACCCTTGGTGGCCACTGCGGCGAATGACTCGATCTGCTTGAGCCGGTCCATGGCTTTCAATTATGCATACGGAACGCACAAATCCAACGCAATTTGCGCACTTAATGCTGCCACGCGCATCGAATAGATTCAGGCCATGAAAATTCGCGCCGTGCTCTTCGACGCCTACGGCACGCTGTTCGATGTCCACAGCGTGGCACTGCTGGCCGAGCAGCTGTACCCGGGCCAGGGCGAGCGGCTGTCGCTGATCTGGCGCGACAAGCAGATCGAGTACACGCGTCTGGTCTCGATGAGCAGCACCGGCGGCCCCGGCGGCAGCGACCACTACCGCCCGTTCTGGGAGCTCACGCGCGCCGGCCTGCGCTACGCGGCAGCGCGCCTGAACCTCGATCTGCCAGCCGCCACCGAAGAGCGGCTGATGAACCAGTACCGCCACCTCAGCGCCTTTGCAGAAAACCACGCCGTGCTGGCCGAACTCAAGCGCCGTGGCGTGAGCGCCGGCATCCTGAGCAACGGCGACCCCGACATGCTGGGCGTGGCCGTCAAGAGCGCCGGCTTTGCCGAGCTGCTGCAGCACGTCATCAGCGTGCACCCGGTGCGCCGCTACAAGACCGACCCCGCGGCCTACGCGCTGGGCCCCGCCACCCTGGGCCTGCCGGCGCGCGAGATCCTGTTCGTGAGCAGCAACGCCTGGGACGCCGTGGGCGCCACCTGGTTCGGCTACACCACGCTGTGGATCAACCGCACCGGCGCGCCGGCCGAACAGCTGGGCACCGAGCCCACGCACACCGGGCGCAGCCTGCGCGATGTGCTGGACCACTTTGCCGTCCCTTCCTGACACTCCAAGAGCCGACACCATGCGCACCGCCCTTCACAGCCTGCAAGTCGACAGCGCCCTGCTGCGCTTCATCGACGACGAAGTCCTGCCCGGTACCGGCATCGTGCCGGCGGCCTTCTGGGCCGGCTTCGACACCATCGTGCGCGACCTGGCACCACGCAACGCGGCGTTGCTGGCCGAGCGTGACCGCCTGCAATCCGAACTCGACGCCTGGCACCGCGCGCACCCCGGCCCCATTGCCGCAGGCAATTCCACAGGCGCCGGCATGGCCGCCTACCGCGCCTTCCTGCAGCGCATCGGCTACCTGCAGACACCGCCGGCGCGCGTGCAGGCCACCACCGCCAACGTCGACGCGGAGCTGGCGCTGCAGGCCGGGCCGCAGCTGGTGGTGCCGATCCTCAACGCGCGCTACGCCCTCAACGCCGCCAACGCGCGCTGGGGCAGCCTCTACGACGCCCTGTACGGCACCGATGCGATTGCCGAGGACGGCGGCGCCGGGCGCGCCGGCGCCTACAACCCGCTGCGGGGCGCCAAGGTCATCGCCTATGCGCGCCGCTTCCTCGACCAGGCGGTGCCGCTGGCAAATCACGGCGCAGGCGGCAGCCATGCCGACAGCACCAACTACCGCATCGACGGTGGCCGGCTGCTGGTCACGCTGGCCGGTGGCCCCGTCGTCGGCCTGCTGGACCCGGCCGCACTGGTGGGCTTCCAGGGCGACGCCGCGGCGCCGCAGTCGGTGCTGCTGCGCCACCACGGCCTGCACATCGACATCCGCATCGACCGCACGGCCGCCATCGGCAAGGCCGATGCCGCCGGCGTCAGCGACCTGGTGCTGGAGTCAGCGCTGTCGACCATCCTCGACCTCGAGGACTCGGTGGCCGCGGTGGATGCCGAGGACAAGATCGTCGGCTACCGCAACTGGCTCGGCATCCTCAAGGGCACGCTGACCGAAGCCGTGAGCAAGGGCGGCAAGACCTTCCAACGGGGCCTGAACCCCGATCGCCGCTACCACGCACCCAGCGGTCAGGGCGAGCTGGTGCTGCACGGCCGCAGCCTCATGTTCCTGCGCAACGTGGGCCACCTGATGACGAACCCGGCCGTGCTGTGGGGCCCGTCCGACGCACCCAGGGAAATCCCCGAAGGCATCCTCGACGCCGTGGTCACCACCACCATCGCGCTGCACGACCTGCAGCGCCATGGCGAGCAGGGCATCGTCAACAGCCGCAGCGGCAGCGTCTACATCGTCAAGCCCAAGATGCACGGGCCCACCGAGGTGGCCTTCGCGGCCGAGCTGTTCGGCCGCGTCGAGCAACTGCTGGGCCTGCCCGACAGTACCGTCAAGCTGGGCATCATGGACGAGGAGCGTCGCACCAGCGTCAACCTCAAGGCCTGCATCGCCGCCGCGGCCAGCCGCGTGGCCTTCATCAACACCGGCTTCCTGGACCGCACCGGCGACGAGATGCACACCGCCATGCTGGCCGGCGCGATGCGCCGCAAGGGCGACATGAAGAGCAGCGAATGGATCGCCGCCTACGAACGCAGCAACGTGCTCGTCGGCCTGCAATGCGGCCTGCGCGGCAAGGCGCAAATCGGCAAGGGCATGTGGGCCATGCCCGACCTGATGGCGGCGATGCTGGAGCAGAAGATCGGCCACCCCCGGGCCGGCGCCAACACGGCCTGGGTGCCGAGCCCCACCGCCGCCACGCTGCACGCGCTGCACTACCACCAGGTCGACGTGGCCGCGGTGCAGCAGGGTCTGGAGCAGATCGACGCCGAGAGCGAGCGTGAAGCGCTGCTCACGGGCCTGCTAACGGTGCCGGTGGTGGCCACGGTCGCCTGGTCCGCCACCGAGCGCCAGCAGGAGCTGGACAACAACGTGCAGGGCATCCTCGGCTACGTCGTGCGCTGGGTCGACCAGGGCGTGGGCTGCAGCAAGGTGCCCGACATCCACAACGTCGGCCTGATGGAAGACCGCGCCACGCTGCGCATCAGCAGCCAGCACATCGCCAACTGGCTGCACCACGGCGTCATCAGCGCCGAGCAGGTGCACGAGAGCTTTGAGCGCATGGCCGCGGTGGTCGACGGGCAGAACGCGGGCGATGCGCTGTACCGGCCGATGGCCGGCCACTGGGACACGAGCTTCGCCTACCGCGCCGCGCTGGACCTGGTGTTCAAGGGCCGTGAGCAGCCCAGCGGCTACACCGAGCCGCTGCTGCATGCGTGGCGGTTGAAGGTCAAGTCCCGTCGCGCCTGAAGCCCGCCGCATCGAGCCAGACCCTGGGCAGCGCCCAGGTTCGCGGTCGCGATGCGTTCAGCGTCGGCTCAACTCGGCACCGGCCGCCCCGCCATGCGGTCGACCTTGAGGAAGACCTTGCGCGCCTGGGCCACCAGCTGCTTTTCGCTGGGGTGGTCCACCACTTCGTAGGCCAGGATGTGCACCGCCAGCTCGGGGCGATGCTTCTTGACGTAGTGCTCGAAGTCGTTCAAGCCCGTGCGCGGGCCCAGCGCCAGCACCTCGGGGATGCCGACCAGCGCATCGCAGACGTGGCCGAAGAACTCATGCTGGGTGCGCACCGCGCTGCCGTGCTGCGCAGTGTGGTGGGTGTGGGCCTGCACCTTGCTGGCCTGCACATGCTCGGTGTCGAACTGCAACACCTGGGCGTTTTGGTGGTCGATCCAGACCACGGCGTGAAAGAGCGTCATCGGGTTTGCCTTTGCAAGTCAATCAAATAGTGCGGTGATGGGGCGCGGTTTCGTGCCTTGTCTCGCAGGCCACGCAGCGCAGCGCCCAGGGCTCGGCCTTGAGGCGATCGAAGGGGATGTCGGCATCGCAGTCGGCACAGCGGCCGTAGTGGCCGGATTCGATGCGGGCCAGGGCCAGGCTGACGGCGCCGAGCTCCTGCGTTTCCAGATCCGACAAGGCCTGGTCGATCTCACGCTCGCCTTCGCGCTGCGGCGCGTCGTCGCCGTCCTGCTCCAGCACTTCGCGGGCGTGTTCGGCCCGGCTCAGGCCGCCGTGGTGGGCCGCCAGACGGCCATCGAGTTGCTTCAGGCGCTGCGCCAGGTCGGTCTGCAGCAAGGCGCGCTGGCCGGCGGTCAGGTGTTTCATGGCAGGTTTCCCTTGGTTGCCAGTCATGGTGCGCCTTCGTCGGGCACCTTGGTTTGAGCCGGGTCAAGGGTGGTGCGCTGCCTACAATCCAGCGTCTGATGAATGCCATCTCCGACGCCACCCCTTTGCCGCTGCCCGCGCGCTGCGACGTGCTCGTCATCGGCGCCGGCCCGGCCGGCAGCGCCTGCGCGCAAAAGCTCGCCACCGGTGGCCTGGACGTGGTGCTGGTGGACCAGCACGACTTCCCGCGCGACAAGGTCTGCGGCGACGGCCTGATCCCCGACAGCCATGCCGCGTTGCGCCGGCTGGGGGTCTACGACGAGGTGGCCGCGCTCGCCCAACGCGTGCAGCACGTGCGTTGCGTGGGGCCGCGCGGGGGCTTCGTCGACGTGCCGGGCTCGCTGTCGGTGCTGCCGCGCAAGGTGCTCGACCACGTGCTCGTGCGCGCCGCCGGGCGCGCCGGCGCCCGCCTCGTCACGCCGGTGCGCTTCGAATCCCCACTGCTCGACGGCGAGCAAGTGGTGGGCGCGCGCGTCAAGGCCGGCGGCGCAGTCAGGGACGTCACGGCACGCTGGGTCGTGCTGGCCACGGGCGCACTGCCGCAGGCGCTCACCGCAGCCGGCCTGTGCGATCGCCACACCCCGAGCGGCGTGGCGCTGCGCGGCTACGTCAAGAACGACGCCCTGGTGCCGCACATCCGGCAGCTGCAGATCGTCTGGCACCCGCGCCTGCGCGGCGGCTATGGCTGGATTTTTCCGGCGCCGGGCGGCCTCTTCAACATCGGCGCCGGCCTCACCGGCAGTCACATCCGGCAGGCTAACGGCAAGGGCCGCATGCAGGACGTCAACCTGCGCGGCATGTTCGACGCCTTCTGCGAGGTCTACACGCCGGCGCGCGAACTGATGGCCACGGGCGCGCTGCAAGGCGATCTCAAGGGCGCGCCGCTGCGTTGCTCGATGGTGGGTTCGCGCTGGTCGCGTCCTGGCCTGCTGGCCACCGGCGAAGCCGTGGGCAGCACCTATGCCTTCAGCGGCGAAGGCATCGGCAAGGCGATGGAAACCGGCATCCTGGCCGCCGAAGCCATCCTCGAAGGCCGCCACAGCGCGGACGCGGCCGTGCGCCGCGGCTACGAGGCCTCGCTGGCCGCGCTGAAGCCGCGCTTCGACATGTACGAGACCGCCAGCAACGTCAACAACCACCCCTGGATCGCCGACCTCGTGGTGTGGCGGGCGCGCAAGAGCCCGCGTATCCTGCGCCGTATGTCCGGCATGCTCGAAGAGACGCAGAACCCGGGCCGGCTGTTCAGCTGGCGCGGCCTGACGCGCCTGATGTTCGAGTGACCCGGGGTGGCCGATCCCGCCCCTTCTGCCCCTTCTGCCCCGAAAGGCCCGTCGATGAAACCCCTCCAGACTCGGGCGCTCGCCCTCGGCACCGCCACCCTGCTCGCCACCCTGCTCGCCGCCTGCGGCGGCGGCAGCAGCAGCGACGCGGGCAGTCAGCCGCCGCTGGTCACGGCCTCGGCCGCCAGCAACGCCCGCTACAGCGAGACGCTGCTCATCACGCTGGTCGGCAGCAACCTCGACCAGGCCCTGACGCTGACGTCGAGCGGCTGCCGCAATTTCGCGCGCAGCACCACGGCGCCGAACATCAGCAGCGCCACCACCGCCTACTACACCTGCACGGTGTCGGGGGCCACCGGCAACTTGAGCGTCACGGTGGCCGGCGGCGGCCTCACCGCGGCCACCGTGCCCTTCACCGTCAACCGGCCCGAGGTGACGATGATCGTCACCAACGGCGCCGCGGTCTCGGGCACGCTGGTCATCGAGCTGCGGCCCGACCTGGCGCCCCAGACGGTGGACAACTTCCTGGCCTACGTGAAGAGCGGCTTCTACAACAACACCGCGTTTCATCGCAACGGCCGCACCGCCGCGGGCGGTGACTTCGTGGTCCAGGGCGGCGGCTACAACGCACCAATCAGCAGCGCCACGCGATTCCCTCTGCCCAAGCCCGTCAACGCGCCGATCCCGCTGGAGCGCGCGCTGTCCCACCTGCGCTACACCGTGGGCATGGCGCGCGGTGACGTCAACTCGGCGACCTCGGAGTTCTTCTTCAACGTCGTGGCCAACATCTTCCTCGACGGCGACGGCAGCGCCGCCAACCCCGGCTACTCGGCCTTCGGCACCGTCATCACCGGCACCACGCTGGTCGACGCCATGTCGGCGGCACCCTGCAACTTCTCGCCCATCAACTTCGGCCTCAACAGCCTGGACTGCGTGCCCGAGCCCAACCTGCGCATCGCCAGCGCCCAGCAAAGCCGCTGAAGCCGGCAGCGCGGCAGCCCAGCCATGTGCCAGCTGCTGGGCATGAACGCCAACACGCCCACCGACGTGATGTTCAGCTTTGCCGGCCTGGCCACGCGCGCCCACGAGCACAAGGACGGCTTCGGCATCGCCTTCTTCGAAGACCGCGGCCTGCGCCACTTCATCGACCACCACGGCGCGCGCACGAGCCCGGTGGCCGAGCTCGTCAAGCGCTACCCGATCAAGAGCGACAACGTCATCGCCCACATCCGCAAGGCCACGCAGGGCGTGGTGGCGCTGGAGAACACCCACCCCTTCGTGCGCGAACTGTGGGGCCGCTACTGGGTGTTCGCGCACAACGGCGACCTCAAGGGCTTCGCACCCGTGCTGCACGGCGCCTTTCGCCCGGTGGGCGCCACCGACAGCGAACACGCCTTCTGCTGGCTCATGCAGGAGCTGGCCAAGGCCCACGCCGGCGTGCCCACGGTCGAAGAACTGAGCTGCACGCTGCGCGAGTTGCTGCCCCGGCCGGCGCGCCACGGCAGCTTCAACCTGCTGCTGAGCAACGGCCAGGCGCTGTGGGCCCACTGCTCGACGCAGCTGCACGTGCTCGAACGCGCCCACCCCTTCGGCAGCGCCACGCTGGCCGACGAAGACCTGAGCATCGACTTCGCCACCCACACCACGCCGCTGGACCGCGTGGCCCTGGTGGCCACCGCACCGCTGACCCAGGGCGAAGCCTGGCAGGCCCTGGCGCCGGGCGAGATGCGAGTGCTGGTGGGCGGTCGCACGGTGGCTGCCGGCCTCTGCAGCGCCTGATCCAGCGGCCGGCCGACCGCCTGCCGACCGCCTGCCGCAGGGTTGGGTGACGCGGCCGAAGTCGCTCCTGCACGGCGTTTCATGGCCCATCAACGGATCGACAGGAGCCGACTCGGGTACCCCGGCTCGAAGCGCGCCTTCGCGGCCGAAGAGATGGACGTCGCCGCCTGGGACGCCTTCGTGGAGCACGAATCCGAGGTCTGCTTCCTCGACACCCGCATGCCGGGACTCCGTGGCATCGACGTCGCGCGCCGCATCCGCAGCCAGGCTCAGATCGTCTTTGCCACGGCCCAGGGCCCGCGGCAACCGGGCCCTGGCGGCCTTCGATGCCGGCGCGGTGGACTACCGGCCCAAGCCCGTGGAGCCTGCACGCCTGGCGCAGACGGTGCTGCGGCTGCAAGCGCGCCTGGTGCCAACGCTCCTAGCTCGCTGAGCAGGTGCACCGCTCGGTGATCGTCAACCACCGCCACATCGCCGCCGCGGTGTGCGTCGACGAAGGCAACCTGCACCTGACGCTGCGCGGGCGGCCCGTATCGCTGCCCGTATCGCTGCCCGTATCGCTGCCTATATTGCGGCCCGTATCGCGGCCCGTGTCGCGCCACTTCCAGGCGCTCTTCAAGGGTCAATGAGTAACGAGATGCCAGGTGGGCACGGGTAGCATTCAGACCATCCAAGACCAAAGCATAGACATGCCTGCCATCCCCGTTCCGCGCTTCGACCAGTTCTACCGCTACCCCGAACTCACCCGCCTGCTGCAGGACTACGCTGCCGCCGCGCCCCGGCTGGTGAGCCTGCGCTCGATCGGCAAGAGCTTCGAAGGCCGCGACATCTGGCTGCTGGCGCTCACCAACCAGGCCACCGGCACCGACACCGACAAGCCCGCGCTCTGGATCGACGGCAACATCCACGCCGCCGAGCTCACGGCCAGCACCGCCTGCCTGTACTGGCTGCACCAGCTGGTGTCGGGCTATGAGGCCGGCGACACCCCGACCTGCCACCTGCTGGACACGCGGGTGATCTACATCGTGCCGCGCCTGAACCCCGACGGCGCCGAACTGGCGCTGGCCGACAAGCCGCGCCACATCCGCTCGTCGACGCGGCCCTACCCATTCGACGAGGCGCCGGTGGACGGCCTGACCATCGAGGACGTCGACGGCGACGGCCGCATGCTCAGCATGCGCATCCCCGATCCGCACGGCACCTACAAGAAGCACCCCTCGGAACCGCGCCTGATGGTCGCGCGCGAGCCCGGCGAGATCGGCGGCCAGTACTACCGCGTAATCCCCGAAGGCACGCTGAAGAACTTCGACGGCTTCAGGATCAGCGTCAACCCCGACCGCGAAGGCCTGGACCTCAACCGCAACTTCCCGGCCTACTGGCGGCAGGATTTCGAACAGGTCGGCGCCGGCCCCTACCCGACCAGCGAACCCGAGGTGCGGGCGATGGTGGCCTTCATCACCGAGCACCCCAACATCGGCGCGG
Organism: Rubrivivax sp.; assembly: GCA_031392695.1. GTDB lineage: Bacteria > Pseudomonadota > Gammaproteobacteria > Burkholderiales > Burkholderiaceae_C > Rubrivivax. The sequence continues at coordinate 36,621 of JANMVM010000454.1, forward strand.
CGGTCAGCTTTCACACCCACAGCGGCGTCATCCTGCGGCCCATGGGCACGAACAGCGACGACGACATGACGCCCGAAGACCTGTGGATGATCAAGCGCCTGTCCGAGCACGGCGCACGCCTGACGGGCTACCCGGCGATCAGCAGCTGGCACGACTTCAAGTACCACCCCAAGAAGCACATCACCGGCACCCAGGATTGGGTCTACGAGAACCTGGGCGCCCTGTTCTGGACGGTGGAGATCTGGTCACCCAACAAGGAAGCCGGCATCACCGACTACAAGTGGATCGAGTGGTACCGCGACCACCCGATCGAAGACGACGTCAAGCTGCTGAAGTGGAGCGACGAGCAGTGCGCCGGCCAGGCCCACGTCGACTGGTATGCCTACCGCCACCCGCAGCTGGGCATGGTCGAGTTCGGCGGCTGGGACCGCATGAACTACTGGCGCAACCCGCCGCCACACCTGCGCGAACGCGAGGCCGCGCGCTTCCCGGCCTGGCTGATGCAGATCGGCCTGTCGTTGCCCCGGCTCGAGGTGCTGCGCGCCGAGGTGCGGGCGCTGGGCGACGACACCTGGCGCGTGCGCTTCGCGGTCGCCAACAGCGGCTACCTGCCGGCCTACGTGACCCAGCGCGCACTCGAACGCAAGACCGTGCGCGGCACGGTGTTCAACATCCATCTGCCGCCGGGCGTGAGCCTGGTGACGGGCAAGGAGCGCATCGAAGGCGCGCACCTCGAAGGCCACGCGCCGAAGTCGTCGCTGCAGGCCTTCCTGCCCAGCCGCGATGTCACCGGCGACCGCGCGGTGGCCGAATGGGTGGTGCGCGGCCCGCGCGGCACCGCGATTGCGCTCGCCGCCACCGCCGACCGTGCGGGCACCGTGCACACCGAAGTCACGCTGGACTGAGAGCGCAGTGAACGGGCCGGCAACCCGAGGCGAGCCCGACGACGACTTCTCGTCGCTGTTCGAATTTCTGCCCATCGGTGCCTATCGCTCGACCCCCGAAGGCCGCCAGCTGCGCGCCAACCCGGCGCTCGTGCGGCTCAACGGATTCGCCTCGGAGCAGGACCAGGTGGCCACCCTGGTGGACATCGCCCGACGCTGGTATGTCGACCCGAGCCGGCGCGCGCAGTTCATGCGCCTGCTCGAGCGTGACGGGCACCTCGCCGGCTTCGAGTCCGAAGTCTGGCGCTACCAGACGCGCGAACGCATCTGGGTCAGCGAGAACGCCCACGCCGTGCGCGACGCCCAGGGCCGCATGCTGTACTACGAAGGCACGGTCGAGGAGATCACCGAGCGCGTCGCCGCGCGTCAGGCGCTGGCGCGCAGCCAGGACGAGTTGCGCCAGATCGTCGACCTGGTGCCGGGCATGGTCTACCGCGTCGTCATCCTGCCCGGTGGCCAGCGGCGCGCCACCTTCGTGAGCCCGGGCGTGCGCGCGCTGCTCGGCCTCGACCCCGACGAGGTGCTGCGCGACGGCATGCTCATGCACCGGCTGCGCCATGTCGAGGACCGCCCACTCATCGACGCCGCCACGGCCGCGGCGGCGCGCACGCGCACGCCGCTGCAGCTGGAGTACCGCATGCAGCTGCTCAACGGCCAGGTCAAGTGGGTGCACGCGGTGAGCGCTGCGGCGCCGACCGAAGACGGCCACGAGGTGCGCGTCGGCATGGTCTTCGACATCTCGGCGCGCAAGGAAGCCGAGGCTGCGCTGCAGCAGAACAGCCAGCTCTGGAAGCGCGCACTCGAAAGCGCCGGCGACGGCGTCTGGGACTGGCACGTGCAGGACGATGTCGAAGTCTTCAGCCCCCAGTGCCGCGCCCTCTACGGCTACGACGCCCATGAGTTGCCCGACCGCGCGGGCGCGCTCGACGCGCTGACCCATCCCGACGACCTGGGGCGCCTGCGCAGCGACCGCCAGGCGCACCTGCAGGGCCGCACCAGCAGCTTCGTCAACGAACACCGCGTGCGCTGCAAGGACGGGCAGTGGAAGTGGATCCTGTCGCGCGGCATCGTCATCAGCCGCGACGGCCAGGGCGCCGCGCTGCGCATGATCGGCACCCACACCGACATCACCGCCGACAGGCAAGCCGATGCGCTGCGCCACGAGCGCGACCGCGCCGCCGCCGCCGACCTGGCCAAGTCGCAGTTGCTGTCGCGCGTCAGCCACGAGCTGCGCACGCCGCTCAACGCGATCCTCGGCTTTGCGCAGTTGCTGGAGCTCAGTCCGGGCGCCGGCGCGCGCCAGCTCGAGTGGATCCGACAGGTGCTGGCCAGCGGCGCGCACCTCTTGTCGCTGGTCGACGATGTGCTGGAGCTGAGCAGCGCGCAGACCGGCTTGCGCACCGTCTGCTGCACACCGGTGACGCTGCGCGCCGTGGTCGAAGAGGCCTGGGCCATGCTCGCCACCACGGCAGCTTCGCAGCAAGTCACGCTCTTCGACGAGCTGCCCCCGGGCGCTGCCTGCCAGGTGCTGGCCGACCGCAAGCGGCTCAAGCAGGTCGTCAGCAACTTGCTGTCCAACGCCGTCAAGTACAACCGCCCCGGCGGCTGGGTGCGGGTGTCGATGCTGCAGCGCGAAGGCCGGATCGAGCTGCAGGTGGCCGACAGCGCATCGGGCCTCGACGCAGCGCAGCAAGCGCGCCTGTTCAAGCCCTTCGACCGCCTGGGTGCCGAGCACGGCCCGGTGGCGGGAACGGGCCTCGGGCTGGCGCTCAGCCGCCAACTGGCCGAAGCCATGAGCGGCACCATCACCGTGAGCAGCCGCCTGGGGGTGGGGTCGACCTTCAGCCTCGACCTGCCCGCCGCCTGAGCGAGCGACCCCGGCCAGGCAAGGTGGCTTCAGCGCTGCTCGAAGCGGAACACCGCGACACTGGCGCGCAGGTTCGGCCAGCGCCGCACCACCTGTCCCGCCTGCAGCCCGAAGCTGTCGCTGACGGCCAGCCCGCACTTGCCGGCCAGCACCTCGAAGTCGGCAAAAGTGCCGACGCGGATGTTGGGCGTGTCGTACCACTGGTAGGGCAGCGCGCGCGTCACCGGCATGCGGCCGGTGAGCACGTGCAGCCGGTTGGGCCAGTGCGCGAAGTTGGGGAAGGCGACGATGCCGATGCGGCCCACGCGCGCGGTTTCCTTGAGCATGCGTTCGGTGTTGCGCAGGTGCTGCAGCGTGTCGACCTGCAGCACGACGTCGAAGCTGGCGTCGTCGAACAGCGCCAGCCCGTCTTCGAGGTTGAGCTGGATGACGTTGATGCCGCGCTGCACGCAGGCATGCACGTTGGCATCGGCGATCTCGATGCCGTAGCCGCTGCAGCCCTTGTGCTGCTGCAGCCAGGCCAGCATCTCGCCGTTGCCGCAGCCCAGGTCGAGCACGCGGCTGCCTTCGGGCACCAGGCCGGCGATGAGTTCGAGGTCTTTTCGCTCGCTCACTTTGCCCCCGAGTCGCGGTGCGTCGTCCATCCAAGGCGGATCGAGCGCCTTCTGAGCGGCCGTGCGGCGCTCATCGGTCTACCCTTCGCGCGATGCGCTGCGGGATGAGCGCTTCGGAGCGGCCGTGCGGCGCTCATGACGCGGCACCCACCTGGTCGAAGTAGGCCCGCATCACCGCGTGATAGCGGGGGTCGTCAAGCAGGAAGGCGTCGTGTCCGTGGGGTGCATCGATCTCTGCATAGCTGACCGCGATGCGGTTGTCGACCAGGGCCTTGACGATCTCGCGCGAGCGCGCCGGCGAGAAGCGCCAGTCGGTGCTGAAGCTGTCGAGCAGGAAGCGCTGCTCGCGCGCCGCCGCAAAGGCCCGCGCCAGGCTGCTGCCGTGGGCCAGCGCGGGGTCGAAGTAGTCGAGCGCCCGCGTGATCAGCAAGTAGGTGTTGGCGTCGAAGTACTCGCTGAACTTGTCGCCCTGGTGGCGCAGGTAGCTCTCGATCTGAAACTCGATGTCCTGGGTCGTGTAGCCCAGCGCACCGGCCTTGAGTTCGCGGCCGAACTTGGCCTCCATCGCGTCGTCGCTCAGGTAGGTGATGTGACCGATCATGCGCGCCACGCGCAGGCCGCGCTTGGGCACCGTGCCGTGGGCGAGATAGTGGCCGCCGTGGAAGTCGGGGTCGGTCACGATGGCGCGCCGCGCCACCTCGTTGAAGGCGATGTTCTGCGCGCTCAGGTTGGGCGCCGTGGCCACCGCAATGCAGTGGCGCACGCGCGCCGGGTGTTGCAGCGTCCAGGCCAGCGCCTGCATGCCGCCCAGGCTGCCGCCGAGCACCGCCGCGAGCTGTTCGATGCCCAGCCGCTGCACCAGCCGCGCCTGCGCCTCGACCCAGTCCTCCACCGTCACCACCGGGAAGTCGGCACCGTAGACTGCGCCCGTTGCCGGGTTGACCTGCACCGGGCCGGTGGAGCCGAAGCACGAGCCCGGGTTGTTGACGCCGATGACGAAGAAGCGATGGGTGTCCAGCGGCTTGCCGGGGCCGACGAGGTTGTCCCACCAGCCCACGCTGCCATCGGCGTGGGTGCCTGCCACGTGGTGGCTGGCGTTGAGCGCGTGGCACACCAGCACGGCGTTGCTGCGCTCGGCGTTGAGCGTGCCGTAGGTCTCGAAAGCCAGCGTGTAGTCACGCAGCACGGCACCACTCTTGAGCGCCAGCGGCTCGCTGAAGTGCATCTGCTGCGGCGTGACCAGACCGATGGATACCATGAACGACGAAGCCCGGCGCCGCACAAGGCGGGCACCGGGCCGGTATCCCCTTTTAGCGGCATTTGTTGAAAGCGCCCGCAAGTCGGAACAAATCGGCGCTGTGAGGCGGGCAGTATAGCCAGCCGCCCCTGCCGCGGCGCCAGCACGCACCCTGCGCACACCCAGCACGCACCCAGCACACACCCGGGAGCGCCTGAACTGGCGGTGTTTCCTGGGCTAACTTGCAGCCGCAGCAGGCGCGGGCGACGCATACCATGAGCTCCCGACCGGCTGCAACAAGGAAGCTCCGATGCATGAATGGCTGCACCGCCTGGACGCCCAGTTTCCGGTGCGTTACACGGCCTGGCTGCTGAGCGCCCTGGGTGCGATGCTGTGCGCCTTCACCTTCATCGCCTTCGGCATCGGTGGCGGCGCCTTGTTGCTGTGCCTGTTCCTGGTCGGCCTGGGCTGGCGCGACACCCGGCAGCGCCGCCATTCGGTGCTGCGCAACTACCCGGTGATCGGGCACCTGCGCTTCCTGCTGGAGTTCATCCGGCCCGAGATCCGCCAGTACTTCTTCGAAGGCGACAGCGAAGCCCATCCCTTTTCGCGCCAGCAGCGCAGCCTGGTCTACCAGCGCGCGAAGGGCGACGCCGACAAGCGGCCCTTCGGCACACAGATGGACACGCACGCCATCGGCTATGAGTGGATCAACCACTCGATCGCCCCCACGCACCTGGTCAGTGCAGACTTTCGCATCACCATCGGCGACGGTGGCACGAGCTGCACGCAGCCCTACAGCGCGAGCGTGTTCAACATCTCGGCGATGAGCTTCGGCGCCCTGAGCGCGAACGCCATCCTGGCGCTCAACGGCGGCGCCAAGCGCGGCAACTTCGCGCACGACACCGGCGAAGGCTCGATCAGCCAGCATCACCGCGTGCACGGCGGCGACCTGATCTGGGAAATCGGCTCCGGCTACTTCGGCTGCCGCAACGACGACGGCAGTTTCAGCGAAGAACGCTTCACCACCAACGCGCTCGACCCGCAGGTGAAGATGATCGAGATCAAGCTCAGCCAGGGCGCCAAACCGGGCCACGGCGGCGTGCTGCCGGGGCCCAAGGTGACACCCGAAATCGCGTCGGCCCGCGGTGTCGCAGTGGGCGTGGACTGCGTCAGCCCGGCCAGCCACGGCGCCTTCCGCACGCCGGTGGAAATGATGCAGTTCATCGACCGGCTGCGCCACCTGTCGGGCGGCAAACCCACCGGCTTCAAGCTCTGCGTCGGCCACCCCTGGGAGTGGTTCGCGATCTGCAAGGCGATGCTGGAGACCGGCATCCTGCCCGACTTCATCGTTGTCGACGGCGGCGAAGGCGGCACCGGCGCGGCGCCCCTGGAGTTCACCGACCACGTCGGCGCGCCGTTGCAGGAAGGCCTGCTGCTGGTGCACAACACGCTCACCGGCCTGGGCCTGCGCTCGCGCATCCGCATCGGCTGCGCCGGCAAGGTGGTCAGCGCCTTCGACATCGCCCGCGCCATGGCACTGGGCGCCGACTGGTGCAACGCTGCGCGGGGCTTCATGTTCGCGCTCGGCTGCATCCAGGCCCAGGCCTGCCACACCGGCAACTGCCCCACGGGCGTCACGACGCAGGACCCCAAGCGCCAGCAGGCGCTGGTGGTGCCGACGAAAATGGAGCGCGTCTGGCGCTTCCATCAAAACACGCTGCAGGCCCTGAAGGAACTGGTGCAGGCCGCCGGGCTCGATCACCCGCGCCAGATCACGGCCGCGCACATCGTGCGGCGCATGGCCGACAACGACGTGCGCTTGCTGGCCAACCAGCTGTCGTTCGCGAAACCCGGTTCGCTGATGGCCGCCATCGAAGGCCGCGGCGAATGGCCGCACAACGTCTTCAAGCTCTACTGGCCGCTGGCCCAGAGCGGCAGTTTCCAGGCCGCGGTGGGCACCACCTGAACGCGCGCCGCCCGCATCCGGCTCAGGCGGCCGGTGGCGCGGTGTCGATGAAGCTCGGCCGCGCGGCGAGCTTGTCGGACAGCTTGTGCAGGTTGGGATGCTCGGCACGCCAGTCGATGTGCGCGAAGCGGAAGTCCAGATAGCCCAGGGCGCAGCCTACCGCCACATCGGCGAGCGTGAAATGGGTGCCGCTGCTCCAGGGTTTGTCGCCCAGGCCTTGGCTCATGGACTTGAGCACGGCTGCCACGCGGCTCATCTGGCGATCGATCCAGACCTGCGAACGCTGTGCCGCCGTGCGGCCGCTCCAGGTGGCTTCCAGGCGCGCCAGGATGCTGGCGTCGAGCAGCCCGTCGGCCAGGGCCTCCCAGGTGCGGACCTCGATGCGCTCGCGGCCGGTGGGTGGAATGAGCTTGCCCACGGGCGACAGCGTGTCCAGGTACTCGACGATGACGCGCGAGTCGAAGACCGCTTCGCCGCCTTCCATCACCAGACAGGGCACCTTGCCCAGCGGGTTGCTCTTGAGGATGTCGTCCTGGCCCCAGACGTCCTCGAGCTCGAGCTGGCAGTCGAGTTTCTTCTCGGCCATCACGATGCGCACCTTGCGCACATAGGGGCTGGTCAACGATCCAAGCAGTTTCATTTTTTGCAAGCGAGGCTCTAGTCCCTGGGGTTGCGCCATTCTAGCGATGGCGCTCTTGAGCCGCAGGCCCGGGCTGTCGCGTGAAGTCCACGCGGGCGGGCCGACCGGGCAGCGTGAGCTCGGCCACCGCCGGCGCCATGCGCGACACGATGGCGCCGCCGCGCACCACCAGCAGGCGCTGGGCACGCAGGCGGATGGCTTCGGCCGGTGAGCCGGCCTGCAGCAGCACGAAGTCGGCGCGGCAGCCCGGCTCCAGGCCGTAGCCCTGCAGCCCGAGGATGCGTGCATTGTTCACGGTTACCGCGTCGAAGCACTGGCGTTGGCCCTGCACCGAGGTCATCTGCGCCACGTGCAAGCCCATCGCCGCCACCTCCAGCATGCAGGCCGAGCCCAGCGGGTACCAGGGGTCCATGACGCAGTCGTGCCCGAAGCCCACGTTGACGCCCGCAGCCATCAACTCCGGCACCCGCGTCATGCCACGGCGCTTGGGGTAGGTGTCGTGGCGGCCCTGCAGCGTGATGTTGATGAGCGGGTTGGCCACCGCGTGCACGCCGGCTTCGGCGATCAGCGGCAGCAGCTTGCTGACGTAGTAGTTGTCCATCGAATGCATGGACGTCAGGTGCGAGCCCGTCACGCGGCCCTCCAGGCCCAGGCGCCGGGCGTGCCAGGCCAGTGTCTCGATGTGGCGCGACAGCGGGTCATCGCTTTCGTCGCAATGCATGTCCACTGCCAGGCCGCGCTCGGCCGCCAGTTCGCACAACAGCCGCACGCTCTCGGCACCTTCGGCCATGGTGCGTTCGAAGTGCGGGATGCCGCCCACCACCTCCACGCCGAGGTCGAGTGCGCGCTTGAGCTGGTCCAGCGCTCCGGGCGCGCGCAGCAGGCCGTCCTGCGGAAACGCCACCAGCTGCAGCTCGAGGTACGGGGCGACGCGGCGTTTGACCTCGAGCAGCGCGCGCACGGCCAGCAGGCGCTCGTCGCACACGTCGACGTGCGAGCGGATGGCCAGCAGCCCGCGCGCCACGGCCCAGTCGCAGTACTGCAGCGCGCGCTCGGCGATGGCCTCTTCGGTGAGCCGGGGCTTGAGCTCGCCCCACAGCGCGATGCCCTCGAGCAGGGTGCCGCTGGCATTGACCCGCGGCAGGCCGTGGCTGAGCGTGGCGTCGAGGTGGAAATGGGCGTCGACGAAAGGCGGGCTGAGCAGCGCCCCGGCCGCTTCGATGACCTGCGCCCCGGCCGGCACCGGCAGCGCCGGCCCGACGGCTGCGATGAGCCCGCCCTGGGCGAGCAGGTCGACGCCGTGGCGGCCGTCGGTCAGGGTGGCTTGGCGGATCAGCAGATCGGTTGGCATGGCTGGCGACGGAGGCGGCAATGGTGACCCTCAGCATAAGCCGAACCCGTGCCCACCAAGGCGGTCGCGGCCGCCTTGCATGGCTTCGCTCCGAGACCCTGAAAGCCCTGCGGTCGCCCGCTTGTCAGGCGTCGGCAAGAGGAGCACACTGGGTCAAACACAGCTGCTCCTGGCACCCGCCCGCACTTCCAGTTCTTGCGCCTTTCCCGCCTTCCCCCCATCCGCTTTTGACCTGCTTCCCCCGTGGCTGGCAGACTTTCTGCCAGCCGTTTTACCCCCACGCAAAGGAGGTTGTGATGAACATGACGATCAGCGGCCATCACCTCGATGTCACCCCGGCCTTGAGAGAGTACGTACTCACCAAGCTGGAACGTGTGACCCGGCACTTTGATCAGGTAGTGGATGTCACCGTACTGCTGACCGTAGAAAAGCTGAAGGAGAAGGAGCGAAGGCAGAAGGCCGAGGTCACGCTGCACGTCAAGGGCCGTGACATCTTCGTCGAACAGTCCAGCGAAGACCTGTATGCCGCGATTGACCAGTTGATGGACAAGCTCGACCGCCAAGTGATGCGCCACAAGGATCGCCTGCAGGACCACCACCACGCGTCGCCCAAACGTCAGACGGTCTCGGCGCCGTAACCGGCCTGCCACCGCCGCCCACGGCCCTTCGGGGCCGTTTTGCATGGACCGCCCGTTGTGCCCGTTGCGGCTGTTGCGGCTGTTGCCGCAGAGCCGCAAAAAGCCTCACAACCACCTGTTTCGGGGCGCGGGCGAGCGCCCGGTCCCCTGGGGCGGTTGCTATCATGACTGTTTGAAGTAAACCTTTGTTCGCCCTGTAGCCCACCGTGCGCAGGCGAAGAGAAATGGTCCGATGAACCGACTCGCCGCCATCCTGCCTGCCAGCAACGTGCTGGTCAACGTGGATGCGACCAGCAAGAAGCGTATCTTTGAACAGGCCGGGCTGCTGTTCGAGAACCAGCATGCGATTGCCCGCGGCATCGTCACGGACAACCTGTTTGCGCGCGAACGCCTGGGCTCGACGGGCCTGGGGCATGCCGTGGCCATTCCGCACGGCCGCATCAAAGGGCTGAAGAACCCGCTCGCCGCGGTTTTGCGCGTGCTGCAGCCGATCCCCTTCGATGCCCCGGACGACGAAGCCGTGGCGCTGCTGATCTTCCTGCTGGTGCCCGAGGCGGCCACCCAGCGCCACCTCGAGATCCTGTCGGAGATCGCAGAGATGCTCTCCGACCGCGAGTTGCGTGAACGCCTCAAGACCGAATCCGATGCCGCCGGCGTGCACAAGCTGATTGCCGATTGGGAACCGCTCAAGTCGGTCGCCTGAGCGTGCCGGCTGCGCCATGAAACCCACCTCGATCAGCGCCGAAGCGCTCTTCGAGGCGCACCGCGAAGCCTTGCACTGGGAGTGGATCGCCGGCCACGCCCACCCCGAGCGGCGCTTCGACGACGCCGCGGTGCGCGACGCGCGCTCGGCCGCCGACCTGGTGGGCTACCTCAACTACATCCATCCCTACCGGGTGCAGATCGTGGGCCGGCGCGAGGTCGCCTACCTCACGCGCTCCGACGCCGAAACCCAGGAGCGCCGCATCTCGCGCATCGTGACCCTGGAGCCCCCGGTGATCATCGTCGCCGACGGCCAGGCCCCGCCCGACCGCCTGGTGGCGATGTGCGACCGCGCCGAAATCCCGCTCTTCGTGACCCAGGATTCCGCCGGCCACGTCATCGACCTCGTGCGCGGCTACCTCGGCCAGCACTTCGCCGACCGCACCACGCGCCATGGCGTGTTCATGGACATCCTGGGCCTCGGCGTCCTGCTCACCGGAGAGTCAGGTCTGGGCAAGAGCGAACTCGGCCTGGAGCTGGTGTCACGCGGCCACGGCCTGGTGGCCGACGACGCGGTGGACATCTATCGCACCGGCCAGACCGCTCTCGAGGGCCGCTGCCCCGAGCTGCTGCAGAACCTGCTCGAGGTGCGCGGCATCGGCCTGCTCGACATCAAGGCCATCTTCGGCGAGACCGCGGTGCGCCGCAAGATGCGTCTCAAGCTCATCGTGCACCTGGTGCGCAAGGAGACGATGGAGCGCGACTTCGAACGCCTGCCCTACGAGCCGCTGTACGAGGACATCCTGGAGCTGCCGGTGCGCAAGGTCGTGATCGCCGTCGATGCCGGCCGCAACCTGGCGGTGCTGGTCGAGGCCGCGGTGCGCAACACCGTGCTGCAGCTGCGCGGCATCGATACCTACCAGGAATTCATCCAGCGCCACCAGGCCGCGATGGACCGCAACGCCAGCGACTAGTACTCCAACCCACAGATTTCGAGACATGAAAACGCGTCTTCGTCCACCATGCGTCGTTGCAAATCCTCGCGATACCAGAAGGTATCGCTGTGGTTTGCGCCTAGCCTGGCGAACGAATCCA
>JANMVM010000004.1:0-6625 GCA_031392695.1 Rubrivivax sp.
CCATCTGAATTCACCAAGAGAGAGCCTCATGCGCAATTCGCTTCTTCAATTTGCTGCCGTCTCGTTGAGCATGTTGCTCTGTTCCTGCGGATTCATGACCCCTGCTCAACAGTACGCCGGGGATCGAAAGGAGGTGTCCGAAATCGCAGTCATCCAGAGCTATCACGGCAGCCCCTTGGGTGACGAGTACCACGCCACGATTTCAGGCTACTCCTACAAGCCCGAAGCGGGCCCGTCAGTGGTCAAGCGTTTTGGTTTGCAGGGCTTCACCGACTATCCGCGAGAGATTCGACTGAACCCCGGGGTCCATGCCATCGAGCTGTACTGCTTGAAGTCGCTGACCAAACCCACGTTTCGTCCCACGCTGGAGATATCGGTGAAGGCGGGCTATGCCTACACGCTGAAGTGTGAGGCTTCCGGCGGCAAGGCAACGGCCTTTGTCAGCCAGGAAACACGCTTGCTTTGAGCGCAGGCGCTGCAGGCGCCTCCGACGCCGCGCTGTCACGGCATCCATTCGTGCTGGGTCCTGGCTCAAGCGCCGACCTGACTCGCTTCGTTCCATGGCTGCCATCGACGGCCAGCCCCGGGCGTGCCCGCCCAATCCCTTTTCAATCCCACAACTCTGGAGTTCAACATGGACCTTGCTTACAAACGACTCAAGTCCGTCACCCTCGCCGCAGGCCTCGCTTTGGCAGCGCCGCACACCTTCGCCCAAGGCTTCGATACGGTGCGCCTGGTGAGCACGGCGTCCGGGAAGGATGGAGGCACCGTGGGCACGGCCGTCTTCTTCACGGACGAGTACCAGGGCTCCGACAAACGTCGGACGCTGGTGCTGCCGGTGCTCGACTATCAATGGGCCAACGGTTGGTTTGCAGGTGTCACCAACGGCATCGGCTACAACTTCTCCGGCTCATCGCAGAATCAATACGGCTTGCGATTGACCGTGGACAGAGGGCGCAAACAAAGCCGCGCGAGCAGTTTGCGTGGCATGGGCGATGTGGACGCTGCGGCCGAAGGCGGCGCCTTCTTCAACCACTCACTGTCCCATGGACTTGTCCTCAACTCTTCGGTTCGCTATGGCGCGGGCGACCAGCACAAGGGTTTGGTGGTCGACCTCGGAGTCGGCTACTCAACCGAGATCGCACCCCAGTGGTACCTCAGCACCGGAGCCGGCGTGACGCTCGTCAACGCCCACTACATGCGGTCTCTCTTTGGCGTGACCGGCGCCCAGTCGGCCGCAAGCGGCTATGCGGTCTACACGCCGGGCTCGGGCGCCCGCGACCTGCGTGCCAACCTGGCGCTCACCTACTCGATCAACCAGAAGACGTCAGTGACTGCAGCGGTGTCGGCGAGCAGCCTGGTGGGTGACGCCAAGGCCAGCCCGCTCACGCAGAAGCGGACTTCAGAGTCCGGTGTTGTCGCGGTCAGGTACGCGTTCTGACCCGCTGCCGGCGACCACCGGCGGTCGACACGCGCTTCTCAAGCTGCGCTTCGTCGCAAGCCATGTTGTTCTCGCGCCGTCTGGTCCAACAATCAACCCCAACACGATAAGGAACACCACATGACCTGCCTTCTTCGGCGCATCCTGGCCTCGCTGGCCACCCTGCTCGTCGCAGCACACGCGCACGCCTACGAGGCCGGCTGGATGCAGATCCAGGCGGCGGGTGCGACACCGGACGCGCCCACGACGACGGTCGCTCTGTACTACCCGACGATGGCCGTGCCGCGAGCCATCGCCATGGGACCGTTCTCGCTCAATGTCGCCATCGGCGGCAAACCTGTCGACAGGGTCAAGGCGCTGATCTTGCTCAGCCACGGCAACGCCGGCACCGAGCTTGGGCACAGCGTCCTGGCGCAAGCCCTCGCCCGCAGCGGGTATCTGGTCGCCGCTCTCCGTCATCCCGGCGACAACTGGCAGGATCGGTCGTTGATCGAGAAAGGCCCCGAGCGCTACTTCGACGAGCGGCCACGGCAAGCTTCTCGCGTCATCGATGCGATCCTGGCCGATCCAGCGTGGAAGGCTCGCATTGCGACCGACAGCCAAGGGCCTCGCGTGGGTGCTCTCGGACACTCGGCCGGCGGCTACACGGTGCTGGCGCTGGCGGGCGCCAGGCCGGATTTGTCCCGGATGAGGAAGCACTGCCTGGCCGAAGCATCCGAAGACCCGATCTTCTGCGGCATGGGCCGCGCGGGGGGTGAAATGCCGCCGTCACCAGCGGCCACGCCCTCGCTCAAGGACGAGCGCGTTCGGGCGATCGTTGCGATGGCCCCGGCGGGTGTGCCGCTCACCGCCGAATCGCTCGCCACGGTGCGCTCGGCGACCATGATTTACGTGGCAGAGCTCGATCGTTTCCTGGTGCCGCGATTTCATGCAGAGTGGGTCGCCAGCAATCTGCCAGCACCGAACCTGCATCGCGTGCCCAACGCCTGGCACTTCGCTTTCATGGATACGCCCAGCATGTCCCTGCCCAGCCCGGACGGCGACGTCGCCGCGAACCCGCCGGGTTTCGATCGCGATGCGTTCCTGAAGCAGCTGGCCGTTGAAATTACGGCCTTCTTCGACAAGGCCCTCCTCTAGCCGATTCTTCGACGGAAGTCGTCTTTCGAGTGCACCCGCCCATGGGCGGGTCCGGCGCAGGTGAACGCAAGCTGCCCGGCATCGTCATCGTGGATGCGATATTCCTGACCGCTGATCTGGCGAGGCGGTTGTCCACCGCGACCGGCGCGCGCAACCAGGGTCTGACCATGGGCGCGGTCGCTGCGGTGAACACCCCTGATGGCAGTGATCGCACCGGTCATCAGCGCCAGTTTGCTGGGTATCGTCTCGGTCCCAGGGCGATTGGCGCATTGGCCTGCCGTTCTACTTTTCCTCCGCGATTCGGCCGGTCGGCTCGGGCCATTTTGGCATCGCACTTCCACCGGGCAGTAGACAAGACGCTTGCGCCCGCGGCAGCTTGACCCGCGCAGGACTGCCGACGTTTCCCGCAGGAATTGGCTGCCCGAAGCCCGCCGGTCAGAGGCACCAGCTCCTGGCCGGCAAGGACCACTCACCTGATGGCCGAGCCTGACCGCTGAATGGCCAACACCGGTCTTTCGGGCCAGAAGGTCAGCTGTTGGCCGCACTGAAGCCGCGCGGCCGTCTTCCGTGAGCACCGGCCATCGACCCATCAGCGACACTCGCGCAAGTAAACAGCGGGCATTCACCGCTGCATCGCTTCTGTGGCGCGACTTCAGCCGAGACCGGTCTGGGAGCGTGGGCGGCAGACGGTCGTCGGCTGCAACGCGCGAGAAACCGGCGCCGCTGGGTATCACGTCCTGCGCCCAGGGGGCAAGCCCTGGGCTTGTGGGGCTCACTAGCAGTACTCGAGTTTCGCACGTTAGGCTTCGACGCCTTCTGCCGCCCACGCTCCTAGGTGACGGTTGGCTGCTCGCCTTCCCGTTGCACCCGCACCGCGGTTTCGAGACCGTGACGCTGGTGAGCCAGGGCCTCGTCGACCACTCGGACTGCCTGGGTGCCGCCGCACGCTTCGGCGGCGGCGACGCGCAGTGGCTGCCGGCCGGCCGCGGCATCGTGCACGCAGAGATGTTCCCGCTGCTCGACAGCGCGGCGCCCAACCCGCTGGAGCTGTTCCAGATCTGGCTCAACCTGCCCGCGCGCAGCAAGATGGCCGCACCGCATTTCACGGTGCTGTGGTCGCAGCACATGCCGCGCGCCATCTGCCGCGACGCCGCGGGCCGCACCACCCAAGTGGTCTGGGTCGCGGGCCGGCTGGCACAGGCCGGCCTGGCCGAGCCGCTGCCGCCGCCGCCCGACACCTGGGCCTCGCAGCCCGGGGCCGACCGGGCCATCTGGACGCTGAAGCTGGCGCCGCGCGCTCAGTGGACCCTGCCGGCGGCGGCCGACGCTGCGACGCGCTGCATGCTGTACTGCTTGCAGGGCGCCAGCGTCACGGTCGACGGCCAGGCCGTGACCGGGCACGCCGCCATCGAACTGCGGGACGGGCGGGCGGTGTCGATCGTCAATGGCCTCGAGGCGAGCGAATTCCTGCTGCTGAAGGGCCGCCCGATCGGCGAGCCGGTGGCGCAGCACGGCCCCTTCGTGATGAACACGCAGCAAGAGCTTCGGCAGGCCTTCGACGACTACCGCCGCACTGGCTTCGGCGGCTGGCCCTGGCCCGATGCTGCGCCGGTGCATGGCCCGCAGCGTCGGCGCTTTGCCCGCCATGCCGACGGTCGCGTCGAGTTTCCCGAGGCGGCCGGCCCGGTGTAGGACAAGGCACCGCGCTGGACGCGTCGCCGTCCGATAGGCGTGGCGGGCCGGCGTGCCCACAGTCGGTTCTGGTCCCCACCCCGGAGGCCAAGCCAGGAGCCCCTATGCCTCAGACCCGCTGGAGCCCGAAACGGCCATGCCCGCAAGCCCGTCAGCACCCCCGCATGCACGCCAAGCCATGAGCGCCGACACCTCTGAACCGACCGTCCCCGAGAGCCCACCGGTGGCCGCTGCCGAAGCCCGAGCGGTGCCGCCGGCGCTCGTCAGCAGCATCGACGCGGTGGCGCGATCGCGCTTGCTGACGGTCGCGCCCGACGCCTTGCTGGCGGAAGTGGCTTCGCTGCTGTCGGGCGCGCAGATCAGCCTCGTGCTGGTGTGCGACGCAGCTGGCGCAGTGGTCGGCGTGATCACCGAGACGATCCTGGTGCGCCAGCTCGGCTTCGGCAAGGCGGGCATTTTCAGCACCCGCGCCAGCGAGGTGATGACGCAGGAGTTCACCGTTTGCGCACCCGGCGAGTCGTTGTCCGCGGTGCTGGCGATGATGCACGAGCGCGGCCTCATCCACGTGCTGGTGATCGATGGCCAGCAGCAGCCGCTGGGCGTGGTCAATGCGCGCGACGGGCTGCGTGCCCTGCTGGCCGCGGGCAACCACGAAGAGGCGCTGCTGCGCAACTACGTGATGGGCATCGGGTACCAATGAGCGTGGGCGCGGGCGCGGGCGCTGGTCCGGCAGCGCGGGCAACGCGGGCGATTCACAGGCCGTGGTCCGGCGTCATCTCGTGCTCGGGGTCGTCCGGGATCACGGGCGGCACCGGGCCCTCGTCGGGCTCGACCGGCAGCAACACCGGCTCGAAGTCATCGGGGTCGGTATGGCCCGGGTGGCGCGGCTTGTGCGGCGCATGGGATGCCATCGTGAGCTCCTTCATCAACCGTCCGTCCGTCCGTGCTGGCAGCAACACTGCGCAGCCGCTGGTCGGCTGCGCCGATGATCCTACTGCCGAGGCGCGCCGGTGTGTGGTCCCCGTGCCAGCGGCGCGTGCCGCGCCGCCGTGATCGAGCTGGACTCAAACTCCGGCTCCGGGCTGCTCACGCGTTCGAAGATCACGCGGTAGATCAACTGCGACCGCGGGCACGCCAGAATGCCGAATCCCAGATGAGGCTTGCCGCCGTCGAGCGTGGCGCCCACCGGGGGCACGTGGTTCAGCGCTCTGATGAGGTGGTGGTGACCGGCACTGCATTGCAGCGTCAGCAGATTCTCGGCGGACTGGATTTCAAGCACACGGTACTGATGCATGGCGTGCTCCGGCAGACAGGCTTTCGAGCTTAGCCACCGCGTGTGACGGTTTCCGTACGCTGCCCCACACAGGGCGCCGCGGCGCGACGGGCCGGCAACGGCTCGTGCGACCAGCGCTTATCCGTGCAGGCGGGAGTTGCGCGGCACCGAGGCCAGCAGGAAGTCCATCTGGTCGGCCACGATGCGCCGGCCGCGCAGGATCATGTCTTCATGCAGGCTCGGTACGTAGGGCATGTACAGCAGCGACATGCGCGCCTCTTCCGGCAGCCGGTTGCCCTTGTGGCCGTTGCAGGCGCGGCAGGCGGTGATGCAATTCATCCAGGTGTCGTGCCCGCCGCGCGACACTGGCACGATGTGCTCGCGCGTCAGGTCATCGAGGTGGAAGTGGCCGCCGCAGTAGGCGCACACTTGGCGATCGCGCACGAAGAGCTTGAGATTGGACAGCGCCGGGGCCTGCCGCCAGGCGCGGCTCGGGACGGCGCCCCGCACGGCCACGATGGGGTGCACATCGATGCGGCTTTGCAGCCCCGTGCTGCGCTGCGTGCCGCCGCGCAGCACATGGAAGGTGTCCCCCAGCGTCCAGGCAATGGCATCGCTGGCGTACAGCACCGCCGCCTCGCGCGGACTGATCCACGCTTGCGGGCGGCCCGAAATGTCGAGCTGCAGCACGTCCATGCCTCTAGGGTACCCGATCGCGCGTGACAGCTCGCCGGGTCAGGCCGGGCCGATCGAACGCAAGGGTTTCCCCGCAGCTCCGTGGCCAGGCCCGCGCTCTGGGAGCCTGTCGGACTTGGGGCGTCGACAAGCGAGAAGCGGCCTCAGCGAGGACAGTTTTTGCCGGATTTGCAGGCCCATAGCCCAGCTATGGGACAAAAAGCCGGTGAAAAAAGGACCGCGGAGGCCGTTTCGCAGCCGAGGATCCCCAAGTCCGACAGGCTCCTAGATCAGACGCCTTCTGGCGCGCTGCTCGGGCACGCCCGAAAAACTCCCACACTCCGAGGCTTCAGCCGGGCAGCACCAGCCGCAGCGGCCCGCTGCGTGCCCAGACCGCGGTCTCCTCC
>JANMVM010000013.1:0-4614 GCA_031392695.1 Rubrivivax sp.
GGCGGTGCCGATGCTGAGTTGGTGCTGCACGTCCACTTCGGACGGGGCGCGGAAGTGGCGCACCTCGACCCGTGGCTGACTGGCCTCCACGGCCCGCCCGACGGCGTCGAACACGACCGCATCCATGCCGACGTCCTTGAAGAGCGCCTCTTGGGTTTCGCGCGCAACGACGCGCACTGCATCACCCAGCAAGGAGAAGATGCCCACTCGGCGCATCGCGGCCCGGCCCTGCGCGCGGGCCGGCAAACAAATGGCAAGGCCTGCCGCGGCTGCCACATGCATGCATAGCCGACGGTCGATGGCGCGACGCTCGATGTGATTCATGTTGGGACCTGTCTCCGTCGGATACCTCGCTAGGCGTCGATGTTCGCCGCCCGCAACGCGTTGGCTTCGATGAACTCCCGCCGCGGCTCGACCTCGTCGCCCATCAGCATCGTGAACACCTTGTCGGCCTCGATCGCGTCGTCGATCTGCACTTTCAGCAAGCGGCGCACGGTGGGGTCCATCGTCGTCTCCCACAACTGGGCCGGGTTCATCTCGCCCAGGCCCTTGTAGCGCTGGCGGCCGACGGCGCTTTCGGCCTGCGTCATGAGCCAGGCCATGGCGGCGCGGAAGTCGCCGGCCTTCTGCTCTTTCATCTTCTCGCCTTCGCCGCGGCGCACCACCGCGTCGGCGCTCAGCAGGCCCAGGAAGGACGTGCCGGCGTTGGCCAGCGCGGCGTAGTCGGCACCATGGCAGAAGTCTTGCGTGATGACGCTGCTCTTGACGTTGCCGTGGTGGCGACGACTGATGCGCAGCAGGTGCTTGTCGGTACGGGCGTCGAACTGGGCTTCGACGGTGGCGTCCTTCAGCGCAGCCTGCAATGCCAGGGCACTCTGCTCGGCCAGGGCGGCGCTGTCGAGGTTGAGCGTCAGGCCGCTGGCGATGGCGCGCACGGCGTCCACGTCCATCCAGTTGCTCAGGCGTTCGGTCACGGCATTGGCCACCAGGTAACTGCGCGCCAGTGCTTCCAGGGCCGAGCCCACGAGCACGGCTCGGGCGCCAGGGGCGCTGCCGTCGGGCAGCACGCTGGCGCCATCGAGGGCGACGTTGAGCAGGAAGGCGTCGAGCGCGTGGCCGTCCTTCAGGTATTCCTCGTGCTTGCCCAGCTTGACCTTGTACAGCGGCGGCTGCGCGATGTAGATGTGGCCGCGCTCCACCAGCACCGGCATCTGGCGATAGAAGAAAGTCAGCAGCAGGGTGCGGATGTGAGCGCCGTCGACGTCGGCGTCGGTCATGATGATGATGCGGTGGTAGCGCAGCTTTTCGACGTTGAAGTCCTCGGCGCCGATCCCGGTGCCTAACGCTGTGATGAGGGTGACGATGCTGTCGCTGGACAGCAGCCGCTCATAGCGGGCGCGCTCGACGTTGAGTATCTTGCCGCGCAGCGGCAGGATCGCCTGGAACTTGCGGTCGCGGCCCTGCTTGGCGCTGCCGCCGGCGCTGTCGCCCTCGACGATGTAGATCTCGCACATCGAGGGGTCTTTTTCCTGGCAGTCGGCCAGCTTGCCGGGCAGGCCCAGGCCATCGAGCACACCCTTGCGGCGCGTCATCTCGCGTGCCCGGCGCGCGGCTTCGCGGGCGCGCGCGGCGTCGACGATCTTGCCGCAGATGATCTTGGCGTCGAGCGGATTCTCAAGCAGCCAATCCGTCAGCAGCTTGCCCACGATATCTTCGACCGGGCCGCGCACTTCGCTGCTGACGAGCTTGTCCTTGGTCTGGCTGGAGAACTTGGGCTCGGGTACCTTGACGCTGACGACGCAGGCCAGGCCTTCGCGCATGTCGTCACCGGCGATCTCGACCTTGGCCTTTTCGGCGATCTTGTTGTCGGCGATGTAGTTGTTGATGACGCGCGTCATCGCTGCGCGCAGGCCGGTCAGGTGAGTGCCGCCGTCGCGCTGCGGGATGTTGTTGGTGAAGCACAGCACGTTCTCGGCGTAGGCGTCGTTCCATTGCATCGCCACCTCGACGCCGATGTTGGTGCCCTGGTCGCTCATCTTGTCGCCCATGGCGTGGAAGATGTTGGGGTGCAGCACCTTCTTGCCGGTATTGATGAAGCTCACGAAGCCCTTCACGCCGCCGGCGAAGGCAAAGTTGTCTTCCTTGCCGTTGCGTTCGTCGACAAGGCGAATCTTGACACCGTTGTTCAGGAAGCTCAGCTCGCGCAGGCGCTTGGCCACCACGTCGTAGTGAAAGTCGATGTTGCTGAAGATGGTGTCGTCGGGCAGGAAGTGCACTTCGGTGCCGCGCTTTTCGGTGTCGCCGGTGATCTTCATCGGGCTCGTCTCGAAGCCGTCTCGGATCTCGATCACGCGGTCCTGCGTGACGCCGCGCTTGAAGTCCACGCTGTGCACCTTGCCTTCGCGGCGCACCGTCAGGCGCAGCCACACGCTCAGCGCATTGACGCAGCTCACGCCCACGCCGTGCAGACCGCCGCTGACCTTGTAGCTGTTCTGGTTGAATTTGCCGCCGGCGTGCAGCTCGGTCAGCGCGATCTCGGCTGCACTGCGCTTGGGCTCGTGCTTGTCGTCCATCTTCACGCCGGTGGGGATGCCGCGGCCGTTGTCGGTGACGCCGATGCTGTTGTCGGTGTGGATGGTGACGACGATGTCGTCGCAATGGCCGGCCAGCGCCTCGTCGATGCTGTTGTCCACGACCTCAAAGACGAGGTGGTGCAGGCCGGTGCCGTCGGAGGTGTCGCCGATGTACATGCCCGGCCGCTTGCGCACGGCTTCCAGGCCTTCCAGGATCTGGATGTCGCCTTCGCCATAGGCCGTGCTGGCTTCGCTGCCGGTGCTGGCAACCTGGCCTTCGGCGCTGGGCACAGCGCGTTGGATGACGCCGTCGGCTGGGGTCTCATGGATCTTTTTCGGGTCGCTCATGACGGGCTCTCTTCAACTGCGGGCCGCCGATGCCGGCCCCTTTAGAAACGCTGAAGCGGGCCAAGGCCCGCTGTGTGCTGGTGGGTGCGAAGGCTGCGCGCTAGATCCGCATCGGCATCACCACGTACTTGAAGCCGGGTTGCTCTGGCACGCTGAACAGGGCGCTGGCGGCGCTGTCCTGCAGCTCGAGCTTGATCATGTCGTGCGGGCTGTTGACCAGCACGTCGATGAGGTAGGTGACGTTGAAGCCGATCTCGATGGCGTCGCCGTTGTAATCGATCTCGAGCTCTTCCTTGGCTTCTTCCTGTTCGGCGTTGCTCGACGTGATGCGCAGCGTGCCAGGCTCGATGTTGATGCGCACGCCCTTGAACTTTTCGCTCGTCAGGATGGCAGCACGCTGCAGGCTGGCCAGCAGCGGCACGCGGCCCATCGTGACGACGTTCTTGTGGTTCTTGGGGATGACGCGGTTGTAGTCGGGGAACTTGCCCTCGACGAGCTTGGTGACGAACTCCATGCCGCTGAAGCTGAACTTGGCCTGGTTGTTGGCAAAGCGCATTTCGATCGCGGTGTCTTCGTCCTTGAGCAAACGCTGCAACTCGAGCACCGTCTTGCGCGGCAGGATCACCTCTTGCTTGCTCGGCATGTCGGTGTCCAGCTGCGACTGCGCCAGCGCCAGGCGATGACCGTCGGTGGCCACCAGCGTGAGCGTCTTGCCTTCGGCAATGAAGAGAATGCCGTTCAAGTAGTAGCGGATGTCGTGCACCGCCATCGCGAAGTGGACCTGGTTGATGAGCTCGCGCAGCGTCTTCTGCGGCACCGCGAAGGTGGGGCCGAAGTCAACGCTTTCGTTGACCAGCGGAAAGTCGTCGGCAGGCAGGGTCTGCAGCGTGAAGCGGCTCTTGCCGCCTTGAAGCGTGAGCTTGTTCTGCGCGCTGCTCAGCGTGACGACTTGGTCGGCAGGCAGGCTGCGCAGGATGTCGATGAGCTTGCGCGCGCCGACGGTGGTGCTGAGCTGGCCCGCGTCGCCACCGAGTTCAGCATGGGTGCGCACCTGGATTTCCAGATCGCTGGTCGTGAATTCGACGCTGCCGCCGCTCTTGCGCATCAGCACGTTGGCCAGGATAGGCAGCGTGTGGCGCCGCTCCACGATGCCGGCCACCGACTGCAACGCCTCCAGCATCTTGGCCTGTGCGGCTTTCAGAACAATCATTGGTCTTCCTCTTTATAGATGTAGTGGTAGCTAGTAGAGCCGCACCGAATCTGGGGATAACGTCATTTTCGCCTTTTCCATCAACACTTTAGGAGGCGGCCAACCCTGTGTGGCGAAGGACCTTGGCGCTGCACCCCGAATGGGGACAAGCGCGACGCAGCGCGGGGGGCTGTGGAAAAGAGAAGAGTTGTGCCGGTGTTCTCCACAGCGTTGCCTGGCCGCGATTCTGGTTCAGGCTTGGGTCTAACCCTTGAGGGTTTGCTCCAGCACGTGCAATTGCTGGTTGAGTTCGGGATTGATGGTGCGCTCGGCGCCGATCTTGCGCACCGCGTGCAGAACGGTGGTGTGGTCGCGGCCGCCGAAGAGCTCGCCGATCTCGGGCAGGCTCTTCTTGGTCATGTCCTTGGCCAGGTACATCGCAATCTGGCGCGGGCGGGCGATACTGGCCGGGCGCTTTTTGCTGTACATGTCGGCGACCTTGAT
>JANMVM010000014.1:0-14272 GCA_031392695.1 Rubrivivax sp.
CGCCATTTCGTGGCCGCCGTCGGCGCCCAGGCGCGCCTGCTGCCCACCGGGCCTGCAACTCGCTTCCAGCCCGACGCGGCGAGCGTGCGCGCGCATTGGGGGCCGGGCACGCGCGGCGTGCTGCTGGCCTCGCCGAGCAACCCCACCGGCACCTCGATCAGCCAGCCCGAGATGGCTGCCATCGTGCAGGCCGTGCGCGAGCGCGGCGGCGTGACGCTGGTCGACGAGATCTACCTCGGCCTGAGCTACGACGCCGCCTTCGGCCACAGCGCGCTGGCCCTGGGCGACGACGTCATCAGCATCAACAGCTTCAGCAAGTACTTCGGCATGACGGGCTGGCGCCTGGGCTGGCTCGTGTTGCCGCCCGAACTCGTGGGCGCGGTGGAAAGGCTGGCCCAGAACCTCTACATCTGCCCGAGCACGCTGGCGCAGCACGCAGCACTGGCCTGTTTCGAGCCGGCCTCGATCGCCGAGTACGAGCGCCGCCGCGCCGAGTTGCAGCGCCGGCGCGACTTCGTCGTCGCCGAGCTCGACGACATGGGGCTGCCGGTGCCGGTGGCGCCCGATGGCGCTTTCTACGCCTGGTTCGACTGCTCGCGCTTCTCCGTCAGCAGCTGGGACTTCTGCGAGCACATGATGCAACGCGCCCATGTGGCCCTGACACCGGGCCGCGATTTCGGTCCCGCCTGGGCTGAACGCTTCGTGCGCCTGTCGTTTGCCAGCAGCCTGCCGCAACTGCAGACCGCCATGCGCCGCCTGAGACGCGAGCTCAGCGCCGCGCAACAGCGGTGACGAGGCGTTAACCACCCAGGAAAAGCGCGCTATTCGTGGCCTCGGCGCCAGGGCTCAGCGCTTAAGCTCTGCCACCGTGGGTTACAACCTCTTCCAGCGGCGCGGGCGCACCGACGCCGAAGCCACCGATTTCGCTGCCACCGTGGCTTCCATGCCGCCGGGCTTCGATGCGGTGGTGCCGGCCGTGGATTCGACACCGCCCAGCGATTCGCAACCCGCCGCGCCCGACTCCGGCATCCTCGACAGTCTGCCAGCCTGCGTCGACGCCACGGTCGAGCACAGCCCGACGCTGTCGCACATCGGGCGCTACGCGCTCAAGGGCCCGCTCGGCCAAGGCGGCCTCGGGCAGGTGCACGAGGCCTGGGATCCGCTGCTGTCGCGCACCGTGGCCGTCAAGACGCTGCAGTTCGACGTCGAGATGGCCGAGCGCGTCTCGCTCGACGGCTTGTTCCTCAACGAAGCTCGCGCTGCGGCCGGCTTGAGCCACCCGCACATCGTCACCATCCACGATGCCGGCCTGTCGGCGCATGGCGTCTACATCGCCATGGAGCGGCTGCACGGGCGTGACCTGCGCCAGGCCCTGGCCGCCGGCTGGCAACCCACGCCGGGCCAGGCGGCACAGCTCGTGCGCCGCGTCGCCGACGCGCTGGCCTACGCCCACGCCCGCGGCGTGGTCCACTGCGACATCAAGCCGGCCAATATCTTCCTGTGCCGGCGTGATAAACCCAAGGTGCTGGACTTCGGCATCGCGCGCGTCGCCCACAGCTCGGCGCTGCACCTGCTCGAGGGCCTGGTGGCGGGCTCGCCGCACTACCTGGCGCCCGAGCAGCTTCTGGGCGCATCCGTCGACGCCCGCACCGACATCCACGCCCTGGGCGTGGTGTTCTATGAACTGCTGTCGGGCCGCAAGGCCTACATGGGCGACACGGTGGAGCAGATCACCAACGCCGTGCTCACCAACCACCCGGCGCCGGCGCATGAATTGCGGTCTGGCGTGCCACCCACTTTGGCCGCCATTGCGGCCAAAGCGATGGCGCGCGACCCGTCGCAACGCTTCAGCACCGCGGCGGCAATGGCCACCGAATTGCGCCGCTGGATCGACAAGCACAGCGCCGTCGAAGCCGCGCCCGCCGCGGCCGAACCGCTCGCGCTGGAGCAGCCGCCGGCCGCGCCGCGCAGCCACTTCCGCAAGCGGGGCGCGGCGCCGTGGACGGCCGCCGCATGGACTGCCGCAGCGCTGGTCGCGGTGGCGCTGGTCGCCGCGGTGTGGCGACCGGGCGGCGCACCGTCGGATCCGGTGACAGCCACGCCATCGGCAGCGCAACCGGCACCTGCAACTGCCGTCGTGACAGCGCCAACGTCAATCACATCGCCATCGTCTGTGCCAGCCACGACAGCGCCTGCTCCGACCCAGCCCGCAGCGGCCGCGGTCGAATCCCCGGCCCCACCGAGCGCGGTGCCGCCCGTGGCCGCCGTGCCGCGGCCCACGGTGCCACCGCGACCGAAGTCCGCTGGCGCCCCACGCCAGGCCCTGGCCGGCACCGCCCCGGCCTTGGCCGCGCCGCTGACGGGCACGCTGCAGTTGGCGATCAGCCCCTGGGGCCAGGTTGAAGTCGACGGCAGCGTGGCCGGCACGACGCCGCCGTTGACGCGCCTGACGCTGAGCGAAGGCAGCCACACCGTGACCGTGCGCAACGAAGACTTCCCGCCCTTCACCGCCACCGTGCAGGTGCAGGCCGACAAGCCGCTGACCTTGCGCCACCGCTTCGCGCCATGACGCTGTGCTTGCACCTCAACGCCGCGCTGGCGAGCCTCGCGCTTGGCAGCATGCTCGCGCTCGGCGCCTGCGCCACAGCGCCTGCGCCGGCAGTCGCACCCAACGGCCTGGCCGAGCTGATGGAGCGCCCCGGCGAACGCGCGCTGATCGAAGGCATCCGCGCCTACGACGACGGCCAGTACGCGCAGGCCGAATCGTCGCTGCGCAAGGCCCTGGGCGCTGGCCTGGCCAGTGCGCGCGACCGCGCCAGTGGCCACAAGCTGCTGGCCTTCATCACCTGTACCAGCAACCGCATGGCCGATTGCGAGACCGCCTTCCGCGCCGCCAGGGCTGCCGACCCGGCCTTCGTGCTCAGCCGCTCCGAGGCCGGCCACCCGCAGTGGGGCCCCGTGTATCGAAAGGCGTTGCCTTAGGAGCCTGTCGGACTTGGGGATCGTCGGCTGCAATTTGGCCGCAGCGGTCCATTTTTCACCGCGTTCTTGTCCCATAGCTAGGGCTATGGGCCTGCGAACCCGGCAAAAACTGTCCTCGCTGGGGCCAAATTTCGCTTCGACGCCCCAAGTCCGACAGGCTCCTGTAACGCGAGCCAGGGCTGCCGGCATAATCGCGCCCGCCCATGACGCAGACCCCTGTCGCGCAAGCCACTGCCGTTTTCCAGCACCACCTGCGCGTGTACTGGGAAGACACCGACGCCGGCGGCGTGGTCTTCTACGCCAACTACCTGAAGTTCTTCGAGCGCGCGCGCACCGAATGGCTGCGTGCGCTGGGTGTTGGCCAGCAGGCCTTGCGCGACGCCACCGGCGCCATATTCGTGGTCACCGACACCGCCGTGCGCTACCGCGCCCCGGCGCGCCTGGACGACGAGTTGCGCGTCACGGTCGAGTTGCGCCAGCGCGGCCCGGCCTCGATGACCATCGCCCAGCAGGCCTGGCGCGGCGACACGCTGCTGGCCGACGGACAGATCCGCATCGGCTGCGTCGACCATGGAACCTTCCGCCCGCGCCGCATTCCGATCGAAGTCGTGCACCATCTCGAATGAACCAAGACCTGTCCATCACCGCCCTCGTCCTGCAAGCCAGCCTGGTGGTGCAGCTCGTCATGGCCGGCCTCATGATCACTTCGCTCGTCAGCTGGACGGTGATCTTCGGCAAGCTCTTCGGGCTGCGCCGCGTGCGCGGCCACAACGATGAATTCGAGCGCGAATTCTGGTCCGGCCGCAGCCTCACCGATCTCAACACCGCGGTCGGCCAGAAGACTGAGAGCGCGCCGCTCGAACGCATCTTCGCCAGCGGCATGCGCGAGTTCCTGAAGCTGCGCGAAAAGCGCCTGGACTCCGGCGCCCAACTCGACGGCGCGCGCCGCGCCATGCGCGCCAGCTTCCAGCGCGAACTCGACGTCGTCGAAAGCAACCTGAGCTTTCTGGCCAGCGTCGGCTCGGTCAGCCCCTACGTCGGCCTCTTCGGCACCGTGTGGGGCATCATGCATGCGTTCGTCGGCCTGTCCAACATGCAGCAGGTGACGCTGGCGACCGTGGCACCCGGCATCGCCGAAGCGTTGGTGGCCACGGCGATCGGCCTCTTCGCCGCGATTCCCGCGGTGGTGGCCTACAACCGCTTCGCGCGCGACATCGACCGCATCGCGATCCAGATGGAGACCTTCATCGAAGAGTTCAGCAACATCCTGCAGCGCAACGCCGGCCAGTCCGGCGCCACCACCACCTACGCCGGGCAACCGGCGAGCCGCTGATGCCCGGCGTCGTCTCGCGCGGTCAGGGCCACGGCCGCGGCCGCCGCTCGATGAACGAGATCAACATGGTGCCGTTCATCGACGTCATGCTGGTGCTGCTCATCATCTTCATGGTCACCGCGCCGCTCATCACCACCGGCGTCGTCGACCTGCCCTCGGTGGGCAAGAGTTCGCAGCGCCCACAGAGCGTGCTCGAGGTCATCGTGGGCAGCGATGAGAAGCTGCGCCTGCGTCTGGACAAGGGCGAGCCCGAGAGCGTGACCCTGCCGCAGTTGGCAGCGCGCGTGAAAGCCGCGCAGGCCGGCAATGCCGAGCTGCCGGTGATCATCAGCGCCGACAAGAGCGTGCGCTACGAAAACGTGGTGCGGGTGATGGACACGCTGCAGCGCGCCGGCGTGCGCCGCGTCGGCCTGTCGGTCAAGCAGGGCTCCAGCTAGGGTGCCGCGTGAGCACCGCCGCGCTCAAGCACGACGCGCTGCTGCCGCAGCCGCCCGGTGGCAACGCCCCGGGCGCCGCACTGGCGCTGGTGGTGCATGTGGGGCTCGTCGCTGCGCTGACGATGGGCGTGGACTGGCGCAACCGCGAGCCCGAGGTGGTGGCTGCCGAACTCTGGGCCGCGGTGCCGCAGACCGCCGCGCCGCCACCCGCGCCCGCGGTGGTGGCGCTACCGCCACCACCGCCGCCACCAGCACCCGTGGCCGGTGCCGAAACCCGGCCCGACGCCGACATCGCCATCGAGCAGGAGCGCCAGCGCCAGCGCAAGGCCGAGCTCGAGCGCCGCCAGGCCGCGCAAGCCGCCCAAGCCGCCGAGGCTGAGCGCCAGCACAGCGCCGAGCAGAGGAACGCCGAAGACGAGCGCAAGAAACGCGAAAAACGCGAAAAACAAGAAGCCAATCGCGAGGCCAGACGCGCTGCCGACGAGAAGGCCGACGACGAACGCCTGGCGCGCCAGCGTCAGGACAACCTGCGCCGCATGATCGGCCAGGCCGGTGGCACGCCGGGCCAGCCCGCGACATCGGCCACCACCGGCACCGCGACGAAGTCCGCCTCGCCATCGGCGGGTTATGCGGGGCTGGTGCGAGGCCGGGTCAAGCCCAACATCGTCTTCACCGGCAGCGCTGCGGGCGACACGGCGGCCGAGGTCGAGGTCACCGTGGCGCCGGCCGGCACCATCATCTCGCGGCGCCTCGTCAAGAGCAGCGGCCACAAGGATTTCGACGAGGCCGTGCTGCGCGCCATCGACAAGACCCCCGCGCTGCCAACCGACACCGACGGCCGCGTGCCGGGCCGGCTCATCATCGCCTTCAGGCCGAACGAGTGAGCGGGCTTGCCGCCGGCTGCGCAGGCTGGCTGTAGCGCGCCACGAAGGCGCGGTCGATGCGATCCTTCCACCACCAGGCCCAGCGCCCCTGCAGCGCCAGGCTGCCCCAGGCGACGATGGCGCGCCGCTCGCCGCACGAAATCAGGTTGAGCGTGCGCTGTTGCGGCCGGTAGGGCTGCAGCGGCCCACCGCCGACAAAGCGACGCAGGTTCAACGCCAGCGGCGGCCCGGCCCGCACGGCGTAGACGCCGCTCTTGGGGTGCGGTGCATCGGCGCGTGAGGCCACGTCACCCACCGCAAAGACCTCGGCGTGCGAGGCGCTCTGCAGCGTGGCCCCGGTGATCACGAAGCCCCGTTCGTCGCGCGCCAGGCCACTGCCGGCCAGCCAGGACGGCACCTCGGCGCCGGTGGCCAGGATCGGGGCGTCGCAAGCCAGCCGGGCACCGCTGCCCAGCACCACGGCACCGGCTTGCAGCGCAGCGCAGGTGTCGCGAAAGACGGTGACCTTGTGACGCGCCAGGGCCCGCGCCGCGCGCACCATCACGCCGCGGGGATAGCCGGCCAGCGGCTCGGGGCCGCCGGTCACCAGCGCGACGCGCGCGCGCTCCTCGCCACGTCCGGCCAGGCGGTGCTGCAGCGCCAGCGCGAGCTCGACACCGGCCGCGCCGCCGCCCACCACCACGACGTCGAGCACGCGGCGCGAGGCCAGATCGAACAGGCTGTCGAGCAGCTGCACGAAGTGCTCGATGGGCCGCACGAACAGGCCGTGTTCGCGCGCGCCGACCAGGCGCTCGCGGTTCATCACGGCGCCAGTGTCGAGCGAGAGCACGTCGTACTCGGCAACGCGGCCGTCGGCCAGCGTGACGCGCCGCGCCATCGTGTCCAGGTGCGTCGCCGAGCCTTCGATGAAATGCACCCGGGCCGCGGCGGCCAGCGGCTGCAGCGCAATTGCGCACGCGTCGACCCGGTAGTGCCCGGCCACCAGGCCCGGCACCATGCCCGAATACAACTGGCGCGCAAAGGGCGTCACCAGCGCCACCTCGGCACCCGCCAGCGGCTCGCGGGCCAGGGCCTGCAGGACGTGGACGTGGGCGTGGCCGCCGCCCAGCAGCAACAAGCGCTTGGTCATCCGGCGGGAGCCTGCCTCATCGTGCGCGTCAGGGCTCGGTGCGCAGCGCGCTGACGTGCGCCACCGACCGGGCGCCGGTGTTGTCGGCGTCGCCGGAGACGATCAGCGCCATTAGCGGTGGCAGCTCGTTGCTCTCTTCGCCGAAGGCGCGGCGGAAGTCGGCCGCGACATCGCGGTCTTCCTCCAGCCAGGCCCCGGGGCCGTCCTGCGCATTGCGCAGCACGATGTAGCGCACGCGGCGCGTGAAGGCATTGGGGATCAACGCACCGCGGGCCTCGGCGCCCGCCCACACCCAGCACAGCGTGGCCCCCGGCAGGGCCTGACCGGTGCGGGCCCGCGCCAGCAGCAGCAAGGGCCGCTCGATGAGGGGCACGCGATCGGCGGGCAGATCGAAGCTCAGGCAGATCTTCACCGCCGCGTCGTCGCCGGCACGGGTGGCCAGATCGATCGCCGCGTTGGGCTGCTGCATGCGCCAGGCCCAGCGCAGACGGCTGGGCGCCGCCGCCGCCGGCCAGGCGTGGACGAGGTTGCCGTAGCTGGCATCGGCCTGCACGCGCAGCGCCTCGCGGCCGTCCACCATCTCGGCGCTGTAGCGCGTCACCGGCTTGGTCTGCTGGGGCAGCGTCTCCAGGCGCCAGGCGGGCGGCACGACACCGCCCTGCACCAGCGGCGCCAGGGCCGCTGCTGCCAGCAGCAGGCTAGCCGCGCTGCCAGGCATGGAACTTCTCGACCCAGCGCAGCAGGCCCAGCGGCTGGTGGGCGCGCTTCCACTCACCGGCGGCGTACTTGTTGGCCTCGGCCAGCGTGGGATAAGTGTGGATGGTGGAGAGGATCTTGTTCAGCCCCAGGCCGTGCTTCATCGCCAGCACGTACTCGGCCAGCAGGTCGCCGGCGTGGACGCCGACGATGGTGACGCCCAGGAGGGTGTCCTTGCCCGGCACCGTCAGCACCTTGACCCAGCCGTGCGCAGCGCTGTCGGCGATGGCGCGGTCGAGGTCGTCGATGCCGTAGCGGGTGACTTCAAAAGCCACCCCCTTCTCGCGCGCTTCCTGCTCGTTGAGGCCGACCCGCGCCACCTCGGGGTCGATGAAGGTGGCCCACGGGATCACCGAGTAGTCGGCCTTGAACTTCTTGAAGCCACCGAAGAGGCCGTTGACCGCGGCGTACCAGGCCTGGTGCGCTGCGGTGTGCGTGAACTGGTAGGGCCCGGCGACGTCGCCAGCGGCCAGGATGTTGGGATAGATCGTCTGCAGGTACTCGTCGGTGACCACCGTGCGCTGCACCGGGATGCCGAGCTCCTCGAGCCCGAAGCCCTGCAGGCGCGCGACGCGCCCCACGGCGCACAGCAGCACGTCGAACGGGATGCGCTTTTCCTGGCCGCCGAGCTCGACGACGATGAACTTCTCGTCGCCCACCTTCTCGCAGCGCAGCGCCTTGTGCAGCGTCAGCACCTCCACGCCGTCGGCCTCGAGCGCCTTCTGGGCATAGGCCGAGACGTCTTCGTCTTCGCGCATCATGATGCGCGGCGCCATCTCCACCTGCGTGACCTGCGAGCCCAGGCGCGCGAAGCACTGCGCCAGCTCGCAGCCGATGGGGCCGCCGCCCAGCACCACCAGGCGGCGCGGCAGCTCGCGCAGGCCCCACAACGTGTCGCTCGTCAGGTAGCCCACGTCGTCGATGCCCGGCAGCGGTGGCACGAAAGGCCGCGCTCCGGTGGCGATGACGATGCTGCGCGTCGACAGCACCTGGACGCGGCCGTCGTCGTGCGTGATCTGCACGTGCCAGGGGTCGAGGATCCTGGCCTGGCCGATCTGTACGTCGACGCCCAGACCCGTGTAGCGCGCCACCGAGTCGTGCGGTTCGACCTCGCGCACGATGTGGGCCACGCGCTCCATCACTTGCGCGAAGTCAAGCTTGAACTCGGCGCTGGCAATGCCGTAGTCGGCGCTGTGGCGCATCTGGCGCGCCAGCGTGGCGGTCTTGATCAGCGCCTTGCTCGGCACGCAGCCGTAGTTCAGGCAGTCGCCGCCCATCTTGTGGCTTTCCACCAGCGTCACCTTGGCCTTGACGGCGGCGGCGATGTAGCTCGACACAAGCCCGGCCGCGCCGGCCCCGATGACGACCATGTTGCGGTCGTAGCGCCGCGGCTTCTTGTCGGCCCAGCGCGCATAGACGCGCCGCGCCTTGACCGCATCGACTGCTTTCTTGGCCAGCAGCGGGAACACCCCCAGCAAGACGAGCGCCGTCGCCAGCCCGGGGCTGATGATGCTCTTGAGCGAGCTGATCTGCGCCAGCTGGGTGCCCGCGTACACGTAGACCAGCGTGCCGGCGAACATGCCGAGCTGGCTGACCCAGTAGAAGGTGGCGGCCTTCATCTTCGTCAGGCCCATGAGCAGGTTGATGACGAAGAACGGGAACAGCGGCACCAGGCGCAACGTGAACAGGTAGAAGGCGCCTTCGCGCTCGACACCCTTGTCGATGTCGGCCAGGCGCGCGCCGAAGCGCGCCTTGACGCTGTCGCGCAGAACATAACGCGCGGACAGCATGGCCAGCGTGGCGCCGATGCTGGACGCGAAGGACACGATCAGCGTGCCGGCCACGAGCCCGAAGATGGCCCCCGCCAGCAGCGTGAGGATGGCGGCTCCGGGCAGCGACAGTGCCGTGACGCCGACATAGGCCGCGAAGAAAGCACCCGCCACCAGCGCCGGGCGCGCGGCGTAGAGCGCGGCAAACTCGGCCTGCGCCGACTGGATGTAGTCGAGGCTGAAGTAACGCCCCAGGTCGAGGGCGAAGAAGGCCACCACGGCACCCAGCAGGGCCAGCAGCAGGATCAGTTTCTTGGTCTTCAGAGCAGTCTCCTTGGCTTGCGCTGGGTCGCCCAAGACGGGCGCCACCTTACACCCGAAAGGCCTGCCAGCCGGCGCGCAGGCGCATCGCGATGGTGACGGCGCACAGGGCCGCAAAGCCGTAGGCCAGCGCTGCGAAGTGGCGCGGCCACAGGCACATCAGCACGAAGCAGATCAGCGTCTCGCTGGCCTCGGTAAGGCCGCCCAGGTAGTACAGGCCCTTGCTCGGATAGGCCGCGCTGTGCAGGCCGCGGCGCTCGGCCAGCACGGCGAATGCCAGGAAGCTCGACGCCGTGCCCATGAAGGCCGCCAGCAGCACCGCCGCGGCCAGCGCGTTGGCCACCGGCGCGGCCACCGCAAAGGCCAGCGGGATGCTGGCGTAGAACAGGAAGTCAAGCGTGATGTCGAGAAAGGCGCCGCGATCGGTGGGCCGCGTCAGGCGCGCCACCGCGCCGTCCAGGCCGTCGAGCAAGCGGCTGCCCAGCAGCAGCGCGAGGCCGGCGCGCGGCGCGTCGAGCGCGATGGCGAGTGCTGCGGCCATGCCGAGCGCGAAGCCCATCCCCGTGATCGCGTCGGCGCCCAGCCCCAGGCTCACGGCGCCCCGCGCCAGCGCGCCCAGCGGGCGCTGGATGAGCGTGGTCAGCGCGCGGTCGAGCACACGGCGGGCTTCAAAAACGGTCCTGGCCCTGGACGATCAGACGCGTGTCCGACACCGGCAGCAGGTCGCGCCGGCCGCTGTCGTCGGCCAGGCGCAGGCGCAGCGTGTAGGTGCCCGGCGCCAGCGACAGCGTGGCCTGCGTGGCGCCGTTGCTCAGGTCCACGCTGGGCGTGGCGCCGCCGTCGCTGCGCGTCAGGTCGAGCACGAAGTAACCCAGGCCGGGGCCGCCGAAGCCCCTGGGTGCGACGCCGAATCCATCCACCGCGAAGCGCACGTTCACGGGGCTGATCACGGGCTCGCCGTCGCGCACGTTGGTGATGACGACGCGCTTGCCCTCGGGCCGCGGGCGCGACACTTCTTCTTCGTACCAGGCCTTGCAGCTGGCATCGAAGTTGACCCGCGTCACGCGCAGCGGCGGCATCGTGGCCCGCGGCCCGCGTACCACGATGCGCAGTTCCGGGCTGAACACGAAATAGGGGCGATGGTCCTGGTCGGCAAACAGCAGGCGCAGCCGGTGCGGGCCCGGCGTCAAGGCCAGCACGGCCCCGGTCTGGGCCTTGCCGAAGTGGCGGTGGAAGTCGTTGAAGGGGATCTGGTCACCGGGATTGATGGGCAACGAGGTGTCGAGCAGCACGTGGTGATGGCCGGCCTTGGGATGCGGCTTGCCGGCCGGAATGACGCCCATGCCGCGGATCGAGAAATCGACGCGCACCGGCGAGCTCACGGTGTAGCCGTCGCGCAGGTTGGACACGTCCACCGCGGTGGGCTCGACGAAGCGCACGCGGGTGCGCTCGCGCGTGTATTGCAGCCAGCATTCGCGCTCGAGATCGTCGCTGGGCAGCGGCTGGGCCAGCGCCGGCGCAGCGCACCAGAGCGCGGCGGCGCCCAGCATTGAACCGGCCAGCGCGCGGCGGCGGGCGTGGCTCCAACGATTGACCATGAAAAGATCCCCTCACCAGGTTGCGGTCGCCACGGATTCTCATCCAGGCAGCCGACACCGCAAACCGGTGCGCGGGCCTGCGTGGCCGCTGGCGTGACACCGATGGCGCAGCGCGCCACGGGCCCGCTGCGACATCGGCGCATCCAGCCCGAGGCTACCCCAGATACTGTGTGGCAGCGGCGCGGCCCGCGCCCCCCTGATCGGGGGAATGGGTGCCGGCAAGCCAACCGCGCTGCAGGGTCGTGAGCAGCCAGTCTTCGAAGTCGAAGCCGCCTGCCTCGCCCACGGCATCGAGCGCAGAGCCCAAGTTCTGGCCGTCCAGCACGGCGCGCGTGAAGCGCGCCTCGGCTGCGCCAAGCGCCGCCACCTCGACGCGCCAGCCCCGGCGCCAGACCAGTGCGGCTTCGGCCTGCCCCTGCGCCAGTGCCAGTGCCAGTGCCGCGCGCACGGCGGCGAAGCGGTCGGCCCGTTCGACGCCTGCCGCCCGATGCGCCTGCCACAGGCTGACCACGGGGTGCGGCGAATCCAAGAGCGCCGTGCCCGGGCGCGCCAGCAGCGTGAGTGCGCCCGGGTCGGGTTCGGCCAGGCGTTGCAGTCCGCGGGGCGCTGCTGCATCGTCGGCGGCGCTCGAGGCCAGGTGCACCGCCCAGTCCAGGCGCGCGACATCGGGCACGTAGGCTTCATCCTGCGGGCCCTGGGCCTGCGCGATGAAGACCGCCAGCCCGTCGCCCCAGATGGCGACATCGCCGACCCGAGGCGGCTGCCGGTGCCACAGGGCGCGCGCCAGCGCGGCGAAGGATTCCTCACCCAGCAACTGCGCCACCGTGGGATAGGCCGCCCGCAAGGCCCGCTCGGCGAGGGCACCGGCATTCGCCTGGTAGGCCTGCAGGCCGCGCGCCTGCTGCGCACCGTCGCGGCACCAGCCGGCCAGCACGCCGGGCCGCGCGTCGCGCCACAGCGCCCGCAGCAGCATCTGCTGGCGCAGCACCTCTTTCTGGGCGCTCATGACGCAGCGGTCATCATCGCCTCGGCCTGTGCGGCCTCGGCCAGCAGCACGGCCGGCGCCGGCAGCTCGGTGTCCCACTCCACCAGCGTCGGCCGCGGGCCCAGGCGCGCGAGCGCGTGGCGGTAGACCTGCCACACCGCGGGCTGCACGCGGCTGCCGTGGTCGTCGATGACGATGTCGCCGCGGTCGTGATGGCCCGCGAGGTGGATCTCGCCGACGCTGGCGGCATCGATGCCGTCGACCCAGTCGCAGGCCGCACGCACCGCCGCCGCCGGGTCGCGCTCCTGCCCCTGCCCCTGCCCGCGCCCGCGTCCGCGCTGCTCGTTGAGCGCGTTGACGACGAGGTTGTTGACGTCCAGCAGCAGCGAGCAGCCGCTGCGGCGCGTCAGGCGGTTGAAGAACTCGGGCTCGGCGATGTGGTCGTCGGCCCAGTGCAGGTAGGCGCTCAGGTTCTCGACCAGGATGGGCCGGCGCAGCCGCTCCTGCACCTGCTGCACGTTGGCCACCAGGATGTCGAGCGCCGCGTCGGTGAAGGCGATCGGCAGCAGGTCGTTGCCATGCAGCACCGGGCCGTCGTGGCGGCGCGGCGCGCGCGCGAAGCTGGCGTGGTCGCTCACGCGCACCGGCTGCACCCGATCGACGAGAGCGGCCAACCGCTGCAGGTGCGCCGGGTCGAGCCCGGCGGCCGAGCCCAGCGCCAGGCTCACGCCATGCAGGCTGATGGGCCAGCAGGCGCACGCGCGGTCCAGCACCGAAAGCGCCGCGCCGCCGTCGCCGAAGAAGTTCTCGCTGTGGACCTCGACGAAGGCGAGCGCGGGCGGCGCTGCCAGCAAGGCCTCGTAGTGAGGCTGCCGCAGGCCGATGCCGGTCTGGCGCAAGGCTGGCACGGGCGCGCTCGCCTGCCGCTGCCGCGGCCGGCCTACTTGCTGGCCTTCTTGGCCTCTTCGGCGGTCATGCCCTTCATGTCCTTGCAGGTGCCCTTGGCGACGTACTTCCATTCGCCGGGGTCGCTGTCGACCTTGGCTTGCCCGGCGCAGGAATGCGAGCCCGACAAGTTGGCGCAGTCGTTCAGGCCCGCCTTGGCGACGCCGTAGCACTTTTCCTTGCCCTGGCTCTGGGCGGCGACCTGGCCGATGAGGCCCAGGGCGAGCGCGGAAGCCAAGGCCGAAGAGACGATGAGTCGTTGGTTCATGCGATGAAACTCCAGACAGGTTGCAAGGGTGCCGGCGCACCCGTGGCGACGCCGGCTCGCTGGGGTCGCGGCAGGGCGACGGTTCTTACAAACCGCCGCGGCACAGCCACGCAATCCTCATTGTCACTCTCAGGCGATGGTCCCGGCCGACCAGCGCAGATCGGCCCAGGTCTGCAGCGTGGTCTGCAAGGCCAGGCGAACACCGCGCACCTGGGTGGCCAAGTCCAGGCCCGGGCAATCGGCGGTGGCCTGCTGCGGCAGCAGCGGCAGGTGCATGAAGCCCGCGCGCACCCCCGGCTGCTGGCCGAGCGCGTGCATGAGGCCAAAGAAGGCATGGTTGCAGACGAAGGTGCCGGCGGTCTGCGACACCTCGGCCGGCACCCCGGCACGCTGCAGCGCCAGTACGATGGCCTTGATGGGCAGGGTGCTGAAGTAGGCCGCGGGCGCGCCGGCCACCACGGGCACGTCGAGCGGCTGTGCGCCAGCGTTGTCGGCGATGCGCGCATCGTCGACGTTGATCGCCACCCGCTCCAGCGACAGCACCGCGCGGTTGGCGGCCAGGCCCAGCGCCAGCACGAGCGCCGGGCGGTGCAGCCGCAGCGCACCTTGTAGCACCGCCAGCGCTTCGCCGAAGACGCACGGCAGGCACAGCGCCTGCACCCGCGCCCCGGCGATGAGCTCGCCGTGCAGCGCCTGCGCCACCTGCCAGGACGGGTTGACGGTGGCGCCGCCGAAGGGCTCGAAGCCGCTGAGCAGGACTGTGGGCTGCGCCATGGGGCGCGTCGTCACCGCGCCGCCTTCGACGCGGGCGGCCCGTAGCCGCCGCCGCCCGGGGTCTCGATGACGAACACATCGCCGGGCTCCA
>JANMVM010000077.1:0-7076 GCA_031392695.1 Rubrivivax sp.
TTCGCCTTCTGCCAGGCGGTGGCCTGCGGCGAAGCCGGGGTGCAGCTCATCAGCCCCTTCGTCGGCCGCATCTACGACTGGCACAAGAAGGTGGCCGGCGCCAGCTGGGACGAGGCCGCGCATGCCGGCGCCAACGACCCGGGCGTGAAGAGCGTGCG
The DNA here is from genome assembly GCA_031392695.1 of Rubrivivax sp. Classification (GTDB taxonomy): domain Bacteria; phylum Pseudomonadota; class Gammaproteobacteria; order Burkholderiales; family Burkholderiaceae_C; genus Rubrivivax. The sequence continues at coordinate 159 of JANMVM010000077.1, forward strand.
CGCGATCTTCAACTACTACAAGCGCCACGACATCGCCACCGAGGTCATGGGCGCGAGCTTTCGCAACACCGGCAAGATCCTGGCCCTGGCCGGCTGCGACCTGCTGACCATCAGCCCCGAGCTGCTGGACAAGCTGCAGGCCAGCGAGGACGCGGTGCCGCTGGCGCTGGATGCCGCGGCGGCGCGCAGCCAGCACCTGCCGCCGGTGCACCTGGACGAAAGGCGCTTTCGCTGGGCGCTCAACGAGGACGCCATGGCCACCGAGAAGCTGGCCGAGGGCATCCGCGCCTTCGCCACCGACGCGGCCCGGCTCGACCAGCTCATCGAGGGGCTGCAGAAGTGATGCGCTGCGACCGCACCCTGGCCTGGGCGGCGCTGCAGGGTCACTTCGAAGCCCACGGCCGCGACTTCGACCTGCGCGAAGCCTTCGGCCGCGACGGCGGCCGATTCGCCGCGCTGTCCTTTGAGGCACCCGAGGTCTTTGCCGACCTGAGCAAGAACCACCTCGATACCGCGACGCTGCACTTCCTGCTCGACCTGGCGCGCGAGTGCGAGCTGCCGGCGCGCCGCGACGCGCTGCTGCGCGGCGACATCGTCAACGTCACCGAAGGCCGCGCCGTGCTGCACACCGCGCTGCGCGCGCCGCGCGGCCACGGCCCCTTCAGCGACGACGTGCACCTCGTGCTCGACGCCATGCTGGCCTACGCCGAGCGCGTGCGCGGCGATGCGCTTTTCACCGACATCGTCAACATCGGCATCGGCGGCAGCGACCTCGGCCCGGCGATGGTGGTGCCGGCGCTGGACGCGTACACCAATCCGGCGCAGCGCCTGCACTTCGTGAGCAACGTCGACGGCCACGACATCGCGCCGCTGCTGCGCCGGCTGGACGCGAAGAAGACGCTCTTCATCGTCGCCAGCAAGACCTTCACCACGCAAGAGACGATGGCCAACGCGATGGCCGCGCGCGCCTGGTTCGTGCAGCAGGGCGGCAGCGACGTGGCGCGCCACTTCGCCGCCACCACCACCAACGTGCAGGCGGCGGCCGACTTCGGCATCAGCACCACCTTCGGCTTCTGGGACTGGGTGGGCGGACGCTATTCACTGTGGAGCGCGATCGGGCTGCCGATCGCCATCGCCGTCGGCGCCGCCCACTTCCGCGGCCTGCTCGCCGGCGCGCACGCCATGGACGAGCACTTTGCGCACGCGCCGCTGGCCAGCAACCTGCCGCTGGTGCTGGGCTTGCTGGACGTCTGGTATCGCAACTTCCACGGCCATGCGAGCCGCAGCGTGGCGCCCTACCACCAGGGCTTGAGGCGACTGCCGGCCTACCTGCAGCAGTTGGAGATGGAATCCAACGGCAAGCGCGTCGACGTCGACGGCCAGGCCCTGCCCTACGCCACCAGCCCGGTGGTCTGGGGCGAGCCCGGCACCAACGGCCAGCACGCCTACTTCCAGATGCTGCACCAGGGCAGCGACGTGATCCCGGTGGAGTTCATCGCCGTCAGGACGCCGGCCCATGCGCTGGCCGACCAGCACCAGAAGCTGCTCGCCAACTGCCTGGCGCAAAGCCAGGCGCTGATGCTGGGCAAGACCGCGGCCGAGGCGGCAACCGAGAAGGCGCCCACCGCCAGCGCCGCCATCGAAGCCGCGGTGCTGGCCCGGCACCGCGCCTTCCCGGGCAACCGGCCCAGCACCACGCTCGTACTGGACGCACTCACGCCGGCCAGCCTGGGGGCCCTGATCGCGCTCTACGAACACCGCGTCTTCGTCAGCGGCGCGCTGTGGGGCATCAACAGCTTCGACCAGTGGGGCGTGGAGCTGGGCAAGGCGCTGTGCAGCCAGCTGCTGCCCAAGCTGGCCAGCGGTGACACGCGCGGGCTGGACGCGTCCACCGCGGGGCTGCTGCAAAGGCTGCGCGCTTGAGCAGCGCACCCACGGTCGTCTTCGACGTCGCCCAGGTGCTGCTGGGCTGGGATCCGCAGGCGATGCTGCGCAGGCTGCTGCCGCAGCTGGCCCCTGACGCAGCAGCGGCGGCGCGACTGGAGCTGCTGCTGTTCGAGAACTGGGTCGGCGACTGGGTGGCCTTTGACCGCGGCCAGGTCGACAGCGCAGGCATCGTGGCCACCATCGTGCAGCGCACCGGGCTCGTCCCCGAGGACGTGGCGTTGGTCGTCGACGCCATTGCCCATGAACTGCAGCCGCTGCCCGACACCTTGGCCTTGATGGAGGAACTGCTGGCCGCCGGCTACCGGCTCACCTACCTGTCCAACATGCCGGCGCCCTATGTGCAGTGGTTGCTCGCCCGCCACCCCTTCTTCGGCCGCTTTGCCGACGGCATCTTTTCCTGTGACGTGGGCACCAGCAAGCCGGCCCAGGACATCTTTGCACTGGCCGAGCAGCGCTTCGGTCTGGCCCCGGCGCAGGCCGTGTTCCTGGACGATTCAGCCGCCAACATCGGCGCCGCGCGCGCGCGCGGCTGGCAGGCCCTGCTCTTCACCGATGCCGCGTCGGCGCGCGCCGACTTGCATCGGCTGGGGCTGCTCGGCTGACCGGGCGCCGTCGGGCTTCAGTCGCGGTAGTCGGGCCCGGCCGTCGGGCCGTCGCCCATCCAGGCGTCGAGCAGCGTGTAGCCCACCGCCAGCATGACTGGCCCGACGAAGATGCCCACCAGGCCGAAAGCGAAGAGGCCGCCGATGACGCCGGCAAAGATCAGCAGCAGCGGCAAGTCGGCGCCCATCTTGATGAGGAAGGGCCGCAGCACGTTGTCCAGCGTGCCGACCACCAGCGCCCACACCGCCAGGAAGACGGCCCAGCCGGTGCCGCCGTCGTAGAAGCTCCAGACCGCCGCGCCCAGCAGCACCGGCATGGGGCCGATCTGCGCGATGCACATCATGAACATCAGCGCGCTGAGCAAAGTGGCAAAAGGCACGCCGGCCAGCGCCACGCCCAGGCCGCCGAGCAGCGTCTGCGCCAGCGCCGTGCCGCCCACACCCAGCGCCACGCCGCGGATCGCGCCACCGGCGAGCAGCACCGCGCCGTCGCCGCGCTCGCCGGCCAGGCGGCGCGCAAAGCGGCGCACATGGATCGCGCCGACATCGCCGCGGCTGTACATCACTGCGGCGATGACCACCGTGAGCAGAAACTGCAGCAGCAGCACGCCGATGCTGCCCACCTGGGCCACGAACCAGCGCGTCAGCTCGCCGGCGTAGGGCGACAGCCGCGGCAGCAGGTCGCGCAGGCCGAGGTCGGCCGCCTGCTGCCAGGCCTTGTCGGCCATGGCGCCCACCAGTGGCAGGCCCGACAACCACGCCGGCGTCGTGTCAGGCAGGTGGTAATCGGCAGCGAGCTTGGCCCAGCCGACCATCTGCTCGGCATTGCCGACGATGGTCACGATGGCCAGCACCAGCGGCACCACGAACAGCAGCAGCAGCAGCAGCGTCATCACCAGCACCGCCAGCGCGCGCCGGCCCCACAGCAGACGCTGCACGCGCTGCATCAGCGGCCAGGTCGAGACCACCACCATCGTGGCCCAGATCATCGGCCCCAGGAAGGGCCGCAGGATCCACAGCGAGGTGCCCAGCAGCAAACCGATGAACAGCACGCCGAAGGTCGTGCGGGCCATCTCGCCGCCGCTGCGCGAGCCGCCGGCACGGGCCATCAGCGCGGCGTCTCGGTGTAGGGCGCCACGCTCAGCGCCTCGATGCGGTAGCTGGCGGCGCCCATGTAGGAGTCGGTGCGCCCGGTGCTCAGGGTGCCGGTGATCCACACCGCGTCCATCGAACGCAGGCCCTTGGCCGGCGAACGCGGCAGCACGTGGACGATCTGGTTGGCCGGCGGCGGCGGGCTGTGCACGCAGGCCCCGAAGTAGGGCACGAGGAGGAACTCCTTGAGGCCGTCCTTGGTGTCCTCCAGCGGCACCACGAAGCCGGGGATGCGCACCGTCTGGCCGATCAGCGCGGTGTTGACGGGCGCGTTGTCCCAGACATCGCGCATCTTCTTGAGCATCGCCGTGGCGCGCGGGTCGCCGTCGTCCATGGCCTGGAAGTTGAGGTCCTTGAAATCCTTGAACGGGTCCCAGCCGGCAGGCACGAGTGCATCCCAGGTGATGGTGCGCGGCGCCCCGGCCGGGACAGCGGCGGCGGGCTTGGCGGGCGCCGCCAGCGCCGGCTTCATCAGCGGCACGCCGTCCCGCTGGGCCAGGGCCCAACCCGGCAGCAGGGCCAGCGCCGTGATCAGGGTGCTCAGGGTGCTCAGCGCAGTCAGCAGTTTCATGTTCTCGGGCTCAGGCCATCGGCCAGCGACAGGCGGTAGGCGCGCCAACCGGGCACCAGGCTGGCAAGCATACCCGCCACCAGCACGGCACCAAAGAGGCCCCACTGCGCGGCGGTGGGCGCGCCGGGCAGCAGCGTGATGCCGAACTGGCGCTGCAAGGCAGGCCCGGCCAGCACCACCGCCAGCGCCGCCACCGCGGTGCCGAGCAACGCACCGGCCAGCGTGACGAGCGCACCTTCTGTGGCCAGCAGCCACAGCACGTGGCGCGGGCCGGCGCCCACGGCGCGCAGCACCGCCAGCTCGCGCCGGCGCTCATTGAGGCCGGCCAGCACCACCGCCACCAGCGACGCCAGGCTGACCACCGCGACGAGGCCGCTGATGGCCAGCAGCGCCTGCTCGCCCGGCCCGACCAGCGACCACAGCTCGTCCAGCGCCACACCGGGCAGCACCGCCAACAGCGCTTCGCCTTCGTAGCCCGCCACGAAGCGCTGCACGTTGAACACCGCGACGCGGTTCTTCAGGCCCACCAGGGCCGCCGTCACCTGCTGGGGCTCGAGGTCGAACTTGCGCGCGAACTCCGGCGCGATCTTCATGCCGGGCAAGGGCGCACCCGCGCTCCAGTCGAGGTGGATGGCCTCGATGGCCTGCAGGCTGACGTGCACCGTACGGTCCACCGGCGTGCCGGTGCGCGCCAGCACGCCGACCACGGTGAAGGGCTTGTCGGCGTGGTCTTGCGCCAGCACCTCGGCGCTGCCGTGGGCCAGCGTGATGCGCTGCCCCAGTCGGTAGCCCAGCGCCTGGGCCAGCTCGGCGCCGATGACGGCCTCGTACAGGCCGTCGAGCGTGCCGGCGAAGACCCGGCCCTGGGCCAGCACCAGGGGCTGGCGGTCGCCATAGGCAAAGTGCTCGAAGTACGCCGGCGTGGTGCCCAGCACCGGCCGGCCGCGGTGCGAATCACCCAGCGACAGCGGCACCACCCAGGCCACCGCGCGGTGCTCGGCCACAGCGCGCAGGCTGTCGACGCGGATGTTGTGGGTGGCGCCGCCGACGCGGAACACCGCGTACAGCATCAGTTGCACCGGACTCGTGCGCGCCCCCACCACGAGGTCGGTGCCGCTCACCGATTGCGAGAAGCTGCTGCGGATGTCGGTGCGCAGCCGCTCCAGGCCGAGCAGCAGCGCAGTGGCCAGCGCGATGCTCAGCACCACCAGGGCCAGCGTGCCGCGGCGGTTGAGCGCGCTGCGCAGCGCGATGTGCAGCAGCGCCGTCATGCCGTCATGCCGTCATGCTGGCGCGGTTGAGGGCGGGCAGGCTCAGGCGCTCGTCAAAGCGCGCGGCCAGGCGTTCGTCGTGGCTGACGAAGACGAGCGTGCTGTGGCTGGCGGCGCACTCGCCGAGCAGCAGGTCCATGAAGTCGCCACGCACCGCGGCGTCGAGCGCCGAGGTGGGCTCGTCGGCGATCACGAGCTCGGGCGCGCCCAGCAGCGCCCGCGCCGCCGCCACGCGCTGCTGCTGGCCCACCGACAGCGCATCGGCGCGCCGGCCGAGCAAGCCCGTTGACAGGCCCATGCGCTGCAGCAGCGTGCGCGCCGCCTGCGCCGGCGAGCCGGCACAGCGCCGGGCGCGCAGGCGCGAGAAGCGGCAGGGCAGCAGCACGTTGTCCAGCACCGTCAGGTAGGGCAGCAGGTTGAACTGCTGGAAGATGACGCCGACGTGGTCGGCCCGCCGGGCATCGCGCGCGCCCGCCGGCAGCGCCGACCAGGGCTGGCCGAGCAGCGACACCGTGCCGGCCGAAGCCTGCAGCACGCCGGCCATCAAGCCCAGCAAGGTGCTCTTGCCACAGCCGCTCGGGCCGTGCAGAAAGACGGTGCGGCCGGCGGCGACGTCGAGCGCATCGATGTCGATGCAGTCGCTGGCGCCGGGCCAGGCAAAGCGCAGCGCGCGGATCTGCAGCACGTCGGGGTCGCGCTCGTCGCGCTCAGCGCGCCAGCGCCACGCGCGACGCCGGCCTGCGCAAGATCGCCTTGAGCTGGCCCTTGGGCGTGGCCACCTGCAGGTCCAGGCGCTTGAGGCCCGGGAAGGCATCGAACAGACCGACCTCGACAAAGCCGGCGCGCGCGCCGGCAGTGCAGCGGAATTCGAAGGTGGCGCTCAGATCGCCGTGCTCCGCCGCACCAGCGGCGGTGCCCGCGGCAGGGCCGAGGCCCAGCGCGGCCGAGTTCAGTTCGACCCGCGCCAGGCTGCAGCCGGCGGCCGCATCGATGCGGAACAGCACTGCCGCGTCGCGCAGCCGCGCCACGGCGGCGGCGGCCTTGTCGCGCTCGGCGTCGCTGCGCGGGGCGCGCTCGAAGCCGAGCAGGTTGTCCAGCGGCGTGTCCAGCTCGATGATCAAGCGCTGGGCTTGCACCACCACGTCGAGTTGCGCCACACCGTGTTCGTGCGCTTTGGCCGCAGGTGCCGCCTGGGCCCCCAGCAACGCGGCGACCAAGGCCCCCGCGGCGCAACCCTGTCTGATCCCGGCCATCGCATCCCTTGCAAGTGACGCGCGACCCACCGCACGCCTGGGCCGGGATTGTGCCGTGCAGCGGCTTCAGCGGCCGGGCCAGCAGGGCCCGACGGCGAGCGCCAGCGCCATCAGCGGCGCCA
>JANMVM010000078.1:0-1669 GCA_031392695.1 Rubrivivax sp.
AAGTTGAAAACGATGGATTCGTTCGCCAGGCTAGGCGCAAACCACAGCGATACCTTCTGGTATCGCGAGGATTTGCAACGACGCATGGTGGACGAAGACGCGTTTTCATGTCTCGAAATCTGTGGGTTGGAGTACTAGGCCATGAGCCCCGGCGCCCCGGCTTCCTGCGTCAACTCCACAACGGCCCACCCGCGACGCTTGCCGACTCCATGACCCCGCCACCCTGGGACGCCGTGCGCGCCCTCTTCGAGCGCGCCCTGCTGCTGGGCCCGATCGAGCGCGCCGAGCTGCTGCAAGACCCGGCGCACGACGCCGCCGTGGTGGCCGAGGTGCGCTCGCTGCTGGCCTTCGAGGTGAGCGACGCGTCCGACGCCTTCCTGTCGCTGCCGGCGGCGCTGCAGGCCGAGCCCGAGATCGGTCGCGAAGGCCAGGCGCTGGGCGCGTGGCGGCTGCTGCGCATGCTTGGCGCCGGCAGCATGGGCGACGTCTGGCTGGCCGAGCGCGCCGACGGCGCGTACCAGGGTCAGGCGGCGATCAAGGTGCTGCGCCGCGGCATGGACAGCACGGCGGTGCTGGCCCGCTTTGCGCAGGAGCAGCAGGCGCTGGCGCGCCTGCAGCACCCGCACATCGCGCACCTCGTCGACGCCGGACGCACGCCCGACGGCCTGCCCTACTTCGTCATGGAGCACGTGCAGGGCCGGCCCATCGACCAGGCCTGCGCAGCGCTGGCGCTGGAAGCGCGGCTGCAGCTCTTCCTGCAGCTGGCCGACGCGGTGGCGCACGCCCATCGCCATCTGCTCGTCCACCGCGACCTCAAGCCCAGCAACGTGCTCGTCACGGGCGACGGCCAGGTCAAGCTGCTCGACTTCGGCATTGCCAAGGCGCTGGATCCGCAAGCGGCCTCGGCCGCCGGCCTCACCGCGGCCGGCGAACGACCCTACACGCCGCACTATGCCAGCCCCGAACAGGTGCGCGGCGAGCCCGTCAGCACCGCCACCGACATCTACAGCCTGGGCGTGCTGCTCTACGTCATGCTCACCGGGCAGCGCCCCTACGGCCGCCGCGCCACGACGCCGATCGAAGCGGCGCGCGCGGTGCTCGAGGACGAGCCCACGCGCCCGAGCGCACTCAGCCCCGCCCAGCCGCCCGACAGCCGCTGGCTGGCGACACGCCGGCGCCTGCAGGGCGACCTCGACAACATCCTGCTCAAGGCGCTGGCCAAGCCGGTGGCGCTGCGCTACGTGAGCGTGGACGCGCTCGCCGCCGACGTGCGCGCCCATCTGCAGGGTTACCCGGTGAGCGCGCGGCCGCCCAGCGCCGGCTATCGGGTGCAGCGCTTCTTGCAGCGCAACCGCGTTGCCGCCGCAGCCACGGCGCTGGCGCTGGCCGCGGTGGTGGGCGGCGCCGGCCTGGCGCTGTGGCAGGCGCGCGTGGCCGACGCCCAGCGCGACGTCGCGCAGCAGCGCTTCAAGCAGGTGCGCCAGCTCGCCAACCAGCAGGTCTTCAAGTACCACGACCAGATCGAGAACCTGCCCGGCGCGACCCCGGTGCGCGAGTCGCTGCTCGTCGATGCAGCAGCCTTCCTCGACAGCCTGGACCGCGACACCGCCGACGACCCGCAGCTGGCCTACGAGCTGGCCGGCACCTACTACCGCATCGCGCGGCTGCA
>JANMVM010000088.1:0-7069 GCA_031392695.1 Rubrivivax sp.
GCGGGGCACGACCTGAACTACCTCGCGCTGTCGGGCCTGCTGCATGCCATCGGCCGCGCGGGCCAGCCGCCGACACCGCCGCTCAATCTGGTGGGCGACTACGGTGGCGGCGCGCTGTACTTGGCGCTGGGCCTGGTGAGCGCCATGCTTGAAGCGCGCCGGTCGGCACAGGGCCAGGTTGTGGACGCCGCCATGTTCGAAGGCGCGGCCTCGCTCGGCACCCTCTTCTACGGTTCACACGCCGCCGGCGAATGGGATTCGCGGCGCGGGCACAACTACCTCGACTCGGGCGCGCCGTACTACGACGTGTACGCCTGCGCAGACGGCAAGTGGCTGGCGCTGGCGGCGATCGAGGACCGGTTCTATGCCGCACTGGTCACCGGGCTGGGCCTGGATGCAGCCAGCCTGCCCGACCGCCAGCAGCGCGAACACTGGGCCGCACTGCGCGCGGTGCTGGCGCGGCGCATCGGCGAGCGTTCACGCGATGCATGGGCGACCGTGTTTGAAGGCTCTGACGCCTGCGTGAGCCCGGTGCTCGACTTCGATGAAGCGCCGCACCATCCGCACGCCGTGGCGCGCGGCTCCTTCATCGAAGTCGACGGCGTGCAGCAACCGGCGCCCGCGCCGCGCTTCAGCCGCAGCAGCCTCGGCGTGCCGAAAGCGCCGCAGTCGCCGCGCAACGGGCAGGTGCAGGCTTCGCTCGCAGCATGGCTTCCTGCTGCCGAAATCAGCAGTTGGCAAGCCCGCGGTGTCTTGACGCCGTTGCCGCCGGTCGCATCCGCATCTGCAACCTCACCCACACGATGAACCCCGCTTCAACAGCGCCTGCATACGGCTACACCGACGAGCAGCTGGTGGCGCTGCCCACCGCGTTTCGAGACGGCCTCTTCGCGGGCCAGGTGGTGCTGGTTTCCGGCGCCGGCAGCGGCCTGGGCAAGGCCATCGCCGTGCTCTATGCGCGCCTGGGCGCACGCCTGGTCATTTGCGGCCGCACGGTGGCCAAATTGGAGGCCAGCGCTGAGCTGCTGCGCGGCCTGGGCGCCGAGGTGCTGGTGCACCCGATGACGATCCGCGACCCGGACGCGGTGGCTGCGCTGATGGACCACGTCTTCAGCCACTACGGGCGGCTGGATGTGCTCGTCAACAACGCCGGTGGCCAATTCCCCGCTGCCGCGATCGACTTCAGCCCGCGCGGCTGGCAGGCCGTCATCGACACCAACTTGAATGGCAGCTGGTACATGATGCAGGCCGCTGCCAAGCGCTGGGTCGCGCAGGCAGCACCGGGCCGCATCGTCAACATCGTGGCCACGGTGTGGCGCGGGCGGCCCACGGTGGCGCACACCTGCGCCGCGCGCGCTGGCGTGATCTACCTGTCGAAGACGCTGGCCGTCGAATGGGCGCCACACCGCATCCAGGTCAATTGCGTCGCACCTGGCGTGATCGAGACCACTGCCTTCTCGCTCTACCCGCCCGAGGGCCGCGCCACCTACCAGGACCAGGCCAACCCGATGAAGCACCCCGGTGACGCGCAGGACATCGCCGAAGGCTGCGTCTACCTCAGCGCCTCGACGGCCAAGTTCATCACCGGCGAGGTCATCACCATCGACGGCGGGCAGCAGCTCTGGGGCGACCCCTGGCCCGGTGGCCGACCCGACTACTTCAAGCTCTAAGAGACTGAAAGCGCCGCACCGCATGGACTTCCAGCTTGGCGAACAGCAGCGCAGCATCCGCGACGCGATCCAGAAGATCTGCGCGCCTTTCGACGCCGCGTATTGGCTGCGCGTGGACCGCGAGGGCATCTTCCCGCACGACTTTCGGCGCGCGCTGGCAGAGGCCGGCTGGCTTGGCATCGCGATGCCGCAGGAATACGGCGGTGCCGGCCTGGGCATCACCGACGCGGCGGTGATGCTGCAGGCAATAGCTGCATCGGGCGCTGGCATGACGGGTGCCGGCGCGGTGCACATCAACATCTTCGGCTTGAACCCGGTGGTGGTGTTCGGCACGCCCGAGCAGAAGGCGCGCGCGCTGCCGGCGCTGATCCAGGGCCGCGACATCCCGTGCTTCGCAGTCACCGAGCCGAACACCGGCCTGGACACCACGCGCATGACCACGTTTGCGCAGCGCGACGGTGATGTCTACCGCGTCAACGGCCAGAAGATCTGGATCACGACCGCGCAGCAGGCCAACAAGATCCTGCTGCTGGCGCGTACCCAAACGCGCGAAGAGGCCGACAAGCCCAGCCGCGGCATGACACTTTTCTACACCGACATCGACCGCACACGCGTCGAGATGCGCGAGATCGAGAAGATGGGGCGCAAGGCCATCGACTCCAACATGCTGTTCTTCGACGACTTCTGTATTCCCGTCGAAGACCGCATTGGCGAAGAAGGCCGCGGTTTCGAATACATGCTGCATGGCATGAACCCCGAGCGCATTCTCATCGGCGCCTGTGCCATCGGGGTCGGCCAGGCCGCGCTCGACCTGGCGGTGCGCTATGCCGGCGAGCGCGTGGTGTTCGGCCGGCCCATCGGCCAGAACCAGGGTGTGCAGCACCCGCTGGCCGAATGCTGGATGCAGCTGGAAGCGGCCTCGCTGATGGTGCTGAAGGCGGCATCGCTCTACGACAGCGGCCAGCCCTGCGGGGCAGAAGCCAACACCGCCAAGTACCTGGGCGCGGAAGCCGGCTTTCGGGCCTGCGAGACAGCGGTCATGACACATGGCGGCATGGGCTACGCCAAGGAATACCACGTCGAACGCCTGCTGCGCGAAAGCCTGATTCCGCGCATCGGGCCGATCACGCCGCAGCTGATTCTTTGCTACATCGCCGAGCGCGTGCTCGGTTTGCCCAAATCGTATTGAGCTATTGAGTACAGAACCCCCGGCAACGCACAAGGAACCCCATGAAACGCAGAAGCACTTTGCTCGCGGCGCTGGCCGTACCGATCTGGCTGACGGCACCCACGTCCGCCTTCGCACAGGCCTATCCCAGCAAGCCCATCCGGCTGGTTACGCCATCGCCGGCCGGCGGCGCTGGCGACGTGTCCAACCGCGCCGTCGCCAAGCACCTGGCCGACCAGATGGGCCAGCCTTTCGTGGTCGAGAACCGTGTCGGCGGCAACGGCGTCATCGCGGCGATGGAAGCGCTGCGCGGCGGCACCGACGGCTACACCGTCTACGTCGGCAGCACCACCACGCTGGTCGCCAACCCCTACCTGATGAAGACCATGCCGTATGACCCGGCGCTTGAATTCATGCCGGTCTCGTTGATCGGCACGCTGCCCTTCCTGCTGGTGGTCAACAACGACCTGCCCGTGAAGTCGGTGAAGGACCTCATCGCCTACGGCAAGGCGAACCCTGCCAAGCTGTCCTTCGCCAGCGCCAACGCCTCCAGCCTGGTGACGGCGTCGATGTTCGCGCGGCTGACGGGCATCCAGATGCTGCACGTGCCCTACAAGGGCGCACCCGCGTCGTTGACCGATGTCATCAGCGGCCAGGTGTCACTCTCCTTCGTCGACATCCCATCTTCGCTGAGCCTCATCCAGGGTGGCAAGCTGCGGCTGTTGGGCGTCACGTCGGCCAAGCGCCTGGCGCTGCTGCCCGATGCGCCGACGATTGCCGAAGCTGGCGTGCCGGGCTACGAGCTCGTGGCCTGGACGGCCATGGTGGTGCCCACCGGCACTGATCCGGCCATCGTGCGCCGCCTGAGCGACGAGGTGCGCAAGGCCATCCTGCGGCCCGACGTGCGCGAGCAGTTGGCACGCGTCGGCTTCGACGCCCAATCGAGCACGCCCGAGGAACTGGGCGCCTTCATGCGCAGCGAAAGACCACGCTGGGCCAAGCTGATCCGCGAGGCCGGCATCCAGCCGGAATGAAAGCATGAGCCGCCGGGCCGCCATCCACCAAAGGCCGATGGCCTTCGGCAGGCGACAGACAGTCCGAAGGGACTGTCTGTGTCCGGCCTCAGTTCCCAAGACGAATACAGCAGTGCGCAGCACGGAGGTTGCCTAGTGCAGTCGTTGAAAGGTTTGCGCGTCGTCGAATGGGGCGACTTCATCGCCGCCCCGTATGCGGCGCACCTGCTGCGTGAACTGGGCGCCGAGGTGGTGAAGGTCGAGCCGCCCGAGGGCGACTCGGCACGGCACTACGGTCCCTTCGCGCAGGACCACGTCGACCCCGAAGCCAGCGGCCTGTACATCGCGCTCAATGCCGGCAAGCAGAGCGTGGTGCTCGACACCGGCAGCGCTGACGGCCTGGCCGCGCTGAAGGCGCTGGTGGCCAGCGCCGATGTGCTGGTCAGCGACCGCCCGCTGGTCCTGCGGCGCCAACTGGGCCTGGACGCGCCGGTCCTGCACAGCTTGCATCCACGGCTCATCACCGTGGGTCTGTCGGCCTTTGGTGAGACCGGGCCGGCGGCGTTGGCGCCCCAGGTGGCGATGGACGCTTGCGCGGTCAGCGGCGTCTCGCACGTGCTGGGCGAACGCGGCCGCGCGCCGCTGATCCTGCCCTTCCACCAGCCCGACTTTCAGGCCGCCGTGCATGGCGCGGCTGGCGCGCTGATGGCCCTCATCGCGCGCGGCAAGAACGGGCGCGGCCAGAACGTCGACGTCGCCAGTGCCGACGTGCTGGCCTTTGCGGCCGGCACCAATGGCCTCACCTTTCGCCACTACGGGTCACTGCGCTGGGAGCGTGATGGCCGCCGCGCCAGCGGCTCCGGTGGCGCCTACCCGTACACCATCCTGCCCTGCAAGGACGGCCTGGTCTGCCTGATGGGCCGCGCCAGGCTCGAATGGCAGCGCTTCGTGCAAGCCATGGGGCAACCCGCGTGGGCTGATGAGCCGCGCTACCAGGACCTCAAGGCGATGGGCATGGCCTACCCCGACGAGGTGGACGCACTGCTGGCGCCTTGGCTGAGCGCGCACACGCGCGACGAACTGGCACAGATCGCGGCGCGCCACAACTTCCCCATCGGCCCGCTCAAGACCATCGACGAAGTGGTGGCCTCGGCGCAGCTGCAACACCGCGGCTACTTCAAGCAGGTGCCGCATGCGACGCTGGGCCACGTCAGCGTGCCCGGCGTGCCCTGGCAGGTGCCCGGCGAGGCGCCAGCGCCGATGGTGGCGGCACCGCGGCTGGGGGAGCATAACGACCGTGTGATGCGTGGCCTGGCCGCTGTGGCCACAGCGGGATCAGCAGGATCAGCAGGATCAGCGTCCCCTGCAACGCAGCTCAACACCGCGCCGCTGGCCGGCCTGCGCGTGCTCGATTTCGGCTGGGTCTGGTCGGCGCCGATGGTGGCCGCGCTGCTGGCCGAGTTCGGCGCCGAGGTCATCAAGGTCGAACACGGCGCGCGCCTGGACAACATGCGGCTGCGCGGCCACCCCGACCTTGACGGGCGCAAGCCCGAAGGCCCGGCGATCGAATGCAACCCCTACTTCAACCAGATCAACCACGACAAGGGCAGCATCACCGTCAACCTCAAGGACCCGCGCGGCCAGGCACTGCTGCAGCGCCTGATTCCGCTCACCGACGTGGTGATCGAGAACCTGACGCCAGGCGCACTGTCGCGCACCGGCTTCGGCTGGGAGCGCTTGTCGGCGCTGAACCCACGGCTGGTGATGATGTCGATGTCCAGCACCGGCCAGCACGGGCCGATGAACAACTTCCGCGCCTACGCGCCCATCATGTCGAGCCATTGCGGCATGGAAGGGCTGGTCGGTTATCCGGGTGAGCCGCCGGTGGGCATGATGAACTTCGGCTATGGCGACCCCAATGCCGCAGCGCACGCGCTACTGCCGCTGCTGGCGGCTTTGCACGAACGCCAGGCCAGCGGCCGCGGCTGCTACATCGACATGTCGCAGACCGAGGCCGTGGTCTCGGTGCTGGTCGAGGCGATCCTGCACTGGACGATGAACCGCGCGCTGTGCGAGCCCAGGGGCAACCGCCATCCTGCGATGGCGCCGCACGGCATCTTTCCGGCGGCGGGCGACGACGAATGGCTGTCGATCGCGGTGCCGGACGACACCGCCTGGCAAGCCCTGTTGGCGCTGATGGGCAAGCCTGCTTGGGCGCTGGATGCGCGCTTCGCAACGCTGGCCGGCCGGTTGGCGGCGCAGGACCTTATCGAGCGCGAACTTGCAAAGTGGAGCGCAGCGCAGCCACGCGAAGCGCTGGTGGCGCGGCTGCGCGCGCTGAGGATCGCGGCGTCGCCGGTGCTCAGTCTGACCGGGCAGTGGGCCGACGCGCAGCACATCGCGCGCGCCATGCGCTGCCCCACTGAGCACCGCTACCTGGGTCTGCAGCAGACTTACCACGCGCCCTGGGCGATGTCGGGCACGCCCCCCGTTGTGCGCCGCGCCGCGCCCGTGCTGGGCGACGACAACGAACGTGTGTTCGGCGGCCTGTTGGGCTTGCAGGCCGCGGAGATTGCAGCGCTGCAAGCCGAAGGCGTGATCGCCTGAAGCGCAGCCGTCCACCCCCATTCGCCCCCTTGAAAACCACGATGAAGGAGACAGCCATGAACACCACCGCGTCACGCCGCGCCGCCGTGCACCTGCTGGCGGCCGTGATGGCCAGCGCTGCAACCTGCAGCCTTGCACAAGAGTTTCCGAACCGCCCGATCCGCATCATCGTCGGCTTCGGTCCCGGCATCGGCATGGACGTGACCACCCGCATGCTGGCCGACGTCATCACGCGCGACCAGGGCATCCCGGTGTTGGTCGAGAACAAACCCGGCGCCGCCACGATGCTGGCCACCAACTACGTGGCGCAGTCTGCGAAGGACGGCTACACGCTGCTGACCATCAACAACCAGCAGTACAACAACCCGCTGATCTACCG
Organism: Rubrivivax sp.; assembly: GCA_031392695.1. Lineage (GTDB taxonomy): Bacteria > Pseudomonadota > Gammaproteobacteria > Burkholderiales > Burkholderiaceae_C > Rubrivivax. The sequence goes on from JANMVM010000088.1 coordinate 6,838, forward strand.
CAACGTCAGCTACAAGAACAGCGACTTCATCCCCATCACGCCGGGCGGGCTGGTGTCGATGGTGATGGCGGTGGCGCAGTCGGTGCCAGCCAAGACCGCGCGCGAGTTCATCGACTACGCCAAGGCGAATCCGGACAACGTGTTCTACGGCTATTGGGGCGCCGGCGGCTCGCCGCACCTGATGGCGGCGATGCTGGAAAAGTCGGCCGGCATCAAGATGCGCGGCGTGCCC
>JANMVM010000136.1:0-12877 GCA_031392695.1 Rubrivivax sp.
GGAAGCGCGCGGCACGGCTCCAGTCGAAGCGGCCGCCTTCGATCAGCACGCCACCGACCACGGTGCCGTGGCCGCACAGGAACTTGGTGGCGCTGTGGAAGATCAGGTCGGCGCCGTGCTCGAAAGGCTTCATCAGCCAGGGCGTGGTGAAGGTGCTGTCGACCAGCAGCGGCACGCCGGCGTCGTGGGCGATGGCGGCCACGGTGGGGATGTCCAGCACGTCCAGCCCCGGGTTGCCCAGCGTCTCGCCGAACAGCAGTTTTGTTTCGGGCCGGATCGCGGCGCGCCAGCCGTCGATGTCGCCCGGCTTCACAAAGGTGGTGGCGATGCCGAAGCGCGACAGTGTGTAGTGCAGCAGGTTGTGGCTGCCGCCGTACAGGGCGCTGCTGGCCACGACGTGGCTGCCGGCGCCGGCCAGCGTGGTGATGGCCAGGTGCAGCGCGGCCTGGCCGCTGGCGGTGGCGATGCTGCCGCTGCCGCCTTCGAGCGCCGCCATCCTTTCTTCGAAGACCGCGTTGGTGGGGTTGCTGATGCGGCTGTAGACGTGGCCCGAGCGCTCCAGGTTGAACAGGCTCGCGGCGTGCTCGCTGCTCTGGAACACGAAACTCGTGGACAGCACGATCGGCACCGCGCGGGCGCCGGTGCTGGGGTCGGGGGCGGCACCGGCGTGCAACGCCAGGGTGTCGAAGCCGGGGTCGGAAGCGCCTGCCATGGGGCTCCAAAGGCTGTGAAGACCCATTCATTGTGGGCTATATTGACTGCGCATTTGCCACGCCACCCGTGGCCGGAAAGCCCGCCATGAAAGTCACCGACATCCTGCGCGTCAAGGGCAACACGCTCTTCACCGTGCCGCCCGATCAGCCGCTGACCCAGGCCGTGCAGACGATGGCCGAACTCGACATCGGCTCGCTGCCGGTGATGGAGCACGGCGACCTGATCGGCATGCTGACGTTTCGCGAAGTGATCCTGGCCGTGGTGGCCAATGGCGGTGCCATCGGCACGCGGCAGGTGCGCTCGGTGATGGACGATGCGCCGCTGACCTGCACGCCCGAGACCGAGGTCGACGAGGTGCGCCGAATGATGCTTCAGCGCCATGCGCGCTACATGCCGGTGCTGGAGCGGCGCACGCTGATGGGCGTGATTTCGTTCTACGACGTGGCCAAGACGGTGGTCGACGCGCAGGACTTCGAAAACCGCATGCTCAAGGCCTACATCCGCGACTGGCCGGCCGAGGGCACGCCGCTGCCGGGCAGCTGAGGCCGCGGCGCGGCTTCACGCGCAGCGGCTGAGTCGCGCGCGCCCGCAGGCGCCGAATAGAATCGGCATCTTTCCCCCTGCATCGCCCGCGCATGTCCGGCAGCACTTTCGGTCAGCTTTTCTGCGTCACCAACTTCGGCGAAAGCCACGGCCCGGCGATCGGCTGCGTGATCGACGGCTGCCCGCCCGGTCTGGCGCTGAGCGAGGCCGACATCCAGACCGACCTCGATCGCCGCCGCCCCGGCACCAGCCGCCACGTCACGCAGCGCAACGAGCCCGATGCGGTGGAGATCCTGTCCGGTGTCTACCAAGGCCTGACCACCGGTACGCCGATCGGCCTGTTGATCCGCAACACCGACCAGCGCAGCAAGGACTACGGCAACATCCTCGACACCTTCCGGCCCGGCCACGCCGACTACACCTACTGGCGCAAGTACGGCCTGCGCGACCCGCGCGGTGGTGGGCGCTCATCGGCGCGGCTCACGGCGCCGATGGTGGCTGCCGGCGCGGTGGCCAAGAAGTGGCTGCTGCAACGGCACGGCACCACCTTCAGCGGCTGGATGAGCGCGCTCGGCGACATCGAGATCGCCTTTGAAGACGAAGCGCAGATCCCGCTCAACCCCTTCTTCGCGCCCAACGCGGCCATCGTGCCGCGCCTGGAAGCGCACATGGACGCGCTGCGCAAGGCCGGCGACAGTTGCGGCGCGCGCATCGAGGTGCGCGCCCGTGGCGTGCCGGTGGGTCTGGGCGCGCCGCTGTTCGACAAGCTCGACGCCGACATCGCCTACGCCATGATGGGCATCAACGCCGTCAAGGGCGTCGAGATCGGCAGCGGCTTCGGCGTCGTCGCGCAGCGCGGCAGTGAGCACGGCGACGAGTTGCACCCCGACGGCTTTGCCAGCAACCACAGCGGCGGCGTGCTGGGCGGCATCAGCACCGGGCAGGACCTGGTGGTGAGCATCGCCATCAAGCCCACGAGTTCGATCCGCACGCCGCGGGCCAGCATCGACCGCCAGGGTGCGCCCACGGTGGTGGAGACGCTCGGCCGCCACGACCCCTGCGTCGGCATCCGCGCCACGCCCATCGCCGAAGCCATGCTGGCGCTGGTGGTCATGGACCACGCGCTGCGCCACCGCGCGCAGTGCGGTGACGTGGCGCTGTCGCAGCCGCCGATCGCCGGCTCCAACCGGGCCGGCAACGGCCGCCCCAGCGGCGGATGAAGGCTGCGCCACTGGGCCGCTTCGGCGCGCTCACGTTCATGTACTTCGCCGCCGTCGGGCTCTTCAACCCCTACGCGCCGCTGTGGTTCCAGAGCCTGGGTTTCTCGACCCTGGTGATCGGTGCCATCGCCTCGCTGCAGAGCTGGACGCGGGTGCTCGCGCCCTACGCCTGGAGCTGGGGCGGCGACCACAGCGGGCGCCGCGTCGAGCTGATCCGCCTGGCCACGTTCGGCGCGCTGCTGTCGGCGCTGGGGCTGTTGGCGGTGCAGGCGCTGCAGCCGATGTCGGCAACGCATCTCGTGGTGGCGGTGGCCGTGATGACGGCACTGCTGTTCGTCGCCAACAGCGGCGTCGTGCCCTTGTACGAGGCCCTGCTGCTGCACGCGCTGCAGACCCCCACGGGCGGCCTCGACGCCCGCCGCTACGGACGCGTGCGCGTCTGGGGCTCGGTCGGCTTCATCGTCTCGGTGAGTGCCTTCGGTGTCCTGCTCGAGCGCTACGGTATCGGCGTCTTCGCCGCCTTCGTGGCGGCCATGAATGCGCTGCTGATGGTGGCGGCGCTGCGCTTGCCGGCCACGCGCGAGGACGCCGTGCACGACGAGGCCGCGCCGCCCGTGCTGCCGCTGCTCAAGCGGCCCGAGGTGGCGTGGTTCTTCGCCTCCGTCTTCTTCACCGTGCTGGCCCACACCAGCCTGTACGCCTTCTTCTCGCTCTACCTGGTGTCGCTGGGCTACGGCAAACCGGCGGTGGGCGCGCTGTGGGCGGTGAGCGTGGCAGTGGAGATCGTTTTCTTCTGGACCCAGGGACGCTGGTTCGACCGCCTCACGCCCCACCGCTGGCTGCAGTGGGTGGCCGGCGTCACGGCCTTGCGCTTCGTGGCCACCGCCTTGGGCGGGGCCTTGGTGCCGGTGCTGGTGCTGGCGCAGCTAACGCACGCCATCACCTTTGCCGCCCACCATGCGGCCTGCGTCGCGATGGTGCAGCGGCTGTTCCCGGGCCGGCTGCTCGGCCGCGGGCAGGCGCTCTACACCACGCTGGGCTACGGTTTGTCGGGCGTGCTGGGCGGCGTGGGCGGCGGCTGGCTCATCAGCCACCTCGGCTTCGCCGCGGTGTTCTGGGCTGCGGCGCTGAGCGCGGTGGCGGCCTGGGTCAGCGCGACGCTGAGCGCGCGCGCTGCAAGTTGCGCACAAAGCAGCGCGTAGCGGCTTCTGCAGGGGCCGTTCACCCTTCAGGGGTGGCCCGCCAGGCCGATATCAAGACGACGCCGGGTGCATGTCCGACACCCGATCGTGCCCGCCCATCCCGCCCCAGCCATGAACGCCCCCGCCGCCACCGCCGCCCCGGCCGCCAGCCCCGCGGCGCCCGCCTGGGCGTGCTCTGGAGCCGGAGCTGCGCTGCCGCAGCACAAGCGTCGCATCCGCCTGGCGATGTACCTCGCCTTCGCGGCGCTGGCGCTGGCGGTGGCCGTGCAAGGCCTGCTCACCTGGCAGCTCGAGGCGGTGCGCGCCGCTGACCTCGAACTGCTTGACCGCGCGGGTGGCCAGCGCGAAGCGGCGCGCCGTCTCGGGGATCATGCCGCAGCCCTGCTGCAGATTTCACCGCCGGACCCGGCCCAGACCGCGACACTGACGGCGCTGCTCGACGAGTCGCTCAGCCAGGCCCGGCAGCTCGACGACCTGCTGGACCAGCAGATGGCGCGCTCCGACAGTGCGGCCCGTCATGTGCGGCCGGCACTCGAGGCCTGGCAGGCCGTGCGCACGCGGCTGTGGACCCGCGCTCATTCGCTGCTGCAGCGCCTGGACCACCCGGAGCCCGGCGCGGTGCATGCCGCCGCCGCCGCGCTGCGCGCCGAGGCCGCGCCCGCGGCGGCAGCAGCAACGGCGCTGTCCAGTCGCCTGCGCGCGGCCGCCGACGAGCGCGCCGATCACCTGCGGCGCGACCTCGCGCTGGGCGCCGCAGCGCTGTTCGTGCTGCTGGGCCTGCTGTCGCTGCTCGTCGTCGAGCCGACCGCCCGCGCGGTGGCGCAGCAGCTGCAGCAGCAGGTGGAGCAGGCGGCCGAAGCGCAGCGCCTGGCGCTGGTGGCAGAGCACACCAACGCCATGGTGCTCATCACCGACGCCGCCGATCGCATCCAGTGGGCCAATGCCGCCTTCACGGAGATGACGGGTTGGCGGCTGCACGAGGTCGTGGGCCAGTTGCCGGGCGCGCTGCTGCACGCCCCGACGGCGGATCCGGAGACCATCGCCCACGTGCGCGACGCGCTGGCACGCGGCGTGGGCACGCGCCGGGAATGGCTCAACCGCACCCGTGACGGGCACGACCTGTGGCTCGACGTCGACCTGCGCCCGCTGCGCGACGGCCAGGGGCGGCTCACCGGCTACATCAGCGTCAGCAGCGACGCCACGGCGCGGGTCATGCAGCAGGCCAAGCTGCAGGCGCTGTGGAGCGCGCTGCCCGCCGGTGTCGTGGTGCGCAGCGCCGAGCACGGCGTGGTCGAGGCCAACCGCACCGCCGAGCGGCTGCTGGGCATGTCGCTGGCCCAGATGCAAGGCCGGCGCCCCTGGGACGCGGGCTGGCGTCTGGTGCGCGACGACTTGAGCGACTACCCGCTGCGCGACCACCCGGCGCTGCGCACCCTGGCCAGCGGCGTGGCGGTGCGCAACGAGACCCTGGGCGTGCGCCTGCCCGAAGGTCACGTGCGCTGGCTGCTGACCAACAGCGAGCCGCTGCGTGACATCAGCGGTGCCGTGACCGGCGTCGTGAGCTGCTTCAGCGACATCACCGACCGGCGCGTGCTGCAGGACCAGCTCAGCCACCACGCGCGCACCGACGCCCTCACGCAGTTGCCCAACCGCGCCGCGGTGATGGAGCGCCTGCACAGCGCCCTGGCCCATGCGTCGCGCCACCCGGGTTACGGTTTTGCGCTGCTGTTCATGGATTTCGACCGCTTCAAGCAGGTCAACGACACGCTGGGTCACGCCGCCGGCGACGAGCTGCTGCGCCAGATTGCCAAGCGGCTGCAACTGGCGCTGCGCCCGGGCGATGCGCTGGCCCGGCTGGCGCCGGCCGAGGGCGCCCGGCTGGACGTCGCGGCGCGCATCGGCGGCGATGAATTCGTGGTCGTGCTCGAAGGCGTGAACAACGCCGCCAGCGTGAGCGCGATCGCCGAGCGCATGCTCCAGGATGTCTGCGAGCCTTACCTCATCGGCTGCTCGCCGGTGCACACCAGCGCCAGCATCGGCGTCGTGCTGCACCAGGCGCAGGCGGCCGCGCGACCGGACCCGGCGGGCACGGCGGGCACGGCACCGACGGCCGAAGACGTGCTGCGCAACGCCGACACCGCGATGTACGAAGCCAAGCGCGCCGGCCGCGGGCGCTGGGTGATGTTCGACGACTCGATGCATGAGCGCGCCACGCGCATTCTGGCGATCGAATCCGACCTGCGCCGCGCGCTCGAGCGCGACGAACTCTTCGTCGTCTACCAGCCGGTGCTGGACCTCGACCGGCGCAGCATGACCGGCGTCGAAGCCCTGGTGCGCTGGCGCCACCCGGAGCGCGGGCTGGTGCCGCCTTCGGACTTCATCGGCGTGGCCGAAGAGACCGGACTCATCGACGCCGTGGGTGCGCTCGTGCTGCGCAAGAGCTGCACCCAGTTCATGCGCTGGCGCTCGACGCTGGGCGAGCAGGCGCCGGCGCTGCTGGCGGTCAACCTGTCGCGCGCGCAGCTCAAGCGCGCCGGCATGGTGGAGGAACTGGGCGCACTGCTGCGCGACTGCAGCATGCAGCCGCAGTGGTTGCAGCTCGAAGTCACCGAGAGCCTGGCGGCGCAGGACGAGTCGGTGCAGGCCACGCTGCGCCAGCTCAAGGCGCTGGGGGTGCAGTTGGCGCTGGACGACTTCGGCACCGGCTACTCGTCGCTGGCCTGCCTTCACCAGTTGCCCGTGGACACGGTCAAGGTCGACCGCAGCTTCGTGCAGCACGCGCAGACGGTGGAGTACCACCGCGTGCTGATCGAAGCCACGATCCGCGTCGCGCGCACGCTGGGCATGACGACGGTGGCCGAAGGCATCGAAACCGAGGGCCAGGCGGCGCTGATGCGCGAACTGCAATGCGATCGCGGCCAGGGCTTCCTGTTCGGCCACCCGATGGCGGCCGCGGCGCTCGAAGACTGGGCCCGCTGCACGGCCCTGGCGCAGGCCTGATCGGCCACGGCCGGCCGTCCAGGGCGGCTGCAGTTCGTCACCTGCATCCCGCGCTTCATCGCAACCCTGTCCTCCGCCGGGCCGGCTTCCCTACACTCGCGACCTGGCTTGCACGGTGGGTGCCGGCCAGCCTGGAGGGAATGCAAGATGAAGAAGAAATGGCTCTTCGGCGCCGCTGCGCTGGCGGTGTTGGCCGGCGGTGGTGTCGCGGTGATGACCGGGGCGCTGCCGCTGCCCGGGGGCACCGCGGTGGCCAGGTCCGACGCCACCCAGCCCAAGTCAGCCAAGAGTGAAAAGGGCGAAAAGAGCGAAAGGGGCGAAAAAGGTGACAAGAAGCCCGACGTGCCACTCGAGTTCGTGGCCCGTGAGGTCGTGCAGCCCACGCTGGCGCGCCTGCCGGGCGTGGTCGAATTCTCCGGCCCGCTGGTGGCGCCGCAGACGGCCGTGGTGCGCGCCAAGGCGAGCGGCACGCTGCTCAGCCTGAGCGTGGCCGAGGGCAGCCGGGTGCAGGCCGGGCAGGTGCTGGGCCGCATCGAACTGGCCGAGCTCAACACCCGCGTGGCCGAGCGCAGCGCCAACCTGGAATCGATCCGCGCTGCCCTGGTGCAGGCCGAACGCGCCCACGCCAGCAACGAGCGGCTGGCGGCGCAGCAGTTCATCTCGGCCAGCGCGCTGGACAACTCGCGCGCGGCGATGGATGCAGCGCGGGCCAACCTGAATGCGGCCCAGGCCTCGCTGGAAACCGCCCGCGTCGGGCTGCGCGAGGCCTCTTTGCTGGCGCCGATCTCGGGCATCGTGGCCAAGCGACACGTGCTTCCGGGTGAGAAGGTCAGCCTGGAGCAGCAGGTGCTGACCATTGTCGACTTGGCCCGGCTCGAGCTGGCCGGCAGCGTGGGCACGCACGAAGTGGCGCGCATCAGCCCCGGCATGGCGGTGCAGGTGCAGGTCGAAGGCGTCGACCAGCCCGTGGCCGGCCGCATCGCGCGCATCGCCCCGGCGGCAGAGCCGGGGACGCGCAGCATCGGCGTGACGATCGAACTCGCCAACCCCAAAGAGCAGCTGCGCGCCGGGCAGTACGCGCTGGCCCGCGCCACGCTGGCCGACGACACCGACCGCCTCACGCTGCCTGCGGCGGCGGTGGGCAAGATGAGCGGGCAGGACCACGTCTGGCTGATCGAGAACGGCGCGCTGGCACGCCGCGCCGTCACGCTGGGCCGGCGCGATGAGCGCGAAGGCCGCGTCGAGGTGTTGCAGGGCGTGACGCCGGCCAGCCAGGTGCTGGCGGCGCGCTTCGACAACCTGCGCGAAGGCGCCAAGGCCAGCATCGTGGCCGCCAAGTCGGCGCCGGTGGCGTCGGCTGCGGCATCGACGCCGGTGCTGAAGTAAGGGCAGGAGCCGGATCCGGGTCTCCCGGTCCGGCGCAACGGCCCCCTTGGGGGGCAGCGAACAACGTGAGCTTGGGGGCAAGCAAAGCATGTGGATCACCCGCGTCTCGATCAACAACCCGGTCTTCGCCACCATGGTCATGGTCGCGCTGTGCGTGCTGGGCCTCTTCAGCTACGGCAAGCTCGGCGTCGAGCAGATGCCCGACATCAGCTTCCCCGGCGCCTGGATGGAAGTGCGCTACCCCGGCGCCAGCCACGAGGCGGTGGAGCGTGAAGTCATCAAGCCGATCGAGGAGGCGGTCAACAGCATCGCCGGCGTCAAGCGCATCACCTCGCGCAGCGGCGAGGGCCAGGGCACGATGAGCGTGGAGTTCTCGCTCGACGCCGACATGGGCCGCGCGATGCAGGAGATCCGCGACCGCATCGCCGCCGTGCAGGCCGGCTTCCCGCGCGACGTCAAGCAACCCACCATCGCGCGCTGGAACAACGACAACAGCCAGCCGGTGGTCAACATGGCGCTGGTCAGCAAGAGTCGAAGCCCGCGCGAGCTGTCGATCCTGGGTGACCAGGCGGTGGGCAAGCGGCTGCAGCGCGTCGAAGGCGTGGCGCGGGTCGAGATCCAGGGCCTGACCGTGCGCGAAGTGCGCGTCGACCTCGACCCGACGCGCCTGCGCGCCTACGGCGTGACGCCGGCCGAGATCGCCACCGCGCTGGCGGCGGCCAATGCCGACCAGCCGGTGGGACTGATCTCCGACAACACCCAGGACGCGCTGCTGCGCGTCGAAGGCCGCGTGCGCGACCCGCGCCAGTTCGAGGCCCTGGTGGTTGCCCGGCGCGGCAACCTGGCGCTCACGCTGGCCGATCTGGGCACCCTGGTCGAGCGCGAGCGCGAGCCCGACTCGCGCGCCCGCATCAACGGCCAGCGGGCCATCAACTTCAACGTCTTCAAGCAGCAGGACGCCAACATCGTGGCCGTCGGCGACGCCGTCAAGAAAGCCATGGACGAGATCAGGAAGACGCTGCCGCCCGATGTCGAACTGCGCCTGATCAATGCCAACAGCGACTACGTCAAGGACTCGCTCACCGGCCTGCGCTACACGTTGATCGAAGGCGCGCTGCTCACGGTGGCCATCGTCTTCATGTTCCTGCACAGCTGGCGCAGCACCATCATCACCGGCCTGACGCTGCCGATCGCCGTCATCAGCAGCTTCATCGCCGTCTACGCCTTCGGCTTCACGCTCAACTTCATGACCATGATGGCGCTCAGCCTGTGCATCGGTTTGCTCATCGACGACGCCATCGTGGTGCGCGAGAACATCGTGCGCCACGTCGCCATGGGCAAGGACCACTTCACCGCGGCGCGCGAAGGCACCGACGAGATCGGCCTGGCGGTGATGGCCACCACCTTCGCCATCTGCGCCGTGTTCGTGCCGGTGGCCTTCATGGGCGGCATCATCGGCAAGTTCTTCTACCCCTTCGGCATCACGGTGGTGGTGGCGGTGCTGGTGAGCCTGTTCGTGAGCTTCACGCTCGACCCCATGCTCAGCGCGGTGTGGGCCGATCCGCCCAGCACCCACCTGAAGAAGCTGTGGGGTCTGGGCCACGTCATCCGCGCCACCGACCGCGCCATGGATCGCCTGCATGCGCTGTATGCGCGCACCATCCACTGGATCTTCTCGCCGCGGCGCTGGCGCGTCTGGCTGCCGGCCTACGGCCATGGCTTTGGCACCGACACGCAGCGCGACAAGGGCAGTCCGCGGCGTTGGCGCAGCGCCACCGTGACGCCGCGCGGCGTGGTGCTGGGTGTGGGCGCCTTGAGCTTCGTCGTCGCCGTCGGCCTGACGCCGCTGGTGGGCAGCGAATTCGTGCCCGCGACCGACCAGGGCTTCACCCAGCTGGCCCTGCGCATGCCGGTGGGCAGCAGCCTGGAGCGCACCGACGCCAAAGTGCTGCAGATCGAGGAGATCGTGCGCACCCTGCCTGAGATCGACAACATCGCCACCTGGGTCGGCGGCGCGGGCCAGCGCAACCAGGCCTGGCTGAACATCTCGCTCAAGCCCAGGAAGGACCGCCAGCGCAGCCAGAAGCAGGTCGAGGAAGCGATGCGCCTGATGATCGCCAAGGTGCCCGGCACCGACGCCAGCGTCGGCTTCAACCGCCCCATCTACGTCGCCATCCTGGGCAACGACGCCGAAGGCCTGGCGCGCGTGGCCGACGAATTTGCCGAGAAGGTCAAGAAGATCCCGGGCGCGGTGGATGTGGAGTCCAGCGTCAAGCCCGGCCTGCCGGCCTATGCCGTGCGCCTCAAGCCCAGCGCCGTGCGTGAACTCGGCCTCACCGCGCCGCAACTGGCCAGCAGCCTGCGCGCCTACGTCAGCGGCGAGACCGCCACTTACTGGACGACGCCCGACGGCGACCAGGTCGACGTCGTGTTGCGCCTGAACGAGACCGAGCGCCAGCGCATCGAGCAGCTCAGGATGCTGCCGGTGGCCTTTGCCAAGGACGGCACGCCGATCAGCCTGGACAGCGTGGCCACCATCGAGACCGTCTTCAACCCCGAGATCATCCGGCGCCAGAACCTGCAGCGCCGCGAGGCGGTGTTCGCCGGCGTGCAGGGCCGCAGCCCGGGTGAGGTCGGCGACGACGTGCAAAAGCTGATCAAGGAAACCAACCTGCCGCCGGGGTACACCTTCGACGTCGGCGGCCAGATGCAGCAGCAGGCCGAGGCCTTCAACGGACTGCTCGCTGCGATGGCGCTGGCGGTGATCTTCATCTACATCGTGCTGGCCAGCCAGTTCGGCAGCTTCCTGCAGCCGATCGCGATCATGGCCAGCCTGCCGCTGGCGCTCATCGGTGTGATGCTGGCGCTGCTGCTGTGGCGCAGCACGCTCAACATCTTCAGCATGATCGGCCTCGTGATGCTGATGGGCCTGGTGACCAAGAACGCGATCCTGCTCGTCGACTTTGCCAACCACGCGCGCAAGGCCGGCGCCACGATGGCCGAGGCGCTGCTGCAGGCCGGGCTGATCCGCATGCGGCCGATCATCATGACGACGATGGCGATGGTCTTCGGCATGCTGCCGCTGGCGCTGGCCTTCAACGAAGGCGGCGAGATCCAGGCGCCGATGGGCCGCGCCATCATCGGCGGCATCATCACCAGCACCCTGCTCACGCTGGTGGTGGTGCCGGTGCTCTACAGCTACCTGGCGCGCGGCAGGAAGGCCAAGCCGGTGTCATCGCCCGAGCCGCTGGGCGGCAGTGCCGCCGGGCCGCTGCCAATGGCGGCCGATCGCGACTGAGGCAGCTCAGTCAGCACCCGGGCGCGACGCCGGCGGCTCGGCGGCAGTGTCTGCAGCCTCGGCGCGCAGGCGATCGAACAGATAGTGCGGTGCGGGCTGCGTCGCCGGCGCATCACCGACGCGACGGCCAGGGCCGCGGCGGATGTCGTCGGCGGCAGCGGCCTGGGCTGCGGCGCGCTCGATCCAGGCCTGGCGCGCGCGCCAGGCCAGCAGGGCAGCCAGCAGGGCCAGCGCCGCCAGGGCGCTGCCCAGGGCCGCGCGCTGCGCCTGCACCTGTGCCCGGCGGGCATCGAGTTCGAACAGGCGGGCGCCCGCGGCGGCCTGCAGTGCCGCCAGCCGCTGCAGCCGGGCGGTCACGGCCACGGCGTCACCGAGCGGGGCTTGCAGAGCCAGCAACTGCGCAAAGGACCCCACGGGCGCAGCCGCGCTCACGAGGTCCATCACCTGCACCGCCTGCTCCAGCAGCAGCTGGTGGCCGGCGGCGCTGTCGGGCGCCGTGATCTGCCGCCGCGCCACGCGCTGCGCCAGCGCCTGCCAGTCGCCCGCCAGCGCGGCGTGTTCCTGCAGCGCGCGGTGCCACAAGCCCACGCTGAGCGTGCCTTGAAGCGCCCAGAGATTGGCGTCCACTTCGGCCTGTCGCAGCCGGCGCTCGGCTTCGAGCTGCAGGCGCCCGCGCAGCACGCGGTCGGCAACGGCCCGGTGGCCCAGCAATCCGTGCTGCAGGGTCAGCGCCTGGGCCAAGGGGTCGAGCGAGGCGCGTTCTGCCACCAGCGACTCGAGCTCGGCGCCCTGCACGCGCAACACCTCGCCCAGCGGCGTGAGCACCATTGCGCCACCCAGGGCACCCAGCACCGCGAACTTCAGGCGCGAATCGAGCCGCGTGTAGACACGCGACAGCAGGCGCCAGAAGTGGCGGATGCGGGGCTGGGCTGTGTGCTCGGGCATGGCGGTCGCAGGCGAGGCCGGTCGCGTGCCGGCACATCTACCTTATCGGCGCGAAGGCCGGCCACTTGAGGCCGCGCTGCCGTGGCCCGGCAGCGTGACTTGAGGGCGCGCTGCCGCGTTCCGGCAGCGTGGTGTCAGCACTCGACGATGTTGACGGCCAGCCCGCCGCGTGCCGTTTCCTTGTACTTGGTCATCATGTCGGCGCCGGTCTCGCGCATGGTCTTGATGACCTGGTCCAGGCTGACGAAATGGGTGCCGTCGCCGCGCAGTGCCATGCGCGCGGCGTTGATCGCCTTGACCGACGCGATGGCGTTGCGCTCGATGCAGGGGATCTGCACCAGGCCGCCCACCGGGTCGCAGGTCAGGCCCAGGTGGTGCTCCATGCCGATCTCGGCGGCGTTCTCGACTTGCTCGGGGGTGCCGCCCATCACCGCGCACAGCGCGCCGGCGGCCATGCTGCAGGCCACGCCGACCTCGCCCTGGCAGCCGACTTCGGCGCCGCTGATGCTGGCGTTTTCCTTGTAGAGCAGCCCGATCGCGGCGGCGGTGAGCAGGAAGTCGATCACGCC
>JANMVM010000139.1:0-12192 GCA_031392695.1 Rubrivivax sp.
CTGCTTCGGCAGCGCGCGTCCCGCCCGACGATCGAATGCATGTCCCAATACTTCGAGGTCCATCCCCCAAACCCGCAGCCGCGTCTGCTCCGGCAGGCCGTCGAGATCCTGCACGGCGGCGGCATCGCAGCGATCCGCCAACCTCAACATCCACCTGCACCGCCTGGTGCTGACGGCGTCTACCGGTGCGGCACCCACGGGGCCCGTCTACCTTGAGGTGCCCGCACCAACCGATGAAGCGCATCCCCTTCAGCCGAGCGCCGGGCAGAAGGCACTGACTCTGCAACCCGTGATCGAGAAGATCCTCGCGCACCTGGCTCTGCAAAGGCTGGATTTGGGCTTCGAGAGTGAAGAACCGACAGACCGCTCCGGGTCGGCTGCGGGTGCTGGCCAAGCACCCGCGCGACAGCCATCAACAGGCCGCCGACGTTCGGCGACGTCGGTGCGGGCAGAGGCGCCGGGCCTGAAGCCGGTTGCCGGCTTCCGCGCATGCTGGTGAATCCGCAGCCTGAGACCTCAAGCCGGCGCGTCGGACCGCCCGACCGGTCCAGATGCTATGCCTGCCAACACCGCGGCCGCGGTCTGCGCCGGCTGCTCGAGCGGGAACAGGTGCGAGCCCTCGATCCACTGCAAGCGCTCATGCACGAGCGCACGCGTGGCGGCCAGACCAGCCTGACGGCCTTCGCTGGAGCGTGTGCCGCCGATATAGGACACGGGGCACTGCGGCGGGTGGCGCCGCAGCAGGGCGCCCAGGTGGTGGGGCAGGGTGTTGTAGATGCGGGTTTCGATGTCGCGCGCAAAGGCCAGGCGCACACCACTGCCGGGCTCGGCGGCGGGGTCGGCTTCGGTGCCGCTGGTGATGTAGTCGCGCAGCACCGCGGGCTCCCAGCGCGCAAACGCGGCCTTGCTGGCGAAGTGCTGCCAGGCGGCGTCCTGCGACGGCCACTGCCAGCGCCGCCGCGCCGACACGCGCCCCGGCGACAGGCGCTTGAAGAGGCCGCCCAGCTTCATCGCGCGCACGCTGTGGGCGCGCCAGCCGGCGACGACCGGGGCGTCGAGCAGCACCACGCTGCGCGTCAGATCGGGCCGGCGGCAGGCCGCCAGCAGGCTCACGTAGCCGCCCAGCGAATGGCCCACCAGGTGCACCGCTTCACCTGCTGCCTCGTGCTCGATGAGCTGGATCAGCTGGTCGCGCAGATGGGGCCAGTTGCTGCTCACCGGGTGCGCCGGGTCGTGGCCGAAACGCTCGACTGCGATGACGCGGTAGCCGGCGGTGCGCCAGGCCTCGAACAGCAGCCGGTAGGTGCCGGCCGGGAAGCCGTTGGCGTGGCTGAAGGCGATCGTGCCGAGGCCCGGGCGCTGCGCCATCAGACGATGCGTTCGCCGGCGTTGGTGATCTTGCGCATGGGCTCGAAGCGCTCGCTCTTGACCATCAGCGGATGGGTGGCGGTGCCGCCGTCCCAGCACGGGTCGTCGATGCTTTCGAAGACTTCGCGCAGGCGCTGGCCCCAGGTGCTGTGGATCATCTGGAAATAGGGGTTGCGATCGTCGATGCAGGCGTATTCGGTGCTCAGGAAAGTGCCCTCGTGATAGACCAGCAGGTCCAGCGGCAGGCCGACGCTCAGGTTGGACTTGAGCGTGCTGTCCATCGACACCAGGGCGCACTTGGCGGCCTCGTCGAGCTGCGTGGCGGGGGTCAGCACGCGGTCGAGAATCGGCTTGCCGTACTTGCTTTCGCCGACCTGGAAGAAACAGGTCTCGCGCGTGGCCTCGATGAAGTTGCCGGCCGAATAGACCAGGAACAGGCGCATCGCCTCGCCCTTGATCTGGCCGCCGAAGATCATGCTGGCGTTGAAGTCCACCCCGGCCTGCTTGAGCGACGGGCCGTCCTGTTCGTAGACGCGGCGCACCGCGGCGCCGAGCACGCGGGTGGCGTCGAACATGCTCGTGGCGTTCCAGATCGTCAGCGGCTCGGCGCCGCCGTTGTCGATTTTCTCCACCTGCAGCAACTCGCGCACGCTCTGGCTGATGCTCAGGTTGCCGGCCGACAGCATGACCATGAAGCGCTCGCCCGGCTGCTCGTAGATCATCATCTTGCGAAAGGTGCTGATGGCGTCGAGCCCGGCGTTGGTGCGCGAATCAGACAAGAAAACAAGCCCGGCGTTGAGCCGGATGCCGACACAGTAGGTCATGACGCTGGATGCAGCCGTGGAAGACCGGCAAGCGTATCAGGCTGTCACCGCGCGATCGTAGGCGCCGCGCCGCGTTGGCTTTACCCCTTCTTTACGCGCCGCAAAGCAAGACGGGTCAACGAGGGACCCCGGGGCTCGTTGAAAGGGGCTGGTGGCTCCCTCGCCGCCCAGGAGACCGTCTTGAGCTTAGTCCTTCGAATTTCCAGGTTCAGCGTGCTGGCCGTGTTGGTGGCTGGCGCAGCCGGCTGCGTCGTCCTGCCCTTCGGGCGTGGACATGGTGGCTATGGCCATGGGGGTCGCGACTACGCTCCTTCGTCCGTAGCGCCGCCGCCGACCTACGAAGCGCCCCGGCGCGGGCGCTGATCCCACCGCGGACACGGCCGGCGCGCCGGCCCGCGCCGTCACGGCCTGGACTTGCGCTGCTTGTCGTACTTGGCCCAGTAAGCGAACTCGTCCTCGTGCACCTCGAAGTCGAGTTCGGTGACGCGCGCCTGCAGACGCTCCTGTGCGTCGGCGACCGCACGGTTGTAGATGCTCGGGCCGATCTCCTCAAGCATGAAGCCGAGCAGGCCACCGGCGGCGACGTTGCCGATCGGCTCTTCCATGTGCTGGCGAAAGTAGCGCTGGATCGAGTCGATGGCCTGCTGGCGGTCCTGCTTCGAAAGTTCAATCGGCATGAGCCGGTCCTCGCGATGGATTGGGGCGCGACCGGTGCTGCATCAAGCGGGGTCGCGAGGCCCGAAAATCTCGATCGGCGGGCTTGAGGCCGATCGCCCGGCAAAGGGGTGAAGGGGCATCGCCGTCATCGACCCGATAGTGCGCGACGGCCATGTGACCCCTATCGGAATGCCTCAGGTGCGAGCAGTCTATCCTGCGTCGGGCGCGGGCCGCTGAGACGAGCCGCCGACTCCAGCCAGGATTCGAAGCGCTCGAGCCGTGGGACGAAACAGGTGCGATCCCCATCACACCGTCACACCGTCACACCGTCACACCGTCACACCGTCACGCCCGACCGCCGTTCAGCTCAGCAAGTCGGCCAGAGCCCGCGCCACGACCTTGGTGGCGCGGCGCAGGTCTTCGAGATCGATGTGCTCGTCGGCACGCTTGGCATTGCTCTGGAGCACGGTGCGCGGACCGCAGCCGTACAGCACGGCAGGAATGCCTCGCTCGCAGAACAGCCGCGCGTCGGTGTACAGCGGTGTGCCCGAGGCCTCGATCGGCTCGCCGAAGACCGCGCTGGCATGCCGGCACAAGGCCTGCACCAGCGGCTGGTTGCCGGCCAGCGGCTGGAGCGCGTTGGCCAGCAGGATGCGTTTGACGTCGATCGTGATGCCCGGTGACAGGGCCACGGCCTGGGCGATCAGCTGGCGCAAGGCAGCCTCGACGGCGGCCGGGTTTTCCTCGGGGATCATGCGGCGGTCGAACTTGAGCACCACCTTGCCCGGCACCACATTGGTGTTGGTGCCGCCCTGGATCAGGCCCACGTTCAGGTAGGGGTGGGTGATGCCCTTGACCTGGCTGGTGACCTGCTGGTAGAGCGTGTTCTGGTGGTACAGCGCGTTGAGGATCAGGGTCGCGGCCTGCAGCGCGTCGACACCGGTGTCGGGCACCGCAGCATGGCCCATCTTGCCGTGCACCGTGACCTCCATCTGCAGGCAGCCGTTGTGGCCCGTCACCACCTGGTAGCTGAAGCCGGCGGCGATCAGCAGGTCGGGCTTGGCCACGCCTTGGCTGAGCAGCCACCCGGGGCCGAGTTCGCCGCCGAATTCTTCGTCGTAGGTGAAATACAACTCGACGCTGCCCTTGAGTTGCGCCTTCAGCGACTCGATGGCGCGGGTGGCAAAGGTGAAGGTGGCGAAGTCGCACTTGCTCACCGCCGAGGCGCGGCCGTAGAGCTTGCCGCCCTCGACTTCACCGCCGTAGGGGTCGTGGGTCCAGCCCTCGCCGGGCGGCACGACGTCGCCGTGCGCGTTGAGGCCGACCGTGCGGCCCGGACCGTACGGTCGGCGAACGACCAGGTTGGTCAGCGTCTGCAGGCCCGCGGCCTGCACCGCCTGCGCTGCCACGACGTGCTTTTCGGCCTCGAAGCCGAAGGCCTCGAGCAACTCTGCCGTGCGCTCGGCATGGGGCGCGTTGTTGCCCGGTGGCGTGTCGGTCGGCACCTGCACCAGTTGCTGCAGGAAGCGCACTTCTTCGTCGAAGTGGGCATCGACCCAGGCGTCAAGGGCTTGGTGCTGTTCGGGTGTCATGACCGGTCCGCGGCGAGTTGTTCAAGCAGGTGGATGAAGGCGTTGACGCAAAGCTCGGCGTCGTCGTTGGTGATCGACTCGAGCGGGTTGTGGCTGATGCCCGCGTTCAGCCCGCGCATGAAGAGCATGGCCTGCGGCATCGCCTCGTGCAGCTTCATCGCATCGTGGCCGGCACCGCTGGGCATGCGGTGCAGCGGCAGCCCGAGCGCCAGCACCGCGCGCTCCCAGCGCTGCTGCCAAGCGGGGGCCGACGGCGCAGCTGCGGCGCGCATCGTTTCTTCCAGCCGGCAGTGCAGACCGCGTCGCGCGCAGATGCGCTGCAGTTCGGCGCGCACGTCGGCGGCGCAGGCATCGCGCACCTCGTTGGTGGTGGCCCGGATGTCGATGCTGAACTTGCAACGCCCGGGCACGACATTGATCGAGCCGTTGGGCACCTCAAGCATGCCCATCGTGGCCACCAGATGGGGCACGGCAGCGCCGCGCCGCTCCAGGTAGAGCGCCAACTCGGCGGCCGCGGTGGCGGCGTCGCGGCGCCGGTCCATCGGTGTCGTGCCGGCATGGCTGGCCATGCCGACGATCTCGCCGAGGTAGCGCAGACTGCCGTTGATCGAGGTCACGATGCCCAGCGGCAGGTCGATCTCGTTCAACACCGGGCCCTGCTCGATATGCACCTCGACGAAGCCCAGGTAGCGGGTGGCGTCGCGCTGCAGCTTGGGGATGTCGTCGATGCACAAGCCGGCATGCACCATGGCCTGGCGCATCGAGATGCCATCGGCATCCTTCTGCTCCAGCCAGCTCGGCTCAAAGTGGCCAGTCAGTGCGCCCGAACCCAGGAAGACCGCCTTGTAGCGCTGGCCTTCCTCTTCGGCAAAGCCGACGACCTCGAAGCCGAACGGCAGGCGCCGGCCCTGGCGGTGGAGCTCGCGCACGCAGGCCATCGGCACCAGGATGCCGAGTCGCCCGTCGTACTTGCCGCCGTTGCGCACGGTGTCGTAGTGGCTGCCGGTGAGCAGCCGCTTGGCGCCCGGGTTGGTGCCGTGGTAGACGCCCACCACGTTGCCCACCGCATCGATGGCGACTTCGTCGAAACCGCAATCGGTGCGCATCCAGTGCGACAGCTGCCGGGCGCAGGCCCGGTGCGCTTCGGTGAGGTAGGTCACCGTGAGCTCTCCACGCTCGGCATAGCCCGGGTCGCTGTGGGCCGACAGCTGTTCGGCCCAGTCCCACACCCGGTTGCCCCGTTCGGGCGTGTGGCCGAACTTGTCATCGAGCCGGAGCTCGGCGATGCGGTGGATGTTGCGCAGGCACTCGGCCAGCTCGAAGTCCGGGTGGTTGTCCAGCCGGCGCTCGAAGGTGGCGATGATCTCGGCCTTGTTCAGGCCCAGGCCGCGCGGCCCGCGCACCGCCAGGATGAACGGGAAGCCGAACCTGGCGTTGTAGTCGGCGTTGAGCTGCTGGATGCGGGCGAACTCCGCCGCGGTGCAGTCGGTCAGGCCGGCCTTGCCCTGTTCGTGGCTCGACTCGGCGGTCAGCGTCTTGCTGACCATGGCCTTGCCGGCCAGTTCGGGGTGGGCACGGATCAAGGCCCGCTGCGATTCGGGGCCCGCTTCGCGCACCACCTGGGCCAGTGCGAGCTTCAGGTGGACCAGGCTGGCGAAGGGGCGCGCCGACGCAGCACCTCGCGCGATCCAGGGTGAGTGTTCATAGGTGCCGTCCAGCAGCGCGACGAATTCGTCGGCCGCGGCAGCGTTGATCTGGGCCAGGGTCAGCACGGGTGTCACTCCCAAACGAAGGCGGTGGCGGGGTTGAACGGATGGCTGGCCTTCCAGTGGCGCGCGATGTCGATGCGGCGCGTCACCCAGACCCGGTCGTGGGCTTGCACGTGATCGAGAAAGCGCTGCAGCGCGCGCATCCGGCCCGGGCGACCGAGCAGCCGGCAGTGCATGCCGATGCTCATCATCGATGGCCGTTCATCGCCTTCGGCATGGTGAACGTCGAAGGCGTCGCGCAGGTACTGGAAGAATTCGTCGCCGTGTGAATAGCCCTGGGGCAGCGCGAAGCGCATGTCGTTGGCATCCAGCGTGTACGGCACCACCAGGTGTGGCGCCAGCGTCCGGTCGGTCTTGCGCACCTGCAGCCACAAGGGCAGGTCGTCGCCGTAGTAGTCGCTGTCGTACTCGAAGCCGCCGAATTCGGCCACCAGGCGACGGGTGTTGGGGCTGTCGCGGCCGGTGTACCAGCCCAGCGGACGTTCCCCGGTCAAGGTCTGGATGCGCGCCATGGCCAGTGCCATGTGCTCGCGCTCGGTGGCCTCGTCCAGGCCCTGGTAGCTGATCCAGCGCCAGCCGTGGCAGGCGATCTCGTGCCCAAGTTCGCTGAACGCGGCGGTGACTTCAGGGCAGCGCTCCAGTGCCATGCCGACACCGAAGACCGTCAGTGGCAGGCCGCGGCGCTCGAATTCGCGCAGGATGCGCCAGACGCCCACGCGCGAACCGTACTCGTAGATGCCCTCCATGCTGAGGTGCCTGGCCGCAAACGATGGCGGGTTGAACATCTCGGACAGGAACTGCTCGCTGCCCGCGTCGCCGTGCAACACGCTGTTCTCGCCCCCCTCTTCGAAGTTCAGCACGAACTGCACCGCCACCCGCGCGTTGCCGGGCCACTGTGCATGCGCCGGGTTGCGGCCATGGCCGCGCAGGTCGCGGGGGTAGCGTGACGACGATCCGGTGCTGCTGCTCATGCGGGTCTCAGCCCAAAGGGCGAAGTGCGGCCGAGAGATCCGCGGTGTGGGGGTCCAGGCGCAGGTTTTGCTCGACGGCCGAAATGTGATGCTCCATGAGCCTGGCTGCGGCGCGGGCGTCGCGCTGTTCCAGTGCATCGACGATCAGCACGTGTTCGTCCTGCGAATGGGCTGCCGAGTGAGAGGACTGGTACATCAGAGCAATCAACGATGACCGGCTCAGCAAATCGGACAACAGCTGCGCCAAGACCTCGTTGCCCAGCATGCGGGCCAGCACGACGTGGAAGTCGGCCAGCAGTCGCGTGCGGCCGGGCACGTCGGTGCGGGCCACCGCAGCGGCCTCGTCACGCAGGTGGATGCGCAACTCGCCAATCTGCTTGTCGGTGATGCGCGCACACAGTTGCCGCACCAGCGCGCTTTCGAGCATGGCCCGGACCTGAAAGACCTGCCGTGCCTCGTCCACGCTGGGCATCGCCACAAAGGCGCCGCGCGCGGGTTCCAGCGTCACGAGCCGGTCACGGCTGAGCTGATTGAGCGCCTGGCGCACCAGCGTGCGCGAGACCTGAAAGATGTCGGCAATCTTCTGCTCGGACAACTTGGTGCCCGGCATCAGCCGGCGCTCGACGACGGCCGAAGTGATCGACTCGACGATGCGCTCGGTGGCGCCCACCGGCACTGGCTTGGTGGCGTCAACAGCAGGCACGATCTTGAGTGGCGTACGGGTCTTGGCCATGGTTTGGGTTACGCAGGACTTGCTGTTCTGGGCAGTGTATACACGTTTGGAGATCCTTCAAGCCTGTTGATACTGAACGGGTCCGTGCTGACCGGAGACCCCTTGCTGCCCGCGACGGAAGAATTCC
The DNA here is from genome assembly GCA_031392695.1 of Rubrivivax sp. Classification (GTDB taxonomy): domain Bacteria; phylum Pseudomonadota; class Gammaproteobacteria; order Burkholderiales; family Burkholderiaceae_C; genus Rubrivivax. The sequence continues at coordinate 8,042 of JANMVM010000139.1, forward strand.
CATGGCGCGTCTCAGCACCCACGTTCTCGACACCCAGAATGGCTGTTCGGCCGCAGGCACGCAGGTGAAGCTGCCGCGCCTGGATGGTCATCAGGCCGTCGCGTTGAAGTCTTCACCCTGAATGGCGACAGCAGCAGCGGCGGCAGGGCCCTGCGGCACGGGCAGTCCAGGTTCGTCAACGCGCTCCCGGTGGCAACCCGGGTCGGCCTGACGGCGGTGCAGATGGCCTCGACCGGGTGCTCTGCGTCGGCCGCGCGGCGGGCCAGGGATCGGGCCTGCACCGCCCAGGCCGTGGGCTTGAAGCCCGCACCAGCGCGCGCGCTGCCTGTTGGCATCGTCAGGGTTCTTATCTGTACACATTTCACTAATACATTGCATACACGTCTATCAGATCGCCGCGGAGCCCCGCGGTCAGCTGCCACAGGCTGACACTCGGGTTCGCGACTTTGCTTCTCACAGAGCCCACTGTGGTGAGAGGAGTGCGCACGCGAAACGCGCTGCACTTTGCTTGCCTTTCGCGGACTCTTGCGGATGCCGACCTGCTCGACTGGGTGGGCCGGCTCTTGCGCTGGGCCCATGTCATCGTCGCGATTGCCTGGCTCGGTACGTCGTTCCATTTCTTCCTCCCCGACAACAGCCTGATGCGCGTGGGCGTGGGCGTGGGCGTGGGCGTGGGCCATGGGTGGGCCTGCGCCGTTGGCACAAAGCGCGGCTTCGTCGCGGTTCGCACGCGCAAGGGCTGGACCGTGGTGGAGCCGTCGATCGCCGAAGCCCGCCACGCCTTGGCTGCCCGCCGCGTCGTCCAAAGCGGCATGCTGCGCCAGATCGAAGGCCGGCCCTTGCAGTCGGTCCTGCGCAGACTGCGCCAGCCCATGCTGGACGAGCAGCGCGCGCTGGACGGCACCGACAGCGCCACGCGCGCATCGTTGGCTGGCTCGAAGCGGGCGACTGTGCGGGCGACTGTGCGGACGCAGAGCGGCTGATGCTGCAGCACATCGGCACCATTGAGGCGGCGCTGGGCAAGTCGCTGGTCGAACAACCCGGGGCCCAGGCCAGGCTGCGCGCGACGCTGGCACCGGCGCCCAAACCCGCCCCGGCCAGCAGCCGAGCGCTTGCCCGGCGTGCGCCGCCCACGCTGCTAGGGGCTGCGCTGCCACCAGTCACCGGCCAGCATCTGCTGCAAGTGGTCGATGAAGCGGGTCACCTTCTGCGGCACCAGCTTGGGTGAAGGGAACACGGCGTGCATCTCCTGCGCCTGCAGGCCGTGCGTGGCCATCACCGGCTGCACCAGTCCACCGGCCAGCGCCTCGCGCGCCACGTAGCAAGGCAAGATGGCCAGGCCCAGGCCGGCGCAGGCCGCGGCCAGCACGGCCGACAGGTTGTTCGACCGCAGCGGGCCGTTGACCGGTGCCGACACCACCTTGGCGTCGGGCGTCACCAGGCGCCAGCGGTCGTCGCCCTGCACGCTGCTGTAGACCAAGCAGGCATGGCCGGCCAGGTCGGCCGGCACGCGGGGTTCACCGCGCGCGGCCAGGTAGGCGGGTGCGGCGACCATCACCCAGGGGTTGCTGCCCAGGTAACGCGCACCCAGCGCCGAGTCCGCCATCTGCCCCATACGGATCGCCAGGTCCACGCCCTGTTGCACCAGGTCGACGTAGCGGTCGTCGAAGCTGATATCGATCTTCACGCCCGGCTGATCCTGCATGTAGCGCAGCACCAGCGGCACCAGCACGCGGCGGCCGAAAGCCACCGAGGTGCTGATGCGCAGCTGCCCGCCAACGCTGCCCTGGCGCAGTGCAGCCAGGTCTTCGGCCTCGTCGATGGCGCGCTCGATGACCTTGCACTTGTCGTAGTACAGCGCACCCACTTCGGTGGGTGTCACGCCGCGCGTGGATCGGTGCAGCAGGCGAACCCCCAGCCGCTCTTCGGTCGCGGCGATGGCTTTGGTGGCGGTGGGCTGGGTGATGCCCAGTTCGGCTGCGGCCTTGCTGAAGCTGCAGGTCTCCACAACGCGGATGAAAAGCTGCACGGCGTTGATGCGATCCATGGTTGCACTGTAGCCCGGCCGAGCCGCATGCCGCCGGCGGAATAGTGCTTATGCGCAGAGCGGGATTCACAGCCCATGGGTCGGCGTGGATCATCGCCTTCAGTCAAGACAGGAGACCGAAATGGCGAAGATGAAGGCCGCGATGGCCGCCGTGCTGGTGATGGAAAAAGAAGGCATCACGCAGGCCTTCGGCGTGCCCGGTGCGGCCATCAATCCGCTCTACGCGGCGCTGCGCGAGCGGCAGTCGATTGCCCACGTGCTGGCGCGCCACGTGGAGGGCGCCTCGCACATGGCCGAGGGCTACACGCGCGCCAAGGCCGGCAACATCGGCGTGTGCATCGGCACCTCGGGCCCCGCTGGCACCGACATGATCACCGGCCTGTATTCGGCGCAGGCCGACAGCATCCCGATCCTGTGCATCACCGGCCAGGCACCGCGCGCCCGCATGCACAAGGAAGATTTCCAGGCCGTCGACATCGCCAGCATCGCCAAGCCGGTGACCAAGTGGGCGACCACCGTGCTGGAGCCGGCGCAGGTGCCGCGGGCCTTCCAGCAGGCCTTCCACCTGATGCGCTCGGGCCGTCCGGGGCCGGTGCTGATCGACCTGCCTTTCGACGTCATGATGTCCGAGATCGAGTTCGACATCGATACCTACGAGCCGATGGCGGTCTACAAGCCCACGGCCAGCCGCAAGCAGATCGAGCGGGCGTTGCAGATGCTGGTGACGGCGGACAAGCCGCTGATCGTCGCCGGCGGCGGCATCATCAACGCCGATGCGTCGGACCTGCTGGTGGAGTTTGCCGAGCTGAGCGGTATCCCGGTCATCCCCACGCTGATGGGCTGGGGCACGATCCCTGACGACCACCCGCTGATGGCCGGCATGTGCGGTCTGCAGACCAGCCATCGCTACGGCAACGCCAACCTGCTGGCCAGCGACTTCGTGCTGGGCATCGGCAACCGCTGGGCCAACCGCCACACCGGCAGCCCCGAGGTGTATTGCAAAGGTCGCCGCTTCATCCACGTCGACATCGAGCCGACGCAGATCGGCCGCGTATTCGCGCCCGACTACGGCATCGTCTCTGACGCCAAGGCGGCGCTGCAACTCTTGGTCGAGCTGACGCGCGAATGCAAGGCTGCCGGCAAGCTGCGCGACTGGTCGGGCTGGGGCGCCGAATGCCAGGGCCGCAAGGGCTCGCTCGAATACCTGCGCAAGACCAATTTCGACAGCGTGCCGATGAAGCCGCAGCGCGTCTACCAGTGCATGAACAACGCCTTCGGGCGTGACGTGACCTACGTCTCGACGATCGGGCTGAGCCAGATTGCCGGCGCGCAGTTTCTGCACGTCTACCACCCGCGGCACTGGATCAACTGCGGCCAGGCCGGCCCGCTGGGCTGGACCATCCCGGCCGCGCTGGGCGTGCGCGCAGCCGACCCCCAGCGCCAGATCGTGGCCCTGTCCGGCGATTACGACTTCCAGTTCATGATCGAAGAGCTGGCGGTAGGCGCGCAGTTCAAGCTGCCCTACATCCACATCGTGGTCAACAACAGCTACCTGGGGCTGATCCGCCAGAGCCAGCGCGGCTTCACGATGGACTACTGCGTGCAGCTGGGCTTCGACAACATCAACTCCGACCCCGCGGACGTGACGGCGCAGGGCTACGGGGTCGATCACATCAAGGTCGTCGAGGGCCTGGGCTGCAAGGCGATCCGCGTCCACCAGCAGGAAGAGATCGCGCCGGCGATCCGGCAGGCCCAGGCCTGGATGCTGGAGTTCAAGGTGCCGGTGGTGATCGAGATCATCCTCGAGCGGGTGACCAATATCGCGATGGGCACCGAGATCGACAACGTGGTCGAGTTCGAAGAACTCGCCAGCGGCAGGTCCGATGTGCCGACCGCCGTGTCGATGCTGGACTGACGGCAGCCGCCGCTGCCCCGATTGGCCGCCAGGTTGACGATGCGCTTCACCGGGCATCCGTTCCTGGACCGTATCGGCTACGCGGGCTGGGTCGGTCGCCAGCACAAGCCCGCACCCCATCCTCGACACCGGCCAGCAAGGACACCATGACCAGCAAGCCCCTCAAGATCGGCTTCATCGGCCTGGGCA
>JANMVM010000173.1:0-26904 GCA_031392695.1 Rubrivivax sp.
CTGCAGCCGGTCGAGCACCTGATCTCCGGCTGGAAATCAGTGGTCGAGGTGCGCGCCGCGTGGCGGCGCTTGCAAGACCAGGGCGTCGATCGCCACGACGCACCGGCACTGCAATTGCCCGCGCTGCGCGGTGAGCTGAGCCTGGAGCGAGTCAGCCTGCTGACCGATCCGCAGCGCCCGCCTCTCATCAAGAGCGTGAGCCTGGCGTTGGCGGCGGGCGAATGCCTGGGCCTGATCGGTCCCAGCGCCTCGGGCAAGACGACGCTGCTGCGGCTGATGCTCGGCCTGCGCCAGCCGCACGCAGGCACGGTGCGCCTGGACGGCATGGAGCTGACCAACTGGCCGTCCGAGCAGTTGGCCGGCGTGGTCGGCTACCTGCCGCAAGACGTGGAGTTGTTTGCCGGCACGGTGGCACACAACATCGCGCACCTCGGGCCGATCGACTCGCAGGCGGTCATCGCAGCGGCGCGACTGGCCGGCGTGCACGAGATGATCGCGCGCCTGCCGCAGGCCTACGACACCGAGTTGGGCGACGCCGGCGCCGTGTTGTCGGGCGGCCAGCGGCAACGCATCGCGCTGGCGCGAGCCGTGTACGGCACTCCGAAGCTGGTCGTGCTCGACGAGCCGAACGCGAATCTCGACGCCGAGGGAGAGGAAGCGCTTGGCGTCGCACTGGCGGGGTTGAAGCGCATGGGAACGACGGTCGTGCTGGTGTCGCACCGGCCCACGCTGATGCGCCACGCCGACAGGCTGGCCGTCTTGCGCGACGGCGCGCTCGACATCGTCGGCCCGCGCGATGACGTGCTGGCGCGCCTGAACAGCAGCACCGTGCATTCCTTGCGCCGACCCGCCGCGAGCGTCGGGGCTGTCCGTGGCAACGCAACCCTTGGAGCCGAAGCATGAAAACGCTTTCCATCTCGCCCGCTGCTTCGGGCAAGACACAAATCTCGTTGGCCGCGCTGCTGGCCCGGGCCGCGCCCGACGCCGAGCACAGCCGCACGCTGCGCCAGATGCGACGCGAAGTCTTCGTGCCGCTTGCAGTCGTCACGCTGCTGATCGCGCTGTGGGGTGCATGGGCGCCGCTGTCGGGCGCGGTCGTGGCCAGCGGGCAGGTGCAGGCCGCACTCGGGCGCAAGGTGGTCCAGCACCAGGAGGGTGGCATCGTCCGCGAGTTGCTGGTGCGCCAAGGCCAATCGGTGAAGCGCGGCGACCCGCTGCTGGTGATGGGCGACGTGCGCAGCGACGCCACGCTCCACATGCTGCGCAAGCAGATGCAGGCCGAAGGCTTGCGCACCGCGCGCAGCCGCGCCGAGTTGAACCTCGCATCCCGGTTCGTCGTGCCGGCGGAACTGGCTGACGCGCCCGACATGCTGGCGCACGAACGCCAGTTGTTCGACTCGCGCCGTCGCACGCTGGACGAACAACAGGCAGCGATGCAGTCGCAAACGCGCGAAGCGCATGCGCGCATCGCCGCGTTGAATGCGCAATTGCGGGCCTCTGAACGGTCGACCCAATTGGCCCGCGACGAGTTGGGCATCAATGTGGAACTGGTCGCGAGCGGTTTCGTGCAGAAGAGCCGGCTGCTGACGATGGAGCGCAACGTCGCCGAAACGCGGGTGCGCGCCGAAGCCGCGCGCGGCCAGATCGCCGAAGCGCAAATGCAGGTCAGCGCGCTCGGCAACACCATGGCGCAGGCGCGCGGCGCCTACCAGCAGCGCGCGGCCGACGAGTCGAAGGAGGCTGATGCACGCCTGCGCGAACTCGAAGACCGCTTGCGCCCCTCGCAGGACCAGGTCGATCGCCTGACGGTGCGCGCGCCGGCGGACGGCACCGTGATGGCCTTGCGGGTCAGCGCGCCGGGGACGGTGGTCGGGCCGCGCGAGCCGCTGCTGGAGATCGCGCCATCTGAAGAAAACCTGATCGTCGAACTGCGCATCGACCCGCACGACATCGACCACGTGCGCCTGGGCGATGCGGCCGAGGTGCGGCTGTCTGCATTCGACATGCGCAGCACGCCGATGTTGCAAGCGGTGGTGACGGCGGTTTCGCCCGACGCCGTGACCGACGCGGCCAGCAAGCAGGCGTGGTACGCGGCGCAGGTTGAGGTGAAGCAAAGCGAACTCGCTGCAAATCCGCAACTGCGGTTGCAGGCGGGCATGCCGGCCGAGGTGTTCGTGACCACGCCGCCGCGCAGCCTGCTGCGCTACCTGATCGAGCCGCTGGGCATTTTCGCGCGGCGTGCGCTGCGCGAGCCCTGAGCGGACCGATGCATCTATCCACACACGAGAGGAGGTGACGCACCGGCTTCAAAAAATTCCCCTCACCGGGGGATGTAGTAGTCCCAGGTTCAGGTCGGGTCTGAAAGCCCCGCGATGTTCACCAGGACAGGTTCTGCAGTTCGTTCATTCATCTTTCAATCTACTTTTGGAGATTCATCATGGCTATCATCATTGGCGACAATCTGAACAACATTCTTCCCCAGGGCGGGGCTGCCGACGACCAGATCTTCGGCCTCGGCGGCAACGATGTGCTGGTCGGAAACGGCGGCAACGACCTGCTTGACGGCGGCACCGGCAACGACACCATGACCGGCGGCACCGGCGACGACGTGTACGTCGTCGACGCGGCCGGCGACATCGTCAACGAGTTTCTCTTCGGCGGCATCGATCGCGTAGAGTCGTCTGTCAGCTACACGCTCGGGGTCAACCTCGAGAACCTGACGCTGACTGGCGCTGCGAACATCAGCGGCACCGGCAACGCGCAGAACAACATCATCATCGGCAACGCCGGAAACAACTGGATCGACGGCGGTGCGGGTGCCGACACGATGCAAGGCGGCCTGGGTAACGACAGCTACGTCGTCGACAACGTGGGCGACGTGGTGGTGGAAGCCGTGGGCGCGGGCACCGAGTGGGTCTATTCGAGCGTGACCCACACACTCGAAGCCAACGTCGAGAACATGGTGCTCACCGGCGGCACAGCGATCAATGGCTACGGCAACAACCTGGCCAACACCATCTTCGGCAACAGCGCTGACAACGTGCTCGACGGCAGGGCCGGAAACGACGCACTGTATGGCGGCCTCGGCAACGATTCCTACTACGTCGATTCGTCGCTCGACATCGCCAGCGAAAACTTCAACGCAGGTACCGACAAGGTGTACTCGCGCGCCGCCAACTACACGCTGGGATCGAACGTCGAGAACATGAAGCTGCTGGACGCCTTCTTCTTCCAGCCCGCAGGCGTGAACGGCACCGGTAACAGCCTGGTCAACCTGATGGAAGGCAACGCCTTGGCCAACCAGTTGAACGGGATGGGCGGCAACGACGTGATTCTCGGCTACGGCGGCAACGACACCATCGACGGGGGCACCGGCAACGACTCGATGTTCGGCGGCACCGGCAATGACGTGTTCATCGTCGATTCGACGCTCGACACGGTCACCGAATTCTTCGGCGAGGGCACCGACCAGGTGAACGCGTCGGTGAGCTACACGATCACCGATGCCGATGTCGAGAACCTGACGCTCACCGGTGTCGGCAACATCAACGGCACCGGCAACGCGTCGGCCAACGTGCTCAGCGGCAACAGCGGAAACAACACGCTGAATGGATTGGGCGGCGTCGACACGATGAGCGGCGGTGCCGGCAACGACACCTACTTCGTCGACAACGCGTCCGACGTGGTGGTCGAAGCCGCCGGGCAGGGCACCGACGCGGTGTTCGCCAGCGTCACCGAAACGCTCACCGACCCCGATGTTGAAAATCTGTTCCTGACCGGCGCTGCCGCAATCAATGGCACCGGCAACGCATCGGCCAACCTGATCGTCGGCAACTTCGCAGGCAACGTGCTGATCGGGCTGGCCGGCAACGACACGATCATCGCAGGCGGTGGCAACGACACGATCCAGGGCGGAACGGGTGCCGACACGATGCATGGTGGTGTGGGGATCGACACGCTGCGCGCAGTGGACAACGTGGCCTTCGTCGACGATCTCGCCGAAGACCGCTTCGTGTTTGACACGGCGCCGAACGCGGTGACCAACTTCGACCTGATCGACATGGCCAACTTCACGCAAGGTGGTGGCGAAGGCGTAGACGATCAGATCGTGCTGGAGAACGCCATCTTCACGAATCTGTTGTCCACGCTTGGCACCAACACGGGCGCACTCGGAGCCAACTTCTACTTTGAGGGCACGAGCAACGGCAACGGAGCGGCCGACGCGATAGGCATCTACAACAACACGACGACCGGGCAACTGTTCTACAACGCCACCTTCGGTGTGGCCGGCGACAGCACGCTGTTCGCGGTCATCGGCGGCGGTGTGGCCGGTGGGTCGGCCGTGTTGTCGGCAGAGGAGTTCACGCTGATCTGATCCAGGCGTGATCGACGCACCGCCCGTCGACCTGGGCTGGGCGGTGCGTTCCCACCATTCAATCGGAGCGACAAGTCGGGACAAAATGCGCCCATGGCTGACGACCCCAACACCTTCGAATCGCGCGCACGCGAATTGCGCGAGCAACTGCAAGCCCACGCGCACCGCTATTACGTGCTCGACGAGCCACTGATTCCCGATGCCGAATACGACCGGCTGTTCCAGGAGCTGCAGGCCATCGAAGCGGCGCATCCCGAACTGCTGACTGCCGATTCGCCGACGCAGCGCGTGATCGGCACGGTGCTGGACGGATTCGTCGCCGTACGCCACACGGTGCCGATGCTGAGCATCCGCACCGAAACCGACACCGAGGCCACCGGTGCCGAAAACTTCGATGCCCGCGTGCGGCGCGAGCTGCAATTGACCGAGGCCGACGCGCCGGTGGAATATGCCGCCGAGTTGAAGTTCGACGGCCTGGCCATCAACCTGCGCTACGAGCACGGCGTGCTGGTGCAGGCGGCAACGCGCGGCGACGGCGAGAGCGGCGAGGACGTGACCCAGAACATCCGCACCGTGGGCCAGATTCCGTTGCGCCTGAGCGGCGCGGCGCCGCCGCTGCTTGAGGTGCGCGGCGAGGTCTACATGCGCCGCGACGACTTCGATCGCCTCAACGAACGCCAGCGCGAGAAGGGCGAAAAGAGCTACATCAACCCGCGCAACACGGCCGCCGGTGCGGTGCGCCAGCTCGACCCTTCGATCACCGCCGAACGCCCGCTGAGCTTCTTTGCCTACGGCCTGGGGGCACACGACGGCTGGGTGCAGCCGGTCAGCCACGGCGCCACGCTCGATGCCCTGCGTGCCTTCGGCCTGCCGGTGTGCGAGCACCGCGCCGTGGTCTGCGGCGCCCAGGGTCTGGTGGACTTCCACCGCGCCATGGGCGCCCTGCGCGACGCGCTGCCCTTCGACATCGACGGCGTGGTCTACAAGGTCAACCGCATCGAGCTGCAACGCCGGCTGGGCTTCGTCACGCGCGAGCCGCGCTGGGCGGTGGCGCACAAGTACCCGGCGCAGGAGCAGATGACGCGCCTGAACGCAATCGAGCTCCAGGTCGGCCGCACCGGCAAGCTGACCCCGGTGGCCAAGCTGGAGCCGGTGTTCGTGGGCGGCACCACGGTCAGCAACGCCACGCTGCACAACCTCTTCGAGCTGCGGCGCAAGGGCGTGCGCGTCGGCGACACGGTGATCGTGCGCCGCGCCGGCGACGTGATTCCTGAAGTCGTGGCGCGCGTGCCCGGCGCGCGCGCGGCCTACGTGCCCAACTTCCGCATGCCACCCGCCTGCCCGGTGTGCGCCAGCCGCGTGCTGCGCGAGCGCGGCGGCATCGATCATCGCTGCACCGGGGGCCTGTTCTGCGCCGCGCAGCGCAAGCAGGCGCTGCTGCACTTCGCCGGCCGCCGCGCCATGGACATCGAGGGCCTGGGCGACAAGCTCGTCGATCAGCTGGTCGACAGCGGCCTCATCCGCACGCTGCCCGAGTTGTACGCGCTGGACATCGCCAAACTCAGCGCGCTGGAGCGCATGGCCGACAAGAGCGCGGCCAACCTGGTGGCCGGGCTGGACAAGAGCCGGCAGACGACGCTGGCGCGCTTTCTCTACGCGCTGGGCATCCGCCACGTGGGCGAGACCACGGCCAAGGACCTGGCGCGCCACTTTGGTGGCATCGAGCGGCTGATGGACGCCAGCCTCGAGCAGCTGCTCGAGGTGCGCGACGTCGGGTCGGTGGTGGCGCAGAGCCTGCGCACTTTCTTCGAGCAGCCACACAACCGCGAGGTCGTCGAGCAGCTGCGCGCCGCCGGCATCCACTGGCCCGAGCACGCGGGCGAAGCGGTCGATGCCGGCGCCCAGCCGCTGGCTGGCAAGACCTTCGTGCTCACCGGTACCTTGCCGCAGCTCAGTCGCGACGAAGCCAGGGCGCTGATCGAGGCGGCAGGCGGCAAAGTCGCAGGATCGGTGAGCAAGAAGACGCACTACGTGGTGGCCGGCGCCGAGGCCGGCAGCAAACTCGACAAGGCGCGCGAACTGGGCGTCGCGGTGCTCGACGAGGACGGCTTGAGGACGCTGCTCGATGAAGCCGCCGCCTGAGCTCGTGAAGCCGGTGCGGCGCATCGCCATGCTCGGCGGCGAATCCAGCGGCAAGACGACGCTGGCGCGTGCGCTGGCCGAGCGCCTGGGCGCGCCCTGGGTGCCGGAATACGGCCGCCAGCGCTGGGAGGAGCTGCGCCAGACGCTGTCGGTGGCTGATCTGGTGCAGGTGGCGCGCACCCAGATCGACTGGGAGCAGGCCCCCGTGGCGCGCCACCCCGACTGGATCGTCTGCGACACCACGCCGCTGACGACGCTGCAGTACTGCCTGCACGATCACGGCCATGCACCGCCCGAGCTGCAGGCGATGGCGCGCCGGGCCTACGACGTGTCGGTGGTCTGCCAGCCCGACTTCGACTTCGTTCAGGACGGCTGCCGCCGCGACGACCGCTTCCGCCAGCAGCAGCACGCCTGGACGCTGGTCCGCCTGGCAGAAATGGGCGTGACGCCGCTCGTCGTCCGCGGCAGCGTGGAGGCCCGGCTGGCCCAGGTGCTGGCGCACCTGGGCCAGCACCTGGGCCAGCGCAATGCGAGCATCCGAGCTTCACGTCATGGCTGAGTTGGCGGGCAAAGCCCCACCCGGCGTCGTCCGCGTGAACGTGCTGCAATCCCGCTGTCCTGTTGGATCGGCCAGGCGTTGCGAGCCCGTCCTTCACTTCATCACACCGCTGCCCGGCTGCAGCGCCAGACCGTGAGCTGCCCATGACCGTGCACGAAATCCTCAAGATGGGCGACCCGCGCTTGCTGCGCGTGGCCCAGCCGGTGCGCGAGTTCGACACGCCGCAGTTGCACGCGCTCATCGCCGACATGTTCGACACCATGGAAGCCGCACGCGGCGCGGGCCTGGCGGCGCCGCAGATCGGCGTCGACCTGCAGCTCGTGATCTTCGGCTTCACGCGCAGCGAGCGCTACCCCGATCGCCCGCCCGTGCCCACCACGGTGCTGCTCAACCCCGTGATCACGCCGCTGTCGGACGAGATCGTCGAAGGCTGGGAGGGCTGCCTGTCAGTGCCCGGCCTGCGCGGCAAGGTGCCGCGCCACGCGCGCATCCGCTACCGCGGCCAGGACCCGGCCGGCCGGCCCATCGAGCGCGAGGTCGACGGCTTTCACGCCGTCGTCGTGCAGCACGAGTGCGACCACCTCATCGGCCGCCTCTACCCCACGCGCATGACCGATCTGAGCCAGCTCGGCTACACCAGCGTGCTGTTCCCGGAACTCGTCGACGCCGATGACGACTGAGCCCGACACGGTGCTTTACAAGGCGCTCGGTCGGCGCCGGCCGCTCGCGGCGCGTTGAGCTGCCATGAGCAGCGCAAACTTCCTGCCGCGCATCCGGGCCTGGCTCGGTTGTACCTTTCTGGCCCTGCTGACGCTGGGCGGCTCCGCCGCCTGGGCACAGGCCGACCCGCCGGGCCGCGTCGGCCGCCTGTCCGAGTTGCAGGGCCGGGTATCGTGGTTCGACCATGAACGCGGCACCTGGGACGAAGCCGAACGCAACCGCCCGCTGACCAGCGGCGACCGCTTGTCCACCGGGCCCCAGGGCCGCGCCGAGTTGCGCGTCGGCTCTACCGTGCTGCGCCTGGCCGGCGCCAGCGAGCTCGAAGTGCTGCGCCTGGACGACGAGCGCATGAGCTTCCAGCTCCACACTGGCAGCCTGGCGCTGCGCGTGCGTTCGCGTGAAGCCGCGGCCGACATCGATCTCGTCACCGCCGAGGTGCGCCTGCGCCCCGAGCGCGCCGGCCACTACCGCCTGGACCGCAGCGACGACAGCACACTGGCCGGCGTCTGGCGCGGCACGCTGCGCATCGACGACGCCGAAGGCTTCATCCTCGAGACGGGCCAGCGCGCCGAACTCTGGCGCGAAGGCCGTCAGCGCAGCGGCCTGCGCTTTGCCTGGAGCCAGCTGCCCAGCGATGCCTTCGCCGAGTGGGTGTCACGTGACGACCAACGCGACGAGCGCAGTGCCTCGTCACGCTATGTCTCGCCCGAGATGACCGGCGCCGAAGACCTCGACCGCTACGGCCGCTGGGATCGCCACCCCGAGTACGGCGCCGTCTGGTACCCGCTCGAAGTCAGCGCGGATTGGGCGCCCTACCGCCACGGCCGCTGGGCCTGGGTGCAGCCCTGGGGCTGGACCTGGGTCGACGAGGCGCGCTGGGGCTTCGCGCCCTTCCACTACGGCCGCTGGGTAAGCTGGCGCGGACGCTGGGGCTGGGTCCCGGGTGACTACGTGGCCCGCCCGGTGTATGCACCGGCGCTGGTGGCCTGGGTCGGCGGCGGCAATGTCAGTGTCTCGATCAACATCGGCGGCCCCACCGTGGGCTGGGTGCCGCTGGCGCCGCGCGAGTGGTACGCCCCGCACTACCGCCACACGCCGGTTTACGTCGAGCGCATCAACCCGCACCCGCCGGGCCCGCGCGGCCCCGCCTACCAGCCGCCGCAGCAGGTCCCGACCGGACCCGTGATGTACGGTAACCAGGGCGTGCCCGGAGGCATCACGATCGTCTCGCGTGACGTGCTGGTGCAGCGCCAACCCGTGGCCCGCGGCGCGCTCGACCCACGAGAAGTGCAGCGCGTCCATGCACAGCAGCCGTGGCAAGACGTGCCGCCCCCGGCGCGCGAAGTACCGGTGACGACGGTGCGGCCCGCCCCGGGGCAAGCCATCCGGCCGCCGCGTGAGTTCCAGCCCCAGCCCCAGCCGCAGCCCCAGTTCCAGCCGCAGCCGCAGCAGCAGCCGCAACCCCAACAAGGCCAGCCGGCGCCCGGAGGGTTGCAGCCAGGGCCGGCGCCCGAGCGGGGTGACCCGTCGACACGGCCGCAACGCCGCGACCCCGCGCCGGTGGTGACACCCGTTGCACCGCCGCCAGCGGCAGCACCCGCGCCGCCGGCCGCGATGCCGCAGCCGGGCCGTGGTGGCGTGGTCGACCCGCGGCGCGAGCGCCCGGCGTCCGCCGCAGAGCCGCAGCCGCCAGCGCGCGAACGTGAACGCGACCGCGGCGACCGTGGCGGGCAGCCGCGATCGCTGCCGGGCCCGGCAGCACCGCCGGCGGCTCCACCGCCGGCACCTGTGGCAGCGCCGCCGCGGCCAGCTCCCGTCGCAGTGCCAGCTGTCCCAGCCGCACCCGCGCCCGTGGCCGCACCCCCGGCACCGCCGCGCACGGCGCCCATGTCACCCCCCGAGCGGGCGCGCGAACGCGAGGCCGAGCGCGAACGCGAGCGGGCCCGCGAGCAGGCCAAGGAAGAAGACCGCAAGCGCGGCCCCGACAACCGCGGCCCGCAGCGCGAGCGCGAGAACCAGCGCTGAGGCCGGCGGTGGCGCGCCGCCACCGCCGCTGCGCTACTTGAGCAGCGGCTTGAGCACGGGCCAGACGTTGGCCAGCATCTGCGGGTGCGCCTCGGCCTTGGGGTGGATGCGGTCGGCCTGAAACAGCTCGTCGGCCCGGGGGCCGTCGGCCACACCGGCCAGCAAGAAGGGCACCAGCGCGGCGCCTTCGGCGCGCGCCACGGTGCCGAAGAGGTTCACGAACGATTCGCCGTAAGCACGCCCGTAATTGGGCGGCACGGCCATGCCCACCATCAACACGCGGGCGCCGGCTGCCTTGGCGGCGCGCGCCATCTCGGCCAGGTTGGTCTGCGTCATGGCCAGCGGCAGGCCACGCAGCGCGTCGTTGCCGCCGAGCTCGATGATCACCACGCGCGGCTGGTGCGTCTTGAGCAGTGTCGCCAGGCGCGCGCGCCCGCCCGAGGTGGTGTCGCCGCTGATGCTGGCGTTGACGACCTGCCAGATGAGCTTTTCGCGCGCCAGCCGCTGCTCCAGCAGCGCTACCCAGCCGGCGCCGCGGGTCAGGCCGTATTCGGCCGACAGGCTGTCGCCCACCACCAGCAGCCGCGGCCTTGGCCCTGGGGTGCGAGCGGCTGTGTCCAGCGCCGCGGCTGCGCCGCTCAAGAGCAGGCTACAGTGCGCCACGAACGCGCGCCGTGCGCCACAAGAAAGCTCGATGTCGGCACCTCTCATTGCTGTCCACGGGGTCACCAAGCAGGTGGTCGATTCCACCGGCTCGTTGACCATTCTCCACGAGATCAACTTCGAGCTTGGGCCGCGCGAGTCGGTGGCCATCGTCGGGGCCTCGGGTTCGGGGAAGAGCACGCTGCTGTCGATCCTGGCCGGGCTGGACACCCCCACGGCGGGCACCGTGATGCTGGCCGGCACCGATCTCTTCGCGCTCGATGAAGACGCGCGCGCCGAGTTGCGCTCGCGCCAGGTGGGCTTCGTGTTCCAGAGCTTCCAGTTGCTCGCCAACCTGACGGCGCTCGAAAACGTGATGCTGCCGCTGGAGCTCCAGGGCCGCCACGACGCTCGCGCCGCGGCCACCGACATGCTGCGCCGCGTCGGCCTGGCCGAGCGCCTGGGCCACTACCCCCGGGTGCTGTCGGGCGGTGAGCAACAGCGCGTGGCGCTGGCACGCGCCTTCGTCATGCAGCCGGCGCTGCTGCTGGCCGACGAGCCCACGGGCAGCCTCGACTTCGCCACCGGCGCCACCGTGATGGACCTCATGTTCGCGATGAACCGCGAAGCCGGCACCACGCTCGTGCTGGTGACGCACGAGCACGAACTCGCGGCGCGCTGCCAGCGACAACTGCGCATGGAAGCCGGCCGCCTGAGCGAGACTTAGAGTGGCGCCGGCACCGGCAATGCATCCAGCCGCCGGTGCATGGCAACAAACCACAGCGGCGGCACGCTGGCCAGGAACAGGCAGCCAGCGTAGCCGGTGGGCAGCTGCGGCCCGGGCAAGGCCTCGAGCTCGGCATACGGCTTCCAGGCGTGCAGGTGGTGGTCGGAGTGGCGCTGCAGGTTGGCCACCGTGCAGTTGGTCAGCAGGTGGTCGGCATTCCAGGCGTGCATGACGCCGAAGGGCTCGGGGCGCGACCCCTGCTGGCGTCGACGCAGGCCGTA
The DNA here is from genome assembly GCA_031392695.1 of Rubrivivax sp. GTDB lineage: Bacteria > Pseudomonadota > Gammaproteobacteria > Burkholderiales > Burkholderiaceae_C > Rubrivivax. The sequence goes on from JANMVM010000173.1 coordinate 11,472, forward strand.
GTGCTCGATGTAGTTGATGGCCTCGAGCAGAAACACCGCATAGGCCGACTGCACGATCCAGAACAGCAGCGCCAGCGGCCCCAGCGCGAGCGCGATCGCCAGCAGCCACGCGCCCTGCGCCGCGCTGGCCCACAGCAGCGGGCTGCGCAGCCAGCCGCGGCGCCGCTGGCGCTGCTGCTGCGCTTCGAGCCGCCAGGCGCTGGCGAAGCTGCCCAGCACGGTGCGCGGCAGAAAGCGCCACAAGCTTTCGCCGCGGCGCGCCGAGGCGGGGTCTTCGAGCGTCGCGGCGCGCGGGTGGTGGCCACGGTAATGTTCAACCATGAAGTGCGCGTAGCTCACGCTGACCATCAGCAGCCAGGCCAGCAGGCGGTCGCCGCGCGAGCGCGAGTGCCCCAGCTCGTGGGCGAAGGTGATGCCCTGGCTGCCCGTGACGCCGCCCGCGGCGATGCCCAGCAGCACGGCGCCGCCAGCGCTGAAACCCGGCCCGGTGGCCAACCACAGACCCAGGCCGAGCAAGCCCATCTGCAGCGGCACGTGGATGCGCACGCAGGCGCGGTGCCAGCCCGTCTGGCGCGCGGCCGGCGGCGAGTGCTGCAGGGCGGGCACGCGCTCAGCCAATGCCATCGCCACCTGGTAGCCCGCCATCGTGGCCCAGGCCAGCAGCGGTGACTGCCAGGCCGCCAGGCCCACCAGCAGCGGCAGCAGCCAGGCCAGCGCAAAGCGGTATCGGGTGAGGTCTTTCATCGCCCCATGATGCGGTGCGGCCCGACGTCTGCGCCTCCGGGATAATCCCGAGCATGAACCCGCTGCTGGCGCGATTGCACCCCTACCCCTTCGAGCGCTGGCGCGAGCTCACGCGCGGCATCGTGCCGCCGGCCCACCTGGCGCCGATCAGCCTGGGCATCGGCGAGCCGCGGCACGCCACCCCGACGCTGATCGAGGCCGCTCTGATCAAGGCCTTGCCGGGCCTGTCGTCCTACCCCGCCACGCTGGGTGAGGCGGGGCTGCGCGAAGCCATCGCCGGCTGGGTGCAGCGCCGCTACGGCGTGGCGCTGGATGCCGCCACCCAGGTGCTGCCGGTGACCGGCTCGCGCGAGGCACTCTTTGCCTTCGCCCAGACCGTCATCGACCCCACGCGGGCCGGCGCCACCGTGGTCTGCCCCAATCCGTTCTATCAGATCTACGAAGGCGCAGCGCTGCTGGCAGGCGCGCAGACGGCCTTCGTGCCCGGCCTGCCCGAGCGCAACTTTGCCGCCGACTGGGCGGCCATCGACGACGCCACCTGGGCCCGCACGCAGTTGCTGTACGTGTGCTCGCCGGGCAATCCGACGGGCGCGGTGATGCCGCTGGCCGAATGGCAGCAGCTGTTCGAGCTGAGCGACCGCCACGGCTTCGTCATCGCCAGCGACGAGTGTTACTCCGAGATCTACTTCCGCGACGACGCGCCGCTGGGCAGCCTGCAGGCCGCGCGGGCCCTGGGCCGCGACGATTTCCGCCGCCTGGTGGCCTTCACGAGCCTGTCCAAGCGCAGCAACGTGCCCGGCCTGCGCTCGGGCTTCGTGGCCGGGGACGCGGCGCTGCTCAAGGCTTTCTTGCTCTACCGCACCTACCACGGCAGCGCGATGAGCCCGATGGTGCAGCGGGCCAGCGCCGCGGCCTGGGCCGACGAAGCCCACGTGCTGGCCAACCGCGAGCTCTACCGCGCCAAGTTCGCGCAGGTCACGCCGGTGCTGCAGACGGTGCTCGACGTGGCCCTGCCCGACGCCGCCTTCTACCTCTGGGCCGCCGTGCCCGGCGCGGGCGACGAAATCGCTTACGCCCAGGGCTTGCTCGCTCAATACAATGTCAACGTGCTCCCGGGCCGCCTGCTGGCGCGGGACGTGGCCGGCACCAACCCGGGCCGGGGCCGCGTCCGCATGGCGCTGGTGGCCCCGCTGGCCGAGTGCCTGCAAGCCGCCCACCGCATCGTGTCCTACACCCACAGCCTCCAAGAAAGCCCTGCATGAGCGTCGCGCAACTTCAATCGATCATCGACCTGGCCTGGGAAGGCCGGGCCGAGATCTCGGCCGTCAACGCGCCCGAGGTGCGCCAGGCGGTGGAACAGGTGATCTCCGACCTCAACGCCGGCCGACTGCGCGTGGCCGAGCGGCGCGGCGTCGGCGACTGGCACGTCAACCAGTGGCTCAAGAAGGCGGTGCTGCTGAGCTTCCGCCTCAACGACAACCAGGTCATGCGCGCCGGCGAGCTCGGCTTCTTCGACAAGGTCAAGACCAAGTTCTCGCACCTCGACGCAGCCCAGATGCGCGCCAGCGGCGTGCGCGTGGTGCCGCCAGCCGTGGCGCGTCGCGGCAGCTACATCGCCAAGGGCGTGGTGTTGATGCCCAGCTACGTCAACATCGGTGCCTACGTCGACGAGAACACCATGGTCGACACCTGGGCCACCGTGGGCAGTTGCGCGCAGATCGGCAAGAACGTCCACTTGAGCGGCGGCGTGGGCATCGGCGGCGTGCTCGAGCCGCTGCAGGCCAATCCCACGATCATCGAGGACAACTGCTTCGTCGGCGCGCGCTCCGAGGTCGTCGAGGGCGTCATCGTCGAAGAGAACTCCGTCATCAGCATGGGGGTCTACATCGGCCAGAGCACCAAGATCTACGACCGCGCCACCGGCACCGTGAGCTACGGCCGCATCCCGGCCGGCAGCGTGGTGGTCTCGGGCAACCTGCCCAGCGCCGACGGCAGCCACAGCCTGTACTGTGCGGTCATCGTCAAGAAGGTCGACGCGCAGACCCGCGCCAAGACGAGCATCAACGAACTGCTCCGGGCCTGAGCCGGACCAAGGAACTGGCCATGGCCAACAACCTCGAGCGCGTGCTGCGGCTGATGGCGGAGAAGAACGCCTCCGACGTCTACATGTCGGCCAACACGCCCATCCTGATCAAGATCCACGGCCAGATCCTGCAGCTGTCGGACCAATTGCTGACCACCAACCAGACGCGCCAGCTGCTGGCCGAACTGCTGGCGCCGCAGCAGATGGAAGAGCTTGAGGAAACCGGCGAGCTCAACGTCGGCATCAGCATCCCGCGCGTGGGCAGCTTCCGCCTCTCGGCCTTCAAGCAGCGCGGCTCGGTGGCAGCGGTGTTCCGCTGCATCCCGTTCCTGATTCCGTCACTCGATTCACTCGGCGTGCCGCCGCTGATGAGCCAGATCATCACCGACAAGCGCGGCCTGATCCTGATGGTGGGCGCCACCGGCACCGGCAAGAGCACGACGCTGGCGTCGATGATCGAGTGGCGCAACCAGCAGATGAGCGGCCACATCCTGACCATCGAAGACCCGATCGAATTCCTCTTCTCCAACAAAAAGAGCATCGTCAACCAGCGCGAGGTCGGGCGCGATACGCAGAGCCTGCAGATCGCGCTCAAGAACGCGCTGCGCCAAGCACCCGACTGCATCATGATCGGTGAGATCCGCGACCGCGAGACGATGAGCGCAGCGCTGTCCTACGCCCTGTCGGGCCACCTCGTGCTGAGCACGCTGCACGCCAACAACAGCTACCACGCGATGGGGCGGATCCTGTCGTTCTACTCGCCCGAGGCCCGACCTACGCTGCTGTCGGACCTGGCCGCCGGCCTGCGCGCCGTGGTCTCGCAGCGCCTCTTGCGCTCCAACGCCGGCGGCCGCGTGCCGGCGGTGGAAACGCTGCTCAACACCAAGCTCATCTCCGAGCTCATCGAGAAGGGCGACCTGTCGTCGGTGAAGGAGGCGATGGAGAAGTCGCTGGCCGAAGGCTCGCAGACCTTCGAGCAGGACATCGCGCGCCTGATCAACGAAGGCATCGTCTCGCGCGACGAAGGCCTGTCCTACGCCGACTCGCCCACCAACCTGCTATGGCGGCTGCAGAACGAGCAGGCGCCGGCTTCGCGGGTGGCCCTGAAGAAGGAAGAGCCCGAAGCGGCCAGCTTCACCGAGATGAGCTTCGACGTGCGCCCCGAGGACACGCGCCTGCGCTCGGCGCCGCCTTGGGCGCAGTAGCCGTGGTGCTGGCGCGCCAGGGGGACGAGGCTTGACGACGACCCTGCGCCTGGCCGAGGCGCTGATCGCCTGCCGCTCGCTCACGCCCGCCGACGGCGGCTGCCAGGCCCTGCTCGCGGCGCGCCTGACGAACGCCGGTTTCGTCTGCGAGGAGCTCGATGCCGGGCCGGCAGAAGCCCGGGTCAGCAACCTGTGGGCGGTGCACGCGGGCGCGCAGCCGGGGCCGATGCTGGTGCTGGCGGGCCACACCGATGTCGTGCCCACCGGCCCGCTCGAGCGCTGGACCAGCGACCCCTTCGTGCCCACCCACCGCGGCGGTCGCCTGTACGGTCGCGGTGCCGCCGACATGAAGACCGCGGTGGCCGCGATGACGGTGGCCGCCGAAGAGTTCGTGCGCACCCGGCCCCGCCACGCCGGCAGCGTGGCGCTGCTCATCACCAGCGACGAGGAAGGCCCCTCGCTGCATGGCACGCTGCACGCCGTGCAGGTGCTGCAACAGCGCGGCGTGCAGCTCGACGGCTGCATCATCGGCGAGCCGACCTCAGTGGACCGCGTCGGCGACATGGTCAAGAACGGCCGCCGCGGCACGCTCAGCGCGCGGCTCGTCGTGCAGGGCATCCAGGGCCACATCGCCTACCCGCAATTGGCACGCAACCCGATTCACGACTTCGCGCCCGCGTTGGCCGAACTGAGCACCACGCGCTGGGACGAAGGCAACGCCTTCTTCCTGCCCACCAGCTGGCAGGTGAGCAACATCCACGCCGGCACCGGCGTGGGCAACGTCATCCCCGGCGAGCTGGTGGTGGATTGCAATTTCCGCTTCAGCACCGAGAGCACGGCGGCGTCACTGCAGCAGCGCTTCGTCGCCGTGCTGCAACGCCACGGCGTGCAGCACGACATCCGCTGGACGCTGGGCGGCGAGCCCTTCCTCACGCCACCCGGCACACTGCACGAGGCGCTGGTGGCGGCGATCGAAGCCGAGTTCGGCTTCAAGCCCGAACTCAGCACCACCGGCGGCACTTCCGACGGCCGCTTCCTGGCCCGCATCTGCGCCCAGGTGATGGAGTTCGGCGTCAGCAACGAAAGTGCCCACAAGCTCGACGAATGGGTCGAAGTGGCCGCCATCGAACCCTTGAAGAACGCCTACCGGCGCACGCTGGAAGCGCTTCTGCCATGACCCTGATCGAACTGGTGGAGCGTTCAGCCGAACGCCTTGCCGCTGCGGGCGTGGCTTTCGGCCATGGCACCGACAACGCCTTCGACGAGGCAGCGTGGCTCGTGCTGTGGCGCCTGGGCCTGCCGCTGGACGAGCTCGACGAGCACACCGGCGACGAACTCGCCCCGGCCAGCGCCCAGGAGGCCGAGGCGCTGATCGATGAGCGCATCGCGACGCGCCGTCCGGCCGCCTACCTGACCGGCGAAGCCTGGCTGCAAGGCGTGCCCTTCTACGTCGACGAGCGCGTCATCGTGCCGCGCTCGCTGATCGCCGAACCGCTGGCCGAGGGCACGCTGGACAGCTGGCTCACTGAACGCACGCACCGCGTGCTCGACCTGTGCACCGGCAACGGCAGCCTGGCCGTGCTGGCCGCACTGGCCTGGCCCGACGTCATCGTGCATGGCACCGACGTGTCGGCCGCTGCGCTGGTCGTGGCCGCGCGCAACGTTCAGCGTCATGGCTTGCAGGACCGCATCACGCTGGCGCAGGGCGACGGGCTGAAGGCCGCGCGCGGACGCTACGACCTCATCCTGTGCAACCCGCCCTACGTCAACCGCCAGTCGATGGCCGCGCTGCCGGCGGAGTTCCGCGCCGAGCCGGCGCTGGCGCTGGACGGCGGCGTCGACGGCATGGACTTCATCCGCCGGCTCATGCGCAGCGTGCGCGCGCACCTCACCGAGCGCGGCGTGCTGGTGCTGGAGGTGGGCCACGAACGAGCCCATTTCGAAGCCGCCTACCCCCGCCTGGCCGCCATCGGCCTGCCCACCAGTGCAGGCGACGACCAGGTGCTGCTCATCGAAGCCGCTGCGCTGGCCTGACGTTTCGCCTTTCCTCTCACGGTCATGATCAACATTCGAAACATCACGCTGCGCCGTGGCACCAAGGTCGTGCTGCAAGGCGCCAGCGTCACGCTGCAGCCGGGCGAGAAGGTCGGCCTCATCGGCCGCAACGGGGCCGGCAAGTCGAGCCTCTTCGCGCTGCTCACGCACCGCTTGCAATGCGACCAGGGCGATGTCGAGATCCCGCCGCGCTGGCGTGTCGGCGAGGTGGCACAGGAGATGCCCGAGACCGAGGACGGTGCCACCGACTTCGTGCTCCAGGGCGACCAGCCGCTGCAGGCCGCGCAGGCCGAGCTCGAGGCCGCCGAGGCCAGCGGCGACGGCAACGCCATGGCCCACGCCCACCTCGCGCTCGACGAGGCCGGCGCCTTCGACGCGCGATCGCGCGCGCAGGCGCTGCTCCTCGGCCTGGGCTTCAAGACCGAGGAACTCGACGCCCCCGTCAACAGCTTCAGCGGCGGCTGGCGCATGCGGCTGCAACTGGCGCGTGCGCTGATGTGCCCGGCCGAACTGTTGCTGCTCGACGAACCCACCAACCACCTCGACCTCGATGCGCTGGTGTGGCTGGAAGCCTGGCTCAAGCGCTTCGAGGGCCTGATGCTCGTGATCAGCCACGACCGCGAGTTCCTCGACGCCATCACCCGCGTCACCGTCCACCTCGACGAGCAGACGCTGACGCGCTACGGCGGCAACTACAGCGCCTTCGAAGAGATGCGCGCCGAGCGCATGACGCTGGCCGCCGCCGCTTTCTCCAAGCAGCAGGACCGCATCGAGCACCTGCAGAAATTCATCGACCGCTTCAAGGCCAAGGCCAGCAAGGCCAAGCAGGCGCAGAGCCGGGTCAAGGCGCTGGCGCGCATGGAAAAGCTGGCGCCGGTGCTGATGGCCAGCGATTTCCAGTTCGAGTTTCGCGAGCCGCAAAGCCTGCCCAATCCGATGCTCAGCTTCGATGACCTGGACTGCGGCTATGGCAGCACGGCCATCGTCAAGGGCTTCAACCGCAGCGTGCTGGCCGGCCAGCGCATCGGCATCCTGGGCGCCAACGGCCAGGGCAAGAGCACACTGGTCAAGACCATCGCCAAGGCGCTGCCCAAGCTGGGCGGCACGATGACCGAGGGCAAGGGCCTGGTCATCGGCTACTTCGCGCAGCAGGAGCTCGACGTGCTGAGCCTGGACGACGGCCCGCTGATGCACATGGTGCGACTGGCACGCGACGTCGGCCCGGCCGCGCGCGAGCAGGAACTGCGCGACTTCCTGGGGCGCTTTCGCTTCACCGGCGAGATGGCGCAGCAGGCCGTCGGCTCCCTGAGCGGCGGCGAGAAGGCGCGCCTGGTGCTGGCCATGCTGGTCTGGCAGCGCCCCAACCTGCTGCTGCTCGACGAGCCCACCAACCACCTCGACCTGACGACGCGCGAGGCGCTGTCGATCGCGCTCAACGAGTTCGAGGGCACCGTGATGCTCGTCAGCCACGACCGCGCGCTGCTGCGCGAGGTCTGCGACGAGTTCTGGCTCGTCGCGCGCGGCCAGGTGCAACCTTTCGACGGCGACCTCGACGACTACCAGAAGTGGCTGCTCGACGTCAGCCGCGCTGCGGCCAAGGGCCAGCCGCTGCCCGATCCGCCCAAGCCGGTGGTGGCCGAAGCGCCTCGACCACCAGCACCGAAGTCGGTGCCGAAGTCAGCACCGAAGTCGGTTCCGAATTCAGCACCGAAGGCCGCGCCGCCGCCCTCGCCCGCCAAGACCGCGGCCAGGCCGGTGACGGCCTCACCCGCGACCGCCCCGCGCGAAGAGCGGCACAGCGCCAAGCTGTCGCGCGTCAAGCAGGCCGAGACGACGCGCCCGCTGCGCACCGAACTGCAGCGCATCGACGAACGCATGGCGCGCCTGACAGCCGAGAAGACCGAGGTCGAGGCGCTGCTGTCGAAGCCCGGCAGCGCGCCCGAGGCCTACGCCGAACTCGGCCGCCGGCTGGCCCACATCAGCGCCGAGCTGAGCCTGCTCGAGGAACGCTGGCTCAGCGCGCACACCGAACTGGAAGGCCTGCAGGCCGGGGGCTGAAAGCCCTTTCTGGCGTTAATTGAATTGCACACAATTTAATTGCGTCATACACTCCAAGCCATGCCTCGCCGCCGCGCTGTCACGCCCGCTCCGCCCGCCCCCGATGGGCTGGCTCTCGAACGCCAGATGTGCTTTGCGCTGTATGCCGCTTCGCTGGCCATGACCAAGCTCTACAAGCCTTTGCTGGAGCCCTTGGCCCTGACCTATCCGCAGTACCTCGTGATGCTGGTGCTGTGGCAGGACGAAGGCCTGACCGTGAGCCAGCTCGGCGAGCGCCTGGCACTCGACTCCGGCACGCTCACGCCGCTGCTCAAACGGCTGCAGGCGGCGGGCCTCGTGCAACGCCTGCGCGACAGCGCCGACGAGCGGCGCGTGTTGCTGCAGCTCACGCCCGGCGGCCGCGCCCTGCGCGCGCGGGCCGTGCAGGTGCCGGCCACGCTGGCCCAAGCCACGGGCTGCGCGCCGGGCGAGCTCAGCGATCTCACGACACGGCTGCAGGCGCTGCGCCAGCAGCTCGGCCTGGCGACCCCTTCCCCCCAAGCGCGGCCTGACCGCGCATCCACTGCAAAGAAAGCATGACCATGGCCATCGACAAAGCAATCTACACCGCCCATGCCACCAGCACTGGCGGCCGCAGCGGCAGCACCGAATCGTCAGACGGCGCCATCAAGCTGCCGCTGATGACGCCCAAGGAACTCGGCGGCACCGGCGGTGCCGGCACCAACCCCGAGCAGCTCTTCGCAGCCGGCTACTCGGCCTGCTTCATCGGCGCCATGAAGGCCGTGGCCGCGCGCCAGAAGATCACGCTGCCGGCCGACGTCTCGATCCGCTCCGAAGTGGCCATCGGCCCCATGACTGGCAAGGAAGGCGCCTTCGGCATTGCCGTGGCGATGGCCATCACGGTGCCGGGCATGAACAAGGCCGAGGCCGAAAAGCTCGTCGCCGCGGCGCACGAGGTGTGCCCGTACAGCAACGCCACGCGCGGCAATATCGGCGTCGTGCTGTCGGTGGTCTGAGGCCCGGCCAGCCCCACGCCCGCGGCGCGCCACCCCCGACGGCGGGGTGGCGGGCGACTGCGCTTTCACGGCACTGTCACGCCAGCACTCTACCGTGCGCAGGGTTGTCAACGCGAACGAACGGACGGGCTCGAGCATGAAACGACTCTTGATGGCGGCAGCGGCCGCTTGCGCAGTCCTGCCTGCGCTGGCACAAACGGTGTCGAACGCCACTTTCGTCAATGGCCTGACGCTATCGGGCGCGGCGCTGGACCTCAGCAACGGCAGCGACTTCGACCGCCGCGTCGGCTACTTCAGCGACCTCTACTACGACCGTGCCCGCAATGAGTGGTGGGGCCTGTCGGACCGCGGCCCCGGCGGTGGCACCTTGCCCTACGAAACCCGGGTCCAGCGCTTCACACTGGACGTCGACGCCAACAGCGGCGCGATCAGCAACTTCCAGATCGTGCAAACCGTGAAGTTCAGTGACAGCGGCCAGGCCTTCAGCGGCCTGGCGCCCACCACGCCCGGCGTGCTGGGGCGCTCTTTCGATCCCGAAGGTTTCGTCATCAACCCCGTTACGGGCAGGCTGCTGGTGACGGATGAATACGGCCCGTCGCTGAAGGAGTTCGACCGCAACGGCCAGCTCGTGCGCAGCTACGCCACGCCGGCCGACCTGGTGCCCCGGGTCGGCGGCAGCGCGGACTACAGCGCCGCACCGCCCACCCTGAGCAGCGGCCGTGAACCCAACCGCGGCCTCGAGGCACTGGCCATCAGCCCCGATGGCCGCTACGCCTATGCGGTGCTGCAAAACGGCACCGTGCAGGACGGCTGGACGGCAGCCAGCCGCGGCACCTACACCCGCATCGTCAAGTACGACACCCAGACCGGCGCGGCGGTGGGCCAGTACGCCTACAAGCTGGAAAGCGCGGCCCAGGGGCGCGGCATCTCGGCGCTGGTCGCCCTGGGCAACGACAAGTTCATGATCCTGGAGCGCAACAACCGCGGCATCGGCGTCGGCGCCACGCTGGCCGGCGCGGACAAGAACGTCTTCCTGATCGACCTCGCAGCTGCCACGGACGTGACGGGTCTGAACCTGCCGGCCACGGGCGCCTTCGCCGGCGCCGTGAGCAAAGGCGCGAAGGTGATCGACCTCGACGCCAACACGCTGGCCGCCCTGGGCAACCAGTCGCCCGAGAAGTGAGAAGGCCTGGCCATCGGGCCGCAACTGGCCAGCGGTCAGTATCTGGTGCTGGCCGGCACCGACAACGACTACAGCGTGACCCAGAACGCCACCGGCGCGCAATTCGACGTCTACTACCGATTCAGCAATGCCGACCCCTTTGCCAGCTCGATCCAGTGCCCCGCCGGCCAGACGGCGGGCTGCTTCCTCACCGCCAACAACGCCACCGCCGCCACGCTGGGCGCGAACGACCAACTGCTGCCTGGCGTGCTGCATGCTTATACCGCCACGATTGATGGTTATGTATCCAGCGTCCCCGAGCCGCAGGCCGTGCTGCTGATGCTGGCGGGCCTGCTCGGGGTGGGCATCGCCGCCAGGCCGCGCCACTGAGCGGCGCCGTCAAGCCGCCAGCAGCTCCAGCAGCAGCAGCACGCGTGCCTGCGCAGGCGTCAGGTCGCCGGCCGAGGGCAGCGACCCGGCGGGCGCGCCGACCACGCCGCCGGTGATGCAGCGCGACGCCCGCAACACGCGCACGCCCTGTCGCTCGGCCTGGCGCGCGGCCTGCAACAACTGGGCATGCACGCTGCCATTGCCCGTGCCGGCCAGCACGATGCCGCGCGCACCGGCGGCTACCAGGGCATCGACGGTGGCCCCCCGTGCGCCGGCGTGACTGGTGACGATGTCGACCACGGGCCAGGCCGCGCTGTCAACCTGCAAGGCCGCGCCGTGCGCCGCCTGGGCGTCAGGCCAGGCGCGCAGCAGCCGCACCCGGCCATCGTGGAGCAGCGCCAGCGGCCCGGCGTCGCCGCTGCCGAAGGCATCGACCCGATAGCCATGCAGCTTGCGCACGTCGCAGGCGCCGTGGACCACGCCACCGATCACGGCCAGCACGCCCCGTGCGCCCAGCTGGCGCACCACGGCCAGCGCGTCGACGAGGTTCTGCGGCCCGTCGGGTGAAGGCGCGGTGGCCGGGCGCATGGCCGCGGTCAGCACCACCGGCTTGTCGGCTGCAACCGTGTGATGCAGGAAAAACGCGGTCTCCTCCAACGTGTCGGTGCCGTGGGTGACGACGATGCCGCAGACCTCGGGCCGCGCCAGGTGCCGCTGCACTGCCAGTGCCAGGCGCACCCAGGTGGCATGGTCCATGTCGCAGCTGTCGATCTGGGCCAGCGACTCGATCTCGAGCGCCTGCCCACCGAGTGCCGGAACGCCGGCCACGAGATCGGCCGCGGCGAGCGCGCCGGCCCGGTAGCCGACATGGTCCTGCGGCCCGGCTGCGCTGCCGGCAATGGTGCCGCCGGTGCCGATGATGACCACGAGTTGGGAAGGACTTGGCATTTGCGCAGTTTCTGGATGAAAATACAGCCCTGGATGAATCGACAGGACACCGAGAGAAAGCAGCCCGCCATGACCGAAAGCCCCAAGCTCACCCCGCGCCAGCAGCAGATCCTGGAGCTCGTGCAAAGCGCCATCGAGCGCACCGGCGCCCCGCCCACGCGCGCCGAAATCGCCGCCGAGCTGGGCTTCAAGTCGGCCAACGCCGCCGAAGAGCACCTGCAGGCACTGGCACGCAAGGGCGTGATCGAACTCGTCGGCGGCACCTCGCGCGGCATCCGTCTGAAGTCTGACACATTGCGCGCCATGGCCCAGGCGCGGCTGGAGCCCTTCGGCAAGCAGTACATGCTGCCACTGCCCAGCCTGGCGCAGCTCACGCTGCCGCTGGTGGGCCGGGTGGCGGCCGGCAGCCCGATCCTGGCGCAAGAGCATGTCGACGAGACCTACCTCATGGAAGCGTCGATGTGGACGCGCCGCCCCGACTACCTGCTCAAGGTGCGCGGCATGAGCATGCGCGACGCCGGCATCCTCGATGGCGACCTGCTCGCGGTGCAAAAGGCCAAGGAAGCCAAGAACGGCCAGATCGTCGTCGCGCGGCTGGGCGATGAAGTCACCGTCAAGCGCCTGCGCCGCACCAGCAAGGCGATCGAGCTGATCCCCGAGAACCCCGATTTCCAGACCATCCTGGTGCCCCTGGACGCGCCGGACTTCGAGCTCGAAGGCATTGCCGTGGGGCTCATCCGCAACACCATGTTGATGTAGCCCGGGCGCCCGCATGCAGCACGCGCACCGATCTGCCGTCCGCGCCGCCGTTCGATCGGCGCCGCGGCCTCCCAAGGCACCGCCGCCGCGCAAGGCGGCCAGCGCCGCCGAGTGCCAGCAACTGGAACAGTTGCCCAACATCGGCCCGTCGATCGCCGCCGACCTGCGGCTCATCGGCGTGCCCCATCCGCAGGCGCTGTGCGGCCTCGACGCCTTCGATCTCTACCAGGCGCTGTGCCGGGCCACCGGCAAGCGGCAAGACCCCTGCGTGCTGGACACCTTCATGGCGGCCTGCGACTTCATGCGCGGCGCCGTGTCGCGCCCCTGGTGGGACTACACCGCGCAACGCAAGGCGCGCTACGGCGCCGTGTAGTCCACCACCCCCCACCCCCACCCCCCCCGCGCGCTTCAGCGGCCGGGCTTGACCAGCAGCACCTGCGCCGGCGCACCCTGCGGCCACAGCGGCACGTACTGAACCGCGCGCCAGGGTTCGACAAAGCTGCGGTAGTGGCTCGAAAACACGATGCCGCTCTGCCCCGTCGAGTGCATGACGCGCGACTGCGACAGGTCGCCCAGGTCGTAAAGCGCGCGCAGGCTGGCCGCGTGCTCGTTGAGAAACAGCTCGCCCGTGCTGCTGTCGGGCTTGAGGCCGACCCGCGACACGTTCACGGTGTGGGTGTCGCCACCCACCGGCGCGCGCAGCTCGAACCAGCGCGCGAGTGCCTTGACGCGGCTGAAGGGCCGGTGCTCCGAGCGCGCCTGGTGCGCCGAGCCCCAGCGCCAGGCACCGGGTTCGGCGCCGTAGCGGGCCTGCAGATCGTCAAGCGCGCGGCTCAGCGCGGCGCCGCTTTGCCCGGCACAGGTTTCGACGGCCGCCGTGCCGCGGTCGTCGCACCAGGCGCTGTCGTTGCGGGCGAGCACGCCTTCGAGTGCGTCCTGGAAAGACCGCGTCGCCAGGCTGCGCTCCCACAGCGCCGCGCCGGTGTCGTCCATGAACACGCCGCGCGCCAGTTGGCGTTGCCAGGCCCAGTAGATCAGCGGCGCGGCCTGGTCGGCGGCCATGGTGCCGTCGAAGCCGGCCAGCAAGGCCTTGGCAGCGGCGGCCAGCGGGTGCGCCGAATCGGCCTTCAGCAGCCAGGGCAGCAGGGCCGGCACGGCGAGTGACTTCACGTCGGCGTGCATTGCAGCCAGGTCATCGATGCCGTGCCGGGGCCTGGCCAGCAGCAGCTGCTCGATGCGTTGCTGCCGGTAGGGCAGCGCCCAGTCGTTGGTGAGGTAGTGCGGGTAGCCTGGTGCGGTGATGCGCTGGTTGGCGGTGGCAATGAAGCCGCGCGCCGGGTCGACCTCGCGCGGCGTCTCGTCGGCGGGGATCCAGCCCGCCCAGTCGTAGCGCGCGTCCCAGCCCGGCGACGGCACCTGTCCCATGAGATCGTTTTCGGGCTTGCGGATGGGCACGCGGCCCGGGCTGACGACGCCGATGTGACCGTCGCGGTCGGCGACCACCATGTTCTGCATCGGTGCCACGAAGCCGCGGGTGGCCTCGATGAAGCCAGCCACGCTGGTGGCGGCCTGCATCGCCAGCGAGGTGCCGATGACGTCGCTGTCGGCGTCCAGCGCCGTCCAGCGCATCGCCAGCGCGTAGCCCGGGTGGTCGCGCGGGCCCAGCACGTCGGGTGTCGTGCCGGCATCCGAGATCACCGGGCCGTGGCGGGTGCGGCGCCAGGCAATCGACACCGCGGGCCGGTCCTTGACCAGGATCTTCTCGGGCACCGACTCGAAGCGCGCCCAGCCTTCAGGCGTGCGGTACTGGGTCGCGTCGCCGGGGTCGATCTGCTCGAGGTAGAGATCCTGGACATCGGGCCCGGTGTTGGTGAAGCCCCAGGCCACGTGCTCGTTCTGGCCCAGCACGACGAGCGGCAGGCCCGGCATCGTGGCCCCGGCGACGCGCAAGCCAGGCGCCTGCAGGCGCGCGAAGTACCACAGCGCCGGCGTGCTGAGCTTGAGGTGCGGGTCATTGGCCAGCAGCGGGTGGCCACTGCGGGTGCGGCTGCCGGCCAGCACCCAGTTGTTGGAGCCCACGCCTTCCACGCCCGAGGCCGGGGCGATCTCGGGCAGACGCTGCCAGGCCGTGGCGCGGTCGCCCGCGTCGAGCTTCAAGCTGCGGAACAGCGCCGCGTAGTCGGCGGTGACCAGCGGCGCTTCGCCCGGGTAGGGTGGCAGCAGCGCGTTGATGCGCGCCACCGGCATCTGCAGCGCCAGGCGCAGCCGCAGCAGCTCGCTGGTCCAGTTGCCGCCCAGGTCCCAGGCCATCATGATCGCCCACGCCAGGCTGTCCACCGGCTGCCAAGGCTCGGGCTGCACGCCCAGGATCACGAACTCCGGCGGCCGCGCTGGCAGCGCCGAGCGGATGACCGCATTGACGCCGTCGGTGTAGACCTGCACCGCGGCGCGAGATGCCGCCGGCAGCCGCTGCCACTGCTCGGCGGCGGCGCGCCGCACGCCCAAGGCGCGCAGGAAGCGGTCGGCCTCGAGCGCCGGCTCGCCGAAGATCTCGGCCATGCGGCCGGCGCCGATGCGGCGGTGCGTCTCCATCTGCCACAAGCGGTCCTGGGCGTGCGCCACGCCCAGGCCAAACAGCGCATCGAGCGGGCTGGCCGCCACGATGGTGGGGATGCCGTGCTCGTCGCGCTCGATGCGCAAATCGGCGCGGGCGCCGGGCAGCACCAGCTCACCTTCGGTGCGTGGCAGCGCCAGCCGCATGTACGCCGCGCCGGCGGCCGCCAGCACCACGGCCAGCCCGAGCAGCAGGCCCACACCTCGCCACAACCACTTCATGGACCTTGCCTCCCTGAACGCCTTGTCTTCTCGACACCACCTAGTACTCCAACCCACAGATTTCGAGACATGAAAACGCGTCTTCGTCCACCATGCGTCGTTGCAAATCCTCGCGATACCAGAAGGTATCGCTGTGGTTTGCGCCTAGCCTGGCGAACGAATCCATCGTTTTCAACTT
>JANMVM010000174.1:0-2732 GCA_031392695.1 Rubrivivax sp.
GGGCGCCGCAGGGCTGGCGCTTCGGCATCGCCATCATCCTGCTGACCATCGTGCCGACCTACCTCATCTACTACTGTGTGCAGCCGCTGCCCGGCGCCATGGTGGCCAAGCAGATCGTGTTTGACGGCGTGGGCGTGGTGCTGGTCTGCATGGTCACGGCCTGGATGCATCGCGACAAGACGAACTGAGGCTGGCGCCGGGGGCAGCCGACATGGCTCGGCACCGCCGTGTGCAGGGCGGGCCCGCTTGGCGGCGGAGCTTCCCGGCTGGCCGGCAAGCCCGCAGATCGACCCCGGCGATCGGCCTTGACCAGGCTTTCGCGGCCACGGCGGCGCTGCGACGACGCCGCCGCGAAGCCAGCAAACCGGCGATGACCGCGCCCGCCAGCAGCATCAAGGCCGGCTCCGGCACAGCATGGCCGGTCAAGACGGAGCCACCGTGCGACCCCTAGAGCTGGTCGGTGGTTGTGACATCCATCAGCACTGGCGCAGCCAGGGCCCAAGCGGCGCAGAGGGCCAGGCAGGCGGCGACGAGGGGGGTTGCCGAGGGTGAATTTCACGATGGACCTTCTGAGAGGGGTTTGAAGTGGAGCGGCCCGTTGCACCCTTGCCCTACCCCATTGCAGACCCTGGGCCACGCGAGACATCACCTTGCGCCGTTGAGGTGCCAATTGCTCACGTTCGGCAAGCACACGCGGATTGACGTGCAACGCCTGGCAGTGACCTCGGCGTGTCTTTCGAAAACTGAAGCCCTCTGTCGGTGACCGGATGCAGAAGCCTCTTCGCTTTGTGCAGTAGCTCAGGCGTGCGTTGTTGCCAGGCCGAATCCGGCCGGCGCCCGTGGCAGCCCGCCCGCTGCAAGGGCCACCGACAGCGCGCGCTTCAATCCAGCTTGATGTTGCGCTGGGCGATCAGCGTCGACCAGCGCTCGGCCTCGCCTTTGACATAGGCCGCGAAGTCAGCGGCATTGCGTGGCTGCACCTCGGAGCCGGCGGCGGCAAACTTGGCCTTCACGTCGGCGCTGGCCAGCACCTTGCGCAATTCGGCCGACAAGCGCTCCACCACATCCCTGGGCAAGCCGGCCGGGCCCACCAGCCCCTGGAAGCCCACCGCTTCCATGCCGCCCAGGCCCTGCTCGCGCACGGTGGCCACGTCGGGCAGGTTGGCGTCGCGCCGCGGGCCGGTCACGGCCAGCGCCTTCAGGCGGCCGCCCTTGATCTGCGGCAGCAGCACCGTGCCGGCGTCGATGAGCAGGTGGGTCTGGCCGCCGATGAGGTCGGTGACCGCGGGCGCGCTGCCCTTGTAGGGCACGTGCAGCAGGTCGATGCCGGCCACGCTGTTGAGCAGTTCGCCGTTGAGGTGGGTCGACGCACCCGGCCCGCCGCTGGCGTAGTTGGCCTTGCCGGGGTTGGCCTTGGCCCACTCGACGAACTGCTTCAAGTCGCGCGCCGGGTGGTCGGCGCGCGTGGCGGCGATGTAGCTGCTCTCGGCGATCTGGCCAATGCTGCTGAACTGCGTCACCGGGTCGTAGGGGCGCCTGGCCTGCAGGTAGGGCGCGATGGCAAAGGGCCCGGTGTTGGCCACCAGCAGGGTGTAGCCGTCGGGCGCGGCGCGCGTGAGCTCGGTGGCGGCGATCACGCCGCCGGCGCCGGGCTTGTAGTCGATGACCACCGGCTGGCCCAGCGCCGCTTCCAGCGCCGGCTGGATCAGCCGCGCCGTGAAGTCGATGCCGCCGCCGGGCGGGAAGCCGACGATGAGCTTGATCGGCCTGTTCGGGTAAGCGCCCTGTGCGCGAGCTGCAGGGGCGAGGGCCGCGGCGGCGGCCAGGCAAACGGTGCGGCGATGCATGCGGTGGGCTCCGGTGGCTGGGCCCCCGATGCTACGAGCGTGGGCCGCGGCGATCAGGCCATGCCCGCGAGCAATTCCGCATTGCCACCGGCGGCCGCGGTGTTGACCGTCACCGTCTGCTCGGCGCAGAAGCGGACCAGATAGTGCGGTCCGCCGGCCTTGGGGCCGGTGCCACTGAGGCCCTCGCCGCCGAAAGGCTGCACGCCGACCACGGCGCCGATCATGTTGCGGTTGATGTAGACGTTGCCGATGCGCGCCGCGTCCGCCATGCGCTGGGCGCGGCTGTCGATGCGCGTCTGGATGCCCAGCGTCAGGCCGTAGCCCAGGGCATTGATCTGGCGCACCACGTCCATCACGTCGCACGCGGCCCCGGGGCCGCTTTGCTCCGGTCCCCAACGCACGACGTGCAGCACGGGGCCGAAGATCTCGGCCTTCAGGTCGGCGATGCGCGCGATCTCGAAGGCCACCGGCGGCACCAGTCGCGGGAAGCTCGAATTCACGCGCGTCTCACCCAGCAGCCGGGCGCTGCCGCGCAGGCGCTGCACATGGGCGCTGATGGCGGTGAAGGCCTCGTCGTCGATGACCGGGCCGACGTCGGTGGCCAGCAGGGCCGGATCGCCGACGTTCAACTCCGCCAGCGCGCCGCGCAGCATCTCGATCACGCCGTCGGCGATGGCCCCGTGCACGCACAGCAGGCGCAGCGCGCTGCAGCGCTGGCCGGCGCTGCGAAAGGCGCTTTGCACCACGGCGTCGATGACTTGTTCGGGCAGCGCGGTGCTGTCGACCACCATCGCGTTCAAGCCGCCGGTCTCGGCAATCAGCGGCACGATCGGGCCGTCCTTGCCGGCCAGGGTGCGGTTGATGATGCGCGCCACCTGCGTGCTG
>JANMVM010000238.1:0-3256 GCA_031392695.1 Rubrivivax sp.
TGGCGATCAGCGCCGCCACGGCCACCGGCACCACGCAGGGCACCCTCACGCTCACGGTGAAGTAGGCCGCGACCAGCGCTGCTCAGATCGGCCGCAGTTGCTGCAGCAGCGTCGGCACCAGCTCGCTCACCGTCGGGTGGATGTGCATGGCGCGCGCGATCACGCTGACGGGCTGCCGGGCCGCCATCACGTCCAGCAGCGCGTGGATCACCTCGTCGCCGTTCAAGCCGAGGATCGCAGCGCCGAGCAGGCGCTGGCTGTCGGCATCGACGATGACCTTCATGAAGCCCTGCGTCTCGCCGGCTTCGCGGGCGCGGCCGACGCGCTGCATCGGCATCTTGGCGCGCAGCAGTTTGGCGCCGCTGGCACGCGCTTCGGTCTCGCTCAGGCCGATGCGGGCGAGCGGCGGGTCGATGAAGAGCGCATAGCAGGGGATGCGGTCGCTGATGCGCCGCGGATCGTTGTCGAACAGGTTGGCGACCACGATCTCGTGGTCGTTCCACGAGGTGTGGGTGAAGGCGCCGCGGCCGTTGCAGTCGCCCACCGCCCACACGCCCTCGGCGCTGCTGCGGCACTGTTCGTCGACGGTGATGTAGCCGCGCGCGTCGGTGCGGATGCCGGCCACGTCGAGACCCAGCCCGTCGGTGTTGGGGCGCCGGCCCACGGCCAGCAGCACGTGGCTGCCGACGATGTTCGGCTGATCAGGACCGCAGGCCGCGCCGACGACGATGCGCTCACCGTCGCGCGCCAACGCGATGCATTCCGAGCCCATCGCGAAGCGCACGCCCTCGGTTTGCAGGACCGCGCGGATGGCGTCGGACACGTCCTCGTCCTCGCGCGGCAGCAGGCGCGGCGCGCGCTCGACCACCGTCACCGCAGCACCGAAGCGGCGCATCATCTGCGCGAACTCCAGCCCGATGTAGCTGCCGCCGACGATGACCAGGTGCTCGGGCACCACGCCCAGCGCCATGATCGAGACGTTGTCCAGCGTCGGCACGGTGTCGATGCCGGGCAGCTCGGGGCGCACCGAGCGGGCGCCGAGGTTGAGGAAGATGCTCGGCGCGGTCAAGCGGCGCCCGTTCACCTCCAGCGTGGCGGCGGCCACGAAGCGGGCCGCGCCGACGATGACCTCGGTGTTCTTGAGGCCCTGCATCCAGGCCTCCAGGCCTTCGCGCGAATGCTGCACGATGGCGTTCTTGCGCGCCATCACGCGCGCCATGTCGACGCGAATGTCGCCGGTCGAAAAGCCGAACTCCTCGCCGCGCCGCGCCTGGTGCACGGCGCGCGCACTGGCCACCAGGGTCTTGGTCGGCACGCAGCCGACGTTGACGCAGGTGCCGCCGAAGGGCCCGCGCTCGATGACCGCGGTGCGCAGGCCCTGCTGACTGCAGCGCGCCGCGATGGCCGGGCCTGCCTGGCCGGCGCCGACGACGATGGCGTCGAAGTGTTCAGTAGACATGGCGCATCCTGGCTGGCTGTGAGGCGGATGAGTATCCGCCTGCACCGTCGCACTGGCACGAAGGCCCATCGTGGCGGAACATCGCGGTCTCGACGGAGAAGGGCGCGCGCCATGACATCCAGCCGTTTCGGCATCCAGGCACCCGGTCAGCCGGCCCCGCCGTGGACCACGCGCGAGTGGTTCAACACCCCCACCGCCTTGCAACTCAGCGCGCTGCGCGGCCGCGTGGTCGTGTTGCACGCCTTCCAGATGCTGTGCCCGGGCTGCGTGCAACACGGCCTGCCACAGGCGCAGCGCATCGAGGCCGCTTTCTCGGCACACGAGGTGGCCGTGGTCGGCCTGCACACGGTATTCGAGCACCACGCGGCGATGACCCCGGTGAGCCTGCGCGCCTTCCTGCACGAGTACCGGGTGAGCTTCCCGGTGGGGGTGGACGCGCACGCGGCCGACGTGCACGACCCGATCCCCGCCACGATGCGCGCCTACGGCCTGCAAGGCACGCCGAGCCTGCTGCTGATCGACCGCCGTGGTGACCTGCGCCTGCACGCCTTCGGCGCAGCCGAGGACCTGGCGCTGGGCGCGGCGATCGCGACCCTCGTTGCCGAACCGGCCTGAGCGGCCCGTCCACCCTCAGCGCGGCACGATGGCGCGAAGCGCCTCGATCCAGCGCGCCAGCGCCGGCGGCGGCCCGCCCGCCGGCGGCACGGCCTGCCACAGCGCCAGCGCCGCGCTCGCAGCACCGGCCGCTGCCGGTGCGTCGCCGCCCTGCAGCCGCGCCAGCGCCTCTTCGCCCAGCGCCTGGGCCAGCATCCAGCGCCGGGTGACGTTGTCGTCGTCGGGCGTGGACGGCTGCAGCAGCGCCGCGGCCTGCTGCGCCAGTGCCAGCGCGCGGCCGGGCTGGTCGCCGCGCCAGGCGCGCGCGGCCCAGATCAAGGCTTCGGCGCGCGTACGCAGGACGTCGAAGGCCCGGCTCTCGGCTCGGGGCAAGCGGCCCAACACCTGATCGGCCTGGATGCGCGCCGCGGCGCCGTCGCCGGCCGCCAGCAGCAGTTGCAGCCGTGTGACCTGCAACGCGTCGATGCGCTGGCCGCCAGCCTGGTTGCCGGGGTCGGCGGCGCTGGCTTCGCGCGCCAGCTGCAGCGCCACGTCCACCATCTTCAGCGCCGGCCCGGTCTGGCCCTGCTCGGCCAGCGCGCGCGCCAGGTTGCCACGCGCGATCGAGCGCTGGTAGCGAAAGTCCATGTCGTCGGCAAACAGCGCTGCCATCTGGTCGCGCAGCTGCACCTGGCGCGTGAACAACGCCGCCGACGCATCGGCCTGGCCGGCGAGCAGCCGGCACTGCGCCTGCTCGCCGAGCGTGAAGGCCAGGCTGTCGGGGGCGTAGCGGTTGGCGGGGTCGGCCGCGATGGTGGCCTCGGCGGCGGCGCGGGCGCGGTCGGCGGCGGCGCAGGCGTCGGCCCAGCGGCCGAGCGTGGCGACGGCCAGGTTGCTGCCCAGGATGCGCGCGTGCACGCCGTGCAGGCTGATGGCGCTGGCCAGCGCCCAGGTGTCCTTGGGGTCGCGCTGCAGCGCCCGCTGCAGGATCGGCAGGCCCCGCAGCAGCGCTGCCTCGGCCTGCGCGACGCGGCCGCCGCGCTGCAGCAGTTCGCCCTGGCTGACGTGCATGTTGATGGCCAGGCCCAGCGCCTCGGTCGACATCCCGGGCCGCTCGACGTAGCGCTCGGTCAGCGCCAGCGCCTTGCTCAGGTTGAGCTGCGCCAGGTCATGGCGGCCGATGTGGATCGAGGTGTCCACGCC
>JANMVM010000274.1:0-5739 GCA_031392695.1 Rubrivivax sp.
GCCGAAGAGAAGCAGGGCGCATACACCAAGACCGACCTGAAGGTGAACTGGAAGGTCAACGA
Organism: Rubrivivax sp.; assembly: GCA_031392695.1. Lineage (GTDB taxonomy): Bacteria > Pseudomonadota > Gammaproteobacteria > Burkholderiales > Burkholderiaceae_C > Rubrivivax. The sequence continues at coordinate 63 of JANMVM010000274.1, forward strand.
CGTGCTCAACGTGCAGGGCTTCGTCGACAACGCCAGCAACACCCAGGTCATCAACCGGTTTGTCTGGGGCGGTGGCAGCACGATGCAAAACAGCGCCGCGGCGCCGCGTACGTTCGGCGTGAAAGTGGGCTACAAGTTCTTCTGACGAGCAAGCGGAGTCTGCCGCTGCGTGCACTGGTTTCGCCTTCTGTTCCCTTGCCCGGTGCCTGCATGCCACGCCGTCTGACCACCGAGGTCGACAGCCTGCCGTGCACCCAACCCGTGGTGGACCAGATGTTCGCCCGCGAATCGGGTGAGCCGGTCGATGAGACCCCGTGCGACGCCATCATGGACCGCCCGCGCCGCAGCGGCGGCGCGCCCAGCTACCAACGGCGCTGCGGCTGATGGTCGCACCCGGCCCAGGCGTGCACGACCCGGATCACCGAGCGGTGGTCAGGCTTGACCGCCGCTCGATGTTGCTAGGTCTTGGCGGATCGGCGTTGTGGGGACGCGCACGCGCCGACCCACCGTTCGTTCGCCTGCCCTCGTTGGACAGCCTGAGCCTGCGCCGCTTGCGCGAGCGCGACTTCGCGGCCGCGTTCGAAGCCGTGCCAGGCGCCGCCGCTGCGTCAGCCGATCGAACAGTGGCTTATCGCAGCGATGGATTGCGCGTCTACGCCCGCGTGGCGTTGCCGCCTGCCGACCAGCTGCAGCCTGCTGCCGGCTGGCCGGTGCTGCTTTGGGCGCATGGCTATGTGGGCGCCGGGCGCGTGCCGGCCTGGCGCTTCGACACCGACGCCGGCTCCTTGGGCAACGAAGTGATCCGTCGATTCACCGAGGCCGGTCACGTCGTCATCGTGCCGGGTTTTCGCGGGCACGGCACAGTCGCAGGGCGCCGTGCCGAAGGACTGGAATGGGTGCAGGCCTTCGACAACGGCAGCTACCTGTCACCCATCCTCTATGCCATCGACCTGCTGCACGCACTGCAGGCGCTGCCTTCGTTGAGTGACGCGGTGCCTGGCGTGGCGATCGACGCCAAACGCGTATCGGTGGGGGGCTATTCGCAGGGTGGCGATGTCGCGCTCACGGCCCTGGCCGTGGCCAGTGCGCCGAGCCGGCCGCAGCGGCTGCACGCCGGTGTCATTTGGGCCGGCTGCATCGCAGGCCGGCTTGAACAGGCGCGCTATTTCGGCGGCATGGAAGGCAGTGCCGACGCGCTGCAAGACCCGGCCTTCTTCCCGCACATGCCCTCGTGGTGGAAGCCGAGCATGTACGGCGGCAGCATTGCCGGGGGCATCGCGAGCAAGCATCGGCAATTGCTCGACACCGTGCGCCTGCACGTTGCTGAGCCGGGAGATATCAGCGTGCAAGCGCTGGCGCCTCAGCTGGCGCGCATCGACGCCTGGAACCAGCCCGAGCTGATCCAGGCGCGCCTGCAACTGCACTTCAGCGACCAGGACCACTACTCACCGCCGATGTGGAACGAGCAGCTCGCCCGCGGCGTGATGGCTGCGGGCGGGCAGGTCGAAACCCACCGCTACCGAGGCAACACCCACAGCTTCGGCGTTGAGCGAGGTTGGTCGCCCGCCGACGCGGTGGCGGGCCTGGCCTTTTCCATCGACCGCAGCCTGGCATTCGCCAACCGCATCACTGCTGCCTGATGCCACATCGACACTTCACGGAACCAAGCACCATGTCCAGCTCACGAATTCGAACCACCCATGTCGGCAGCCTGCCACGCAGCCAGTCGGTCGTCGACCAGATCTTTGCCCGCGAGAAGGGCGAACCGGTCGACGAAGACACCTTCGACGCCATCATGGCCGCGGCCATCGACGCCTGCGTGGCGCGCCAGGTGGCGGCCGGCGTGGACATCGTCAGCGACGGCGAGATGAGCAAGATCAGCTACGCCACCTACATCAAGGACCGCTACACCGGCTTTGACGGCGACAGCCCGCGCCGCACGCCGGCCGACCTGACCGACTTCCCCGGCTTCATGGACCGCCTGCGCGCAAGCGGCGGCACCCCCAGCTACCGCCGGCCTTGCTGCGTGGGGCCGATTGCGGTGAAGACCCTTGAGCCGCTGCACAAGGACATCGCGCACCTGAAGGCCGCCGCAGCCCGCCATGGCGCCGCGCAGATGTTCATGAATGCCGCCTCACCCGGGGTGGTGGCGCTGTTCCAGCCCAACCAGCATTACGCCAGCGACGACGCCTACCTGGAAGCCCTGGCGCATGCGCTGCGCCATGAATACCACGCCATCGTCGATGCGGGTTTGATCCTGCAGATCGACTCGCCCGACCTGGGCCTGGGCCGGCACATGATGTACAAAGACCTGGACGAGGCCGCTTACCTGGCGCGCATCGAACAGCACGTGGAAGCGCTGAACTTCGCGCTGGTGGCTATGCCCGCGGATCGGGTGCGCATGCACGTGTGCTGGGGCAACTACGAAGGCCCGCACCACAAGGATGTGCCGCTGGCCACCATCCTGCCCACGGTGCTGAAGGCCAAGCCGCAGGGCCTGCTGTTTGAAACCGCCAACCCACGCCACGGCCATGAATGGGCCACCATCCGCGACATGCGCGCGCAGATTCCGCAAGACAAGGTGCTGATCCCCGGCGTGCTGGACACCACCACCAACTTTATCGAACACCCCGAGCTCATCGCACAACGCTTGCAGCGCTTTGTCGACATCGTCGGCGCCGAACGGGTGATCGCCGGCAGCGACTGCGGCTTTGGCACCTTTGCGGGTTTTGGTGCGGTGGACGAGGACATCGTCTACGCCAAGCTCGCGGCCATGGCCGAAGGCGCACAGCGCGTCGCAAGCCCGGGCTGATTGCAGAGGGGCTGTTCGCCCGAGAAGGTTCATCCTGGCCAAGGTCAAGCGTGCGACGGCCGTCCTGGCAGCGGCGTCACGATGCGTACAGAACAGCACGGCGCACTACCCTAGTACACTGACACCTAAGTAACGAAACATGAATGCACTTCACCTGTCGCCCATTCAAGGGACTTGGAGGTGTAGTCATGCGCCAGACGGAACTGTATTTGTCCGAAGAGGATCGCGCGGTGATCAATGACATCCGAGCGAAGGGGCTGCATCAAGCGCGCGAAGTGAATCGAGCTCATGTCTTGGCCAGTCTGGATCAAGGAGTTCCGGAGGCGCAGATCATGGCCGTGCTCGGGATTGGGCGTACCGCTGTTTGGCGCACTCGTGCGGCGTATTTGCAGGGCGGAGTCGATCTGGCCGTGTTCGACATTGCGAGATCAGGCCGACCACCCCAGTACGACACCGATGCCGAAGCTCGGGTGACGGCGCTGGCTTGCACGACCCCGCCAGAGGGACGGCAGCGCTGGACACTGGTGGAACTCGAACGTGTCGCGCGCCAGGAGCGAGGCCTGAGCAATGTGAGCCGAGAAACCGTGCGGCGCATGCTGAAAAAAACGACATCAAGCCCTGGCGCAGGTTGATGTGGTGCATTGGAGCGTTGACCGACGAATACCGGCAGCGGATGTACGCACTGCTCGAACTGTATGCACTTCCACTGCGCCGGGCTGAACCGGTCATCTGCATCGACGAGAAGAGCTTGCAGCTCATCGCTCACAGTCGTCAACCACTGCCGATGGTCGAACACAGCCCAACCAAGCAGGACTACGAGTACGTACGCAACGGCACGACCAACCTGTTCGTGGCCGTCGAGCCCAAGGCGGGCCGCCGAATCGTCGAGGTCACAGCGCAGCGGGGCAAGATCGACTTCGTTGCCTTCGTCAGAGATCTGCTGACCAATACCTATGCCAAGGCACGCCGCGTTCACTTGGTGCTGGACAACCTGAACACCCACTTCCGCAAGTCGTTTGACGATGTCATGGGCAAGCGCGCTGCGGCCAAGCTCCTGCGTCGAGTTCGATTCCATTACACGCCCAAGCATGCGAGTTGGCTGAACATGGCGGAGATCGAAATCGGCATTCTCAGCCGGCAGTGCCTTGATCGACGGATCGCCAGCCGAGAACTGTTGCAGACCGAAGTGGACGCTTGGCAAGAGGCACGAAACGCCGACGAGCGAACCATCGAATGGAAGTTCACTCGCCAAGATGCTGATCACAAGCTCGGCCGTCACTATGTTTCGACACTTGCGTGTTGATGTACTAGGCACCGAAGACGGTGATGTCGTAGAGATCGGGCGCGAGCCTGGGCAGTTCTTCGAGCGTGCGCACGCCGGCCATGCCGCTGCCCACCATCACGAGCTTCAGCTTCTTCATCGGGGTGTCCTTCAGGTCGTGCTCTCGACGTGGCTGTGGCGGCGGTAGAGGAAGTCGATGACCTCCTTGCGGTACTGCACGTAGGCGCGGTCCTCGACCAGATCGACGCGGTTACGCGGCCGCGCCAGGTCCACGCGCAGCACCTCGCCGATGGTCGCCGCGGGCCCGTTGGTGAGCATCACGATACGGTCGCTGAGCAGCACGGCTTCGTCCACGTCGTGCGTCACCATCATCACGGTGGCACCGGTGGCCGCCACGATCTTCAGCAACTCGTCCTGCAGACGCGCGCGGGTCAACGCGTCCAGCGCGCCGAAGGGCTCGTCCATCAGCAGCATCTTCGGCTCCATCGCCAGCGCGCGCGCAATGCCCACGCGCTGCTTCATGCCGCCGGAAATTTCGTGCGGGCGCTTGGCCACGGCGTGGCTCATGCCCACCAGGTCCAGCGCGGCAAGTGCGCGGTCACGCAGCTGGTCCCTGTCTTCGCTGTCGCCGAAGACACGCTCCACCGCCAGCAGCACGTTGTCCTGGCAGCTGAGCCAGGGCAGCAGCGAATGGTTCTGGAACACCACGCCGCGGTCCGGCCCCGGGCCATTGAGTTCACGGTCGTCCAGCAGCAGCACACCCGTGGTCGGCGTGGTCAGGCCCGACACCAGGTTGAGCAGCGTCGACTTGCCGCAGCCCGAATGGCCGATGAGCGAAACGAACTCACCGCGCTCGACGTCCAGCGATATGTCGCGCAGGGCGATGAAAGCACCGCGCCGGGTCGGAAACGTCATGCCGAGGTCGTTGATCTGCAGCATCGGTCTGCCGTTGATTCGCATCGCGATTTCCTTCAGATTCAGCTTCAGCTGTAGTCGAAGCGTTTGGCCACTGCCATCAAGGCCCATTCGAGCAGCAGCCCGACGATGCCGATGACGAAGATGGCGATGATGATGTGCGCGACGTTGAGGTTGTTCCACTCGTCCCAGACCCAGAAGCCGATGCCGACACCGCCGGTCAGCATCTCTGCGGCCACGATGACGAGCCAGGCCGTGCCGACGCTCAAGCGCACGCCGGTCAGCATGTAGGGCATCACCGCGGGCAGCAGGATGCGCGTGGCGATCTTCCATTCACTGAGCTTGAGCACGCGGGCCACGTTCAGGTAGTCCTCGGGCACGCGCTGCACGCCGACGGCGGTGTTGATCACCATCGGCCAGATGCTGCAGATGAAGATGGTCCAGATGGCGGCCGGGTTGGCGGCCTTGAACACCAAAAGCCCAATCGGCAACCATGCCAGTGGTGACACCGGTTTCAACAAGCTGATCAGCGGTGACAGCATGCGGTTCAGCGTTGCAAAGCGGCCGATCATGAAACCGAGCGGGATGCCCACCACGGCCGCCAGGCCGAAGCCCAGCGCCACGCGTTCCAGCGAGAACAGGATGTTCCAGCCGATGCCCTGGTCGTT
>JANMVM010000276.1:0-12982 GCA_031392695.1 Rubrivivax sp.
CTGGCGCGCTCGCTCATCCAGGCCGTGCTGGCGCAGGACTTCGGCAGCACCACCGATGCCTGGCGCAGCGGCCAGGCGCTGGACGCCTTCCCCAGCATCGATCTGGCGGTGGTGTCGTTCGCGCCCGGCCGCGCGCCGCGCTGGGCCAACGTGCTGTTCTCGCGTGAGCACCCACTGGGCGTGGTGGCCGAGATGGCGGCCGACATGGCGACCGACATGGCGGCCGACGCGGGCGCCATCGGCAACATCCGCTTCGACGCCGACCTGCGCGACGCGACGCTCGAGTCCCCGGCCTGGCTGCCCGGCGCCGACTGGTCGTGCCTGGCCTGGCAGCCGCTGTACGGCAGCGGAGCGCAGCGCTTCGTGGCGCCCTATCCGGCGTCGCTGCTCAAGCTCATGGTGGCCGTCGGCGTCGGCCTGGCGGTGGACGCCGGGCTCACGCCCTGGCCCGCAGCGCTGGAGCCGATGATCGTGGCCAGCGACAACGAGGCCACCGACACCTGCGTGGCGCTACTGCACCGCTGCGGCATGGCGGGCACGCTCAACGACCGCTTCGCGGCGCTCGGCCTGCACACGCTGCAGCTGCGCAGCACGCGGCCGGGCGGCGGCTGGCGCAATGCCGACGGCGCTGGCGTCGGCCACATCCACATGACGGCCTGGGACACGGTGCGCCTGCTCTGGCTGCTCGACGCCGAGGCGCCGTCCGCGCCCTGGCTGCCGGCCGGCACGATGCTGCTGCAGCCGGCCACGCGCGACCATCTGCGCGCCGTGCTGGCGCGCCAGCAGCGCGACGAGATCCTGTCGTCGGGCGCGCTGCGCGACGTGCCCGGATGGGTGCGCGGCCTGCCCGATGCACCGCACTTCGCGCACAAGACCGGCACCACCGACACCTACGCGTCCGACGCCGGCATCGTGCGCAGCGAACGCTGCCACTACCTGGTGGCCGTGCTCACGAATCTGGGCCGGCGCACGGCCGCGCACGAGCGCTGCGCCACCACCTGGCGGCTGCCGGCACTGGGCGCGGCGGTGCATCGGATCATGGAGGGACTCGCATGAGCTTTCGCGCACTCCGACCCGACGACCTCATCGGCGTCGTCGCCCCTGCCGGCCCGGTGGCCGCCGACAAGCTCGACGCAGTGACGGCGCTGTACGCGCGCTGGGGCTACCGCGCGCGCCTGTACCCGGGTTGCCGGGCCGACACCGGCTACCTGGCCGGCCCCGACGCGCTGCGCCTGGCCGACCTGCACGCCGCGCTGGCCGACGACGCGGTGGCGGCGATCCATTGCCTGCGCGGCGGCTACGGCTGCATGCGGCTGCTCGACGGCATCGATGCGGATCTGCTGCAGCGCAAGCCCAAGCTGCTCATCGGCTACAGCGACATCACCGCGCTGCAGGCGCTGTGGGCGCGCCACGGCCTGCCCAGCCTGCACGCGCCGATGCCGGCGTCGGACCTCATCAAAGCCGGTCGCCTGGACGACGAGCAGGCGCTCTTCACGCTGCTGCGCGACGGCCTGCGCGCGGGCGCGGTGCTGGCGCCGGTGCTGCAGCCCGCGGCGCTGCGCGTGCCGGGCCACGCGGCGGGGCGGCTCATCGGCGGCAACCTGAGCCTGGTGGCGGCGCTGCTGGGCACGCCCTGGGCCTGGCAGGCACAGGGGGCGATCCTGTTCCTGGAAGACGTCAACGAAGAGCTCTACCGCGTCGACCGCACGCTGACCCAGTTGCGCCTGGCCGGCGTGCTCGACGCCGTAGCCGGCTTCGTGCTGGGCAGCTTCACCGAGGCGGCCTCGCCGATGGCGCTGCTGCAGCAGATGCTGGTGCCGCTGGGCAAGCCGCTGCTCGGCGGTTGGCCCAGCGGCCACGGCACGCCCAACCGGCCGCTGCCGATAGGCGTGCGCGTGGCGCTCGACGCCGGCGCCGGCCAGATCACGCTGCTGCAGGACTTCCTGGGCGCCGTCTGAGGTAGCGCACCGGGGCGCTCAGCGTGCGCGGTGCCGGCGCCAGGCCCACACCGCCAGCGCCACCACCGCCAGCGCCAGCAGCAGCCAGCCCTCGAGGTGGCGGATCTCGCCCAGCAGCAGCTGCGCCGTGCCGCCGAAGAACCAACCCAGACTGCCGATGACCACGGCCCAGATCAGCGCTCCCACGGCGTTGAAGATCGCAAAGCGCCAGCCCGACATTGTCGAGGCGCCCATCAGCACCGGCCCGGCCACGCGCAGGCCGTAGGCAAAGCGCACGCCGATGATGAAGGCACCGTCCCAGCGCTGCACCATCCGCTGCACCTGCTCGGCCCGGCGCGCCCAGGCTGGGCGGCGCGCCAGTACGCGCGCGCCGTGGCGGCGGCCGAGCCAGAAGAAGAACTGGTCGCCCAGGAAGCCGCCTGCGCTGGCCACCGCCACCACCGCCAGCGGATTCATGTGCCCGCGGTGGGCCGCGAAGCCAGCCAGTAGCAGCGCGGTTTCGCCTTCGAGCAGGCAGCCGATGGCCAGCACCCAGTAGCCGTGGGTGGCGATGAGATCGCCAAGCGCCCAGGTCGTCCCCATTCAGACCGCAGCCGTCAACGCCATCTTCAAACTCCCCGGGCCCGCGCCCACGCCGCGGTGGCGGCCCGGCGCGCATTCTGGGCCATCGGCCAGGGCGCAAAATGGCGGCTCCTTTTCAAGCTCACCCGACCATGAACGAGCCATCGCCGGCCCTGCGCGCCCTGGGGGCCGCCGTGCCCAGCACCGCACTGAAGTCCCTGCCCCTGCTGGCGCGCGGCAAGGTGCGCGACAACTACGCCGTGGGCAGCGACCGCCTGCTGATGGTGGCCAGCGACCGCCTGAGTGCCTTCGACGTGGTGATGAAGGCGCCGGTGCCCGGCAAGGGCCGCCTGCTGACGCAGATGGCCCTGTTCTGGTTCGAGCACCTGCGCGACATCGTGCCTAACCACCTCACGGGCCAGGCGCCCGAAAGCGTGGTCGCCGCCGACGAAGTACCCCAGGTGCAGGGCCGCGCCATGCTCGTCAAGCGCCTGAAGCCCGTGCCCTGCGAGGCCGTGGTGCGCGGCTACGTGGCCGGCTCGGGCTGGAAGGAGTACCAGCGCAGCGGCAGCGTCTGCTGCATCCGCCTGCCTGTCGGCCTGGGCATGAGCGATGCGCTGACTGAGCCGATCTTCACCCCGGCCACCAAGGCCGCGGTGGGCGACCACGACGAGAACATCAGCTTCGAGCAACTCGCGGCGCAGATCGGTGCGGCGCGCGCCGCCGAAGTGCGCGACACCGCCATCCGCCTGTACCGCGCCGCGGCAGCCTATGCGCTGACGCGCGGCATCGTCATCGCCGACACCAAGTTCGAGTTCGGCCTCGACGAACAGGGCCGCCTGACGCTGATGGACGAAGCGCTGACGCCCGATTCGTCGCGCTTCTGGCTCGCGGGTGAGCTCGAGCAGGGACGCATCGTGGCGCTGGACAAGCAGCCGCTGCGCGACTGGCTGGCGTCCACCGGCGTCACCGGCGGCGCCGAGCAGGCGGCGCTGGACCTGCCCGACAGCGTGATCCTGGGCATCCACGAGCGCTACGCGCGCGCCCACCGCATGCTGTGCGGGGGTGACGAGTGAGCGCCGCTGGGCCGCTCCCAAGGCGTTCGCGCCATTTGGCCAGCAGGCCAAATGGCCTTCGCCAGCCACTCGCGAGCGCGCAGGCGCTCGCTCGGTGCGGGCTCAGCCCCCTCGGGGGGGCTGAGTGCCGCGGCTCCAAGTCCGCCTGCGCGGACTTGGACGGCACGAAGGACAGCCGCGTCTCGCGGCTGGCGGCGCGCAGCGCCTTGGGGGCCGCGTGATCAGCAACGCCAACCTGCGCGCCCACCGCATCACCGGCCTGGCACCCGGCCCGCGGCTGATCGTCACCGGCGCCGTGCACGGCAACGAGACAGCGGGCACGCGGGGCATCCGCCGCGTGCTGGACGAAATCGACCACGGCGAGGTCGAGATCGTGCGCGGCAGCGTGAGCTTCGTGCCGGTATGCAACCCGCTGGCCTACAACCAGATGCGCCGCATGGGTGATCGCAACCTCAACCGCCGGCTGCAGCCCACGGCCACGCCGCAGGACTTCGAGGACCGCGTCGCGCGCGTGCTGTGCGGCTGGCTCGCCGAGCACGACGTGCTGCTCGACCTGCACAGCTTCCGCAGCCCGGGCCAGCCCTTCGTGATGCGCGGCCCGACCGACAACCGCGGTGCGCTGGAGCCCTTTGCGCATGCCGCGGCCGAAGCACGGCTGGCCGCACACGTCGGGCCGAACCGCATCGTCGAAGGCTGGATGCAGGCCTACGCCGACGGCGTGGCGCGGCGCAAGGCACGCGCGCTGACGCCGGGCGCTGTCCACGAAGACCCGGGTTATGGCGTCGGCACCACCGAGTACATGCGCAGCCAGGGCGCGAACGGTCAAGGTGGCTACGGCGTCACGCTGGAATGCGGCCAGCACGACGACCCCGCCGGCGAGGATGTCGCCCACCACGCCATTCGCCAGACGCTGGCGCTGCTGGGCCTGGCCGAGCTGCCGCTGGCGCCGCCGGCGCTTCCTTTCGAATGCCTGCGCCTGGCCGAGGTCACCGACCGCCACGCCGAGGGCGACCGCTTCGTCAAGACCTGGACCAGCTTCGACCCGCTGGCCGAGGGCGAGCTGATCGCCGTGCGCGCCGACGGCAGCGAACTGCGCGCACCGCAGGCCGGGTACATCGTGTTCCCCGATGTCTCGGCGCTGCCGGGGCACGAGTGGTTCTACCTGGCGCAGAGCAGCCAGCGGCCGCTCTAGCGTGCGGCCGGCCGGGGCGCGCAACAGGGCTCTACTTCTTGGCGCCGAAGATCTGCGTCACGAAGCCCAGGTCCATGCTCAGGCCGAAGGACCAGCCCTTGCTCCAGGTCTTGCGCAGAGGGATGTCGGCCGCTGATCCGGCAAAGGTGTCGCCGACCTTCAGCCCGTCGAGCTGGTCACGCTTGAACCACTCGTGCACGGCCACCACGTTGACGCCGCGCGTCATCTCGTAGCTCAGCCCCAGGCCGAAGCGTTTGGCCGGGTCCTTGATGCCAAAGCTCAGCACCAGGCCCACGCGGTCCAGCGTTTCGTTGTCGTGCAGCAGATCCCGCCCCGGGTAGGCCAGGCCGGACTGGAAGTACCGCGGCAGTGCCTGGATGACCACCATGGCGGTGTACTCGGGGCCGCGCTCGTCGGTTTCCTTGTTCACCAGCGTGGAGGTGCCGGCGCTGGTGCGCAGCCCGTAGTCGGAGTTGCGCAGCTTCGAGTTCAACACGCCCAGGTGGATCACCGCCGTGTAGCGGTCGACCAGGTTCAGGGTCACGCTCTTGGACTTCTCGACGCCCTGCGCATCGATCACCGTCACGGCCACCACCGGGCTGGCCGAGCCGCACTCCACCGGTCGCGACAGGGCCCTGACTTCATAGGGCATGTTCACCTGCTTGGCCGACTGCAGCTTCAACGAATCGAAGGTCACCGGCGGCGCCAGCACCACCGGGCCCGGCGTCGGCGTGCTGCAGGCGGTGACCGAGGCACGGGCCGATTCCTGCAGCAATTCGCCCTTCATCAGAACCTGCACCAAGTGCAGGCGGTCACGCTGGCGCAGCAGGTCAGGCGCATAACACAGCGTGCCCACGGAGTTGAACAGCAGCCACGACTCGTAGGGCCGGCCGACCATGCCGCGCTCCTGCGCCACGGCAGCGCACTGCGCGTCGGTGGCCGGCATGGCCTCGCCCATCGCGGGCGTCGGCGCCCCGGCGGCGGCTGCGGCGGGCTCTGCGCAGGCGGCGGCCCGGCTGGCGGGGTCGCTCTCGGTGGCAGCCAGGTAGAAGGGGTAACCGCCGGCGACGTGGGTCGCCCTGCCCTGCCCGTCGAGGAACATGACACGCAGGGCCGCTCGGCCGGCGACGGCCTGAGCGGCCTGCTCGCGCAGCTTGCCGGCCAGCGCTGCGCCTACCGTGTACGGCTCGTTGGGCCTGGGCAGGTTGTCGGCACCGCTTCGGACCAGCACCTGGGTGGCGGCGAAGGTCTCGCCGGAGCGGGCATAGGCCACCAGTACCGCCGCGGCATCCGGGGCCAGCCAGTCGCGCTTGCCCTGGGCGATTTCCAGTTGCAGGGGCTTGCCCTGCTCGACCCGCACACAGCCCTGGGCCGCCGCTGCACCGGCGGCCAGCAGCAGCGCCGCGCAGGCGACGAGTCTTGTTCTTTCGTTCATGTTGGAGCCACTCCTGCTACTTGATGAGAAAGACACCGGCGGCGTCGAAGATCGACTGCGCCGGCACGAAAAGCGAAAACCGCCCGGGCATCACGCCCAGCAGAAAACCCCACAGCCGGTTGGAGCTGTCGATCAGGGCGCCGCCCGACTGGCCGCCCGAGGTGACCGGGTTGGTCGCGATGACACCCCGGTAGCTGCCGCCGACGGTGAACAGCAACTGGTTCACGCCGCGGCAGACCGCGGGCACCACCACACCGTTGCGGCCGAGCACGAACAGCGAGGCGCCCACGTCCGACACGATGGGCGTGTAGACCGGCCCGATGCGGACACGGTCCTGGAACAGGTTGTCGCAGAAGATGCCCAGGGGTGGCCTCAAGAGCGCGTAGTCGATCTCGTTGGCCACAACCGCTTCGAATACCCGGGCGCTGATTTGCAGGCCGTCGCTGCTCATCTGCACCGAACGGCCTGCACCCTGGGCGCCGACCAGGTGCCCGGCGGTGGTGAGGAAGTCGCCGCTGCCCGGCCTGCGCACCGCGGCGCCGATGGAGGCCACGTCGTGGCTCACATCCGCCGCATCGCCGGGGCCGAAAACGGCGGCCATTTGCAGCTCGATGCGCGGCTCGGCCTGCACCACGTCGGTGGGCAACCGGTGGCGATGTTTGCCGTCCTTCCACGACAAGAACTTGGGGATCGTCGCCGTGCCGGCATCGCGCTGCCGCGGTGGGCCCTTGTGCTCCGTCAGGAACACCATCACCGGTTGCTGTGACCAGCGGCCGCCTCGCTGCTTCATGCCGATGTGAAAGCCGAAGGCGCCGTACTTCTGCAGCAGGCGAGGCAATTCCTGCTCCATCCACAGCGGCGGCGGCAGCGGCACATGGCCCTGCGCCAGGCTCTGCTGGGCCAGCTCGGCCGCGTTCGTGGGTTCCGCTTTCGCCGACTTCGTCTTTCTTGCCGCTTTTGTCGGACGTGCCGCGCTCGCCTTGCTTGCCATGCCGGGCCCCAAAGTGATGCCGCCGATCATGGTCCGCTCACGCCGCCACGACAAGAGAGTCTGCACGCAGAAGTCCCTTCGATATCCCCACTCTTGTTGAACCGCTCGCGGCGCGGCTGCAGGGCGACCTGCGCCGGCGCCCTAACTTCCGAAGGTGTCGAGTGAGATCGCCAGGATCGGCCTGGGTCCGAACGCCGGCGGGTTGGACGCTGTGCCAGCCGCGGCAGCGTCCGAGGCAGCCGCCAGCGCGGCCTGCAGCGCGGCCATCAACTGGCGGTCGCGGGCGGGCTCATTGAACGCATCGTCCTGCGGCGGGTTGGCCACTTCCACCTGTGGATCGGTGCCGTAGTTCTCCACCGCCCAGCCCACGTCCTTGAACCAGAAGCTGTACTCCGGCTGCGTCGTCTCGGTGCCGTCGATCAGCTTGTGGCGCGGCCAGATGCCGATCACGCCGCCCCAGGTGCGCTGGCCGACGAGCGTGCCGATGCCCATGAGCTTGAAGCAGTGGCTGAAGATGTCGCCGTCGGACCCGGCGTGTTCGTTGGTCAGCGCCACCACCGGGCCCGCCGGGGCTTCTTCGGGGTAGCTCGTGGGCTGGCCCCAGCGCGACACCGTCCAGGCGATGCGCCGGCGCGCCACCTTCTCCAGCAGCAGCTGGCTGACGTGGCCGCCGCGGTTGTAGCGCACGTCCACCACCAGCGCGTCGCGGTCGCACTCGGTGCCGAAGTAACGGTGGAATTCAGCGAAGCCGGCGCTCATCATGTCGGGCAGGTGCAGGTAGCCGACGCGGCCGCCGCTGGTCTCGTGGACCCAGGCGCGGTTGCGCTCGACCCATTCGCGGTAGCGCGCCGGCGTCTCGTCGGCCAGGGCGGTGACCAGCACCTCGCGCTGCGTGGCCACCGCGGCGCCCACGGGGGACGCCAGCGTCAAAGCCACCTTGGCGCCGGCCTGGTGCACCAGCATCGCCTGCGGCGGCAGGCCGGCGCGCACCGGCTGGCCGCCAACGGCCACGATGCGCTCGCCCGGCTGGGCTGCCACGCCGACGGCGTTGAGCGGCGAATCGGCGCTGGCGTCCCAGGCATCGCCCTGCACCGTGCGCACGATCTCCCAGCCCTGCTCGGCCGGCCGCAGCTCGGCCGCCAGATGGCCCAGCGCCACCGCCGGTGGCTTGCGGTGGTCGCCGCCCATCTCGTAGGCGTGCGAGGTGCCGAGCTCGCCCTGCAGCTCCCAGATCAGGTCCGACAGTTCGGCCCGCGTGGCCACGCGCGGCAGCAGCGGCGCGTAGCGCTGGCGCACCGCCAGCCAGTCGATGCCCGACATGTCTTCGACCCAGAAGTGGTCGCGCTGCAGCCGCCACACCTCGGCCAGGATCTGCGCCCATTCCGCGGCCGGATCGACCGCCACGCGCACGCGTGAAAGGTCGATGTGGCCGCTCTTGCGCGAGGGCTTGTCGTCGCCGGGTTTGGCGCCGTCATCGGGCGCTCGCGTGGCGTCGATGGCGCGCAGACCCTTGCCGTTCTTGACGATCAGGGTGTGGCCATCGGCGGCCAGCGTGAAGCTGTCGGCCTGCTGCAGCAAGGTCTTGACCTCGGCGCTGTCGAAGTCGAACACTTCCAGCTTGCCGGGCCCTTCCTTGTGCCCGCCGCGACCGTGCGCGCCGGCGATCGGCAGCGTGATCCACACCACCTTGCCGCGCGCCACGCCGGCGATCTGGCCATAACGGCCCTCGGGTACCGGGAACGCCGCCACCCGGCGCTCCAGGCCGGCGGGCTCGATGGCGGGCAGCGGAGTCTGGCGCCGGTCCTCGCCGTCGCGGCGATCCTTGCCGCCTTCCTGCAGTCCCTTGGGCAGCGGCTCGAAGGGCGGCGCGCCGCCGCCCTGCAAGGCCAGCAAATACGGCCTCGCGGCGCGCGGAAAACTCAGCTCGAACTGCACCGCGTCGTAGACCGGGTCGAAGGTGCGCAGCGACAGGAAGTAGAGGTAGCGGCCCGCCGGGTCGAAGGCCGGTGCGTAGTCCTTGAACTCGGGCTGGGTGGCCAGCAGGGCGTTGCCGCTGGCCACTTCGAGCAGCTTGATCGCGGTGTGGCGCATGCTGGTGGCGTAGACGTAGGCCACCCAGCCGCCACAGGGCGACCACACCGGGTCCTCGATGCGGCCGAAGGCGCTGTGGTCGGCGCGCGCGACGGCGCCGCTGGCGGTGTCGCCCAGCCAGAGCTCGTTGCGGTGGTTGGCCAGCGCCACCCGCGTGCCCACCGGGGCGGCGCGCAGCGCGGTGATGCGGCCCAGGTCCCACGGCAGCTCGCGCGTGGCGCTGCCGGTGATGAGTTCGACGCGCTCCTCGCCCGACGCGTCGCTGCTGCACACCAGCGACTGCCCGTCGGCCAGCCACTGCCCCGATCGGCGGCGCGCGGTTGCGGCGCCGTGGCGCATCACCGCGCCTTCCCACAGTGCCAGCGTGAAGAGCTGGCCGCGCGATTCGAGCGCCAGGCTGTGGCCCTGCGGGTGCACCTGCACGCCCTGCAGGTGATCGGCCACGGGCACGAAGCGGCGCGCGGTTTGCGTGCGCGCGCTGGGCACATGGATGTCGACGACGCGCGTGGTGCCGGCGGCGGGGTCGAACAGCCACAGCTCGGCGCCGCACTGGTAGACGATGCGCTCGCCGTCGCTGGCGGCATGGCGGGCGTAGTGCTGCCGGTGGTCGGTGTGGCGGCGCAGCTCGGCGCCGTCGGGCCGGCACGACCAGAGGTTGCCGCTGCCGTCGCTGTCGCTCAGGAAGTAGACGCGCTCGCCCACCCACATCGGGCTCGTGGGGTTGCCCTGCAGCTCGCTCATGCGGCGGAAGCTGCCGCCACCCTCGGCTTCGATCCAGAGCTGGCCGGCGCGGCCGCCGCGGTAGCGCTTCCAGCGCGCCGGGTCGCCGGTGTTGCGGCCGATGACGCGGCGGCTGCTGCCGGCTTCAAAAGCCAGGTGGTCGATCTGGCCCAGCGGCACGCGCTCGGGCATGCCGCCCTCCAGAGCCACGGTGTAGGCATGCGCGTTGCGCAGGAAAGGCTGGCCGTGGTTGCTGCAAAAGACGATGCGGCCTTCGGGCGTGAAGCCGCGCACCGCCAGCTCGCTGCCAAGCCAGGTCAGGCGCCGCGCCGCGCCGCCGGCGGCAGGCATGAGCCAGACCTCGCTGTGCTGCTCATCGCGGCCGGCGTAGGCCAGCCAGCGGCCGCAGGGTGACAGGCAGGGCGTGGCCGGCTCCGACAGGCCGGCCGTCAGGCGCTGCGCCGTGCCGCCGGCGGTGGACACGCGCCAGAGATCGTCGTCGCTGACGAAGACGACGGTGTCGCCCTGCAGGGTGGGCTGGCGCAGGTAGGCAGCGGGGGCCGAAGGGGCCGCAACGTCAGGAGGTGCTGTGCGCATGGTGGGCAGTCAAAGCGGGGGCCGAAACATCATCCCACGCAGGCCGGCAACCGGCACCGGCCGATGTCCCCCATAAGGAGGGTCTCCCCCCGGCAGGGGATGGGATCCCCCGGAGGGTGGCCCGATCATCGCGCCCGGCGAGGCCAGCAACCGTTCGCCCAGCGCAGACCCGGACACAGGAACACCCCATGCACTTCAACGAAGGCCATGAAGGCGACTACCGCATCTTTGTCGGCGCGGTGGAAGCACCGCGTGGCGACGGCTACATCGCCGCGCTCATCGTCAACCGCGTGCGCGGCGCGCCGGGCAAGCACCCCGAGGCTTTCCGCGACGACAGCCTGGCTTGCGGCTATCGCTGGCGCTCGCCCCAGGAGGCGATGCTCTACGCCATGAATCGGGCGCGCGAGCTGATCCGCTCACGCTCGCGCATGCTGGCCTGCTGAAGCGGCGCGGTTCAGCGCGCGACGAAGTCGCGAATCACGGCCATCGCCGCTGCAGGTTCGTCGCGCCAGACGCCGTGGCCGGCGTTGGCAAAGGTCACGAGCCGGCCCCACGTGGCGCCGATGACCGCAGCGATCTCCTGCGCATCGGCCAGCGGCGTCACCGGGTCCTGCTCCCCGGCCAGCACCAGCACCGGGCATTGCACCCGGGCCAGGCCGGGCAGCAGATCCATCGTGCGCTGCTCGCCGGCGGCCGAGGTGAACAGGATCTCGGTGTTGAAGAGCGTGCGTTCGCGGGCCAGCGGATCGGCCGGCGGGCGCGTGTTGTACAGCGGAGTGCATAGCTGCTGGTAGCGCGCCCA
Source organism: Rubrivivax sp. (assembly GCA_031392695.1). Classification (GTDB taxonomy): domain Bacteria; phylum Pseudomonadota; class Gammaproteobacteria; order Burkholderiales; family Burkholderiaceae_C; genus Rubrivivax. Next base: position 11,424 of record JANMVM010000276.1, read on the forward strand.
GGGCGCTTCGCCGGGGGCGCTCCAGAAGGCTTCGGCCGCGGCGCGGGCCTCGGCGCCGCCGAGCTGATCGAACATCGCCAGCTTGCGCGCCAGGCCCATGTGGTGGCTGGTGCTGGACAGGATCACTTTGGACGGGTGCGCCGGGTGGCGCGCCAGGTAGCGCTGGGCGACGAAGCCGCCGAAGCTCTGCCCGAGCACGACCGGCTTGACGATGCCCAACTGCTCGCACAGCAGCACCACGTCGTCGGCAAAGGTGTCCAGCGTCCACTCGGCGCTCGGACGGCGGTCGCTGCGGCCGTGGCCGCGGTGGTCGACGTAGACGATCTGCGCCACGTCGGCGAGCTGGCTGAAGATCGGCTTGAAGCTCGAGTGGTCGTAGCCCGGGCCGCCGTGCAGCAGGATCAGCGTCGGCTGCTCGCGCATGCGCGCGCCGTCAGGCACGAGGCCGCAGCCCTCGATGTCCACATACAGGCGCACGCCAGGCGCGATGGTGATGAGCATGGTTTTCTCCGCTTGCAGCGATCAGACAGGCCAAGCGCCGCCGCCGCTTGGTGAAGAATGGCGCCATGCCCCACGATCTGGACCTGGCCGCCTGGCCGCGGCGCGACACCTACGAGTTCTACCGCGCTTTCGAGCAGCCCTGGTTCAGCTTGTGCACGCGCATTGACGTGGCCGCGCTCAAGCCGGCGCTGGCGCAGGCCGGCGTGGGCAGCGTCAGCCTGGCCTGCCACTTCCTGGCGCTGCAACTGGCCCACCGGCAGGAGCCTTTTCGCTACCGGCTGCAGCACGGCCGCGTGCGCGTCTTCGACATCGTCCACGCCAGCACCACGGTGCTGCGGGGCGACGACAGTTTCGGCTTTGCCTACCTGCCGCAGGCAGCGGATTTCGCGACCTTCGCGGCGCACGGGGCCGCCGCGCTCGAGGCCGCGCGCGCGGGCCTGGGCAGCGACGGCGCCTTCGCGCCGCGCGTCGACGACGAGGCGCTGCTGCACTTCACGACCCTGCCCTGGGTCCACTTCACGAGCTTCACGCACGCGCGCCACGGCGGCAGCGAAGACTCGATCCCCAAGTTCGCCTTCGGCCGCATCGACGCCGACGGCGCGCGGCGCTGGATGCCGCTGTCGGTGGAAGTCCACCACGCGCTCGTGGACGGTGTGCACGTGGGCCGCTTCGTGCAGGCCTTCGAGGCCGCGATGTGCGACCCCCTGCCCTGGCTGCAGGGCAGCGCCCTACCCTAGGAGCGTGGGCGGCAGAAGGTCGTCGGCTGCATGGCGCGAGAAACCGGCACCGCCGGGTATCACTTCCTGCGCCCGGGGGGGGCAAGCCCTGGGCTTGTCGGTGCCTCCCAGCGCTACTCGGTTTTCACACGCATCGCTTCGACGCCTTCTGCCGCCCGCGCTCCTAGTACTCCAACCCATAGATTTCGAGACATGAAAACGCGTCTTCGTCCGCCATGCGTCGTTGCAAATCCTCGCGATACCAGAAGGTATCGCTGTGGTTTGCGCCTAGCCTGGCGAACGAATTCATCGTTTTCAACTTGTCTCGAAACCTATGGGTTG
>JANMVM010000323.1:0-12758 GCA_031392695.1 Rubrivivax sp.
CGGGTCGTTGGCGCCGGCATGCGCGGCCTCGTCCCAGCTGGCGCCGGCCACCTTCTTGTGCCAGTCGTAGATGCGGCCGACGAAGGGGCTGATGAGCTGCACCCCGGCTTCGCCGCAGGCCACCGCCTGGCAGAAGGCGAATAGCAGCGTCAGGTTGCAGCGGATGCCCTCGCGCTGCAGCAGCTCGGCGGCACGGATGCCTTCCCAGGTCGCGGCGACCTTGATCAGCACGCGGCTCTGGTCGATGCCGGCGGCGGCGTACAGCGCGATGAGGCGGTGCGCACGCGCCACGCTGGCGGCGGTGTCGAAGGACAGCCGCGCGTCGACCTCGGTGCTGACGCGGCCGGGCACGACCTTCAGGATCTCGCACCCGAAGCGCACCAGCACGGCGTCGACGATGACGTCCGGCGCAGCGCCGCGGTGCGCTGCCACGGCTTCGGCCAGCAACGGCGCGTACCCGGGCTGCTGCACGGCCTTGAGGATCAGGCTCGGGTTGGTGGTGGCGTCCCGCGGCGCATATTGCGCCAGCTGACGGAAGCTGCCGGTGTCGGCGACGACGGTGGTGTGCTGCTTGAGTTGCTCGAGTTGGTTCATGGCGTGCTTCCCGCGTGGCAAAAACGGATTAGACCCGAGTGGCGGGTGCGCCGGTATCAGGCCGGTATCAGGCCGGTTTCGTCGCCGCTTTCGTCGCCGGTTGACACTCCAGCGTGGCGCTGCCAAGGTGAGCCTGAACATGAACGCCATCCTGCAAGACCTGCCGCTGCCCGCGCGCCTGCTGCCCTGGCCGCGGGAGCCGCTGACCACGGTCCAGCGCTGCCTGTTGCTGGCGCTGCTGCTGCATGTCTGGCTGGTGCTGTGGTTGGGCAACGCGCCGGGGGGCACGGCGCCGCAGGGGCAGGGCGTGTCCGGGGGCATCAACGTCACGCTGCGCGGGCCGGTGACCGAAGGCGCCACTGCCGTGGTGCTGCCGCCGGCACCTGCCAATGGCATGCCGAGCAAAGCGGCGGCGCCGCGCTGGGGCGGCGCCGTGCGCAGCAGCGAGCCGCTGCCCGGCAGTGCGCCGGGCGCCGAGCGCCTGGGCGAATCGGCTGCGCCCACGCCAGCGGCGCCGCAGCCTTTCGAAGCACCACGGCTGCCGAGCCCGCTGCCGGCGACGCCAGAGCCCGCGGCTGCCGAAGGCCGGCTCGCCGCCACGGCGCCCTGGCGGGCGAGCGCCGCCACCCAGCCGCTGCCTGCGGTGGCCCCGCTGCCCAGCGTCGACGCGCTGCCGGCGATCGCCGCGACGCCGGCGCTGATCGCCGTGCCCAGGCCGGTGCCGCAACTCAACTCGCCGCTGATCGACGCGCCAGCGCCGGCGCCGGCCGCGCCCCTGCCTCGTGCTGAGTTGGCCCCAACGCTGCCCGAACCCGCCGCGCCGCCGGCGCCTGCGCTGGCAGAAGCCCCGCCACCGCTGCGGCGGCTGCAGGCGCAACCGGTGGCGCCGCGGGCGCCCGAGCCGTCCCTGTCGCGCCAGCCCGAAGCGCTGGCCCTGCCGGCGCCGGCAGAGCTGCCCAGCACGCTGCTGCCCACGGCGCGGCCGGGTGCCGCCGAGGGCGGTGCGCAGGTCGGACGCGACATCGCCACGCCGCCAGCCGCCGCGGCCAGCGCCGTGCCGCGCCTGAACCTGGAGCTGGCGCGCCCGCGCGGCGGTGAGCTCTCGCGCTACAGCACCAGCGGCGTGTTGCCGGTGCTGCCGCGCCCGCCCGAGCGCGACGACAAGCTGGCCAAGAAGATCGAGAAAGCCGGCAAGGGTGATTGCCGCAGCGCCTACAGCGGCATGGGGCCGCTGGCGGTGATTCCGCTGGCCGCGGACGCGCTGCGCAAGGACGGCGGCTGCAAGTGGTGATGGCGGCAAGCCGTCGGGGATCTGCTCGAATCAGGAGCTGCGCGTCGCGGCATCCGGACTCACCGAATGACCTCGTCCGCTTGCAGCAGCAGCGATGGCGGCGGGGTCAGTCGCAAAGCCTGGGCCGACTTCAGATTGATCACGAGTTCGAACCGGGTGGCTTGCTCGACGGGGAGGTCGGCTGGCTTCGTTCCGCGCAGGATGCGGTCAACGTAGTTGGCCCACTTGACCTCGTCATCAGCGCTCGAGTAGGAGTAGGTCAGCACCGCGCCGTCCGATGCGAAGCTGTTTGCGGCGGTGGGCAAGCCGCGTTTGAGCGCCGCACCGATGATCCTGACCCGATGCTCGATGATGAATGCGTCATTGACCAACAGCAGCATCTGAACCCGCTGCTGGAGCATTTTTTCGATGGCGGCCTCGACTTCCGCGGCCGCGGCAATGCCCACGAATATCGGTTCGATGCCGGCTGATCGGCTGATGCGTACGAGATCGCTTTGGACGCCTTGGAATTGTGGATTTCCCGCCACCACGAGTGTTCCGATGCGCTGCAGGCCGGGCAGCAGTTCCTTCATCAGCGACAAGAGCTTCGCGGTCAATTCCGAACTGCTGGCGGAAAACCCCGTGACGTTGCCACCGGGCCGCGCAAGACTCCCGACCAGGCCGCTACCGACGGGGTCACTCGCCACCATGAAAACGATCGGAAGGCTGGTGGTTGCGCGCATCGCGGCGCGCGTCGGGTTGGGGCCATTGGTCACGATGAGTTCGACGCGAGCCTGCACCAGCTCTTCGGCCAGTGGCCAGAGATCGTCCAGCCGACCCTTCGCGTAGCGGCGCTCGACATGCAGGTTCTGGCCTTCCACCCAGCCGAGCTCGCGCAAGCGTGCCATCTCCTTCCACCTCGCCTCGGGCGTGCTGGCCGTGCCGGCCGATAGCAGGCCGATGCGGCGGACCCGGGCCGTGCCTTGACCCATCGCCAGGCGCGGCGCGCCGGCGAACAGGCCCACCAGCGTGCACAGGACGCTGCGGCGCTGCGTCGGTCGACACCGCAAATGCCTGCGAACCCGGTCTGGACCCACTTGCTTCGTTCCTTTGCGCAGACTTGAAGACAAGGGCATCGCGGGGCTTGAACGAAGCGAATCGCTCCCCTGGCCCGTCGACGACCACGATCGAATGGAATTTCTCGTCTCGGCCGATAGCGACAACGGCCTGGTCGGCATTGTCCGGGGAGATCGAGCGCGACGGCAAGCGCGACTGATGCCGTGCCTGCAGCGGGCTGCAGGCGGTGGACGCGCTGCGCGCGGACAGCGGCAGCGGGTGGTCAAGCGCGCTCAGGCCGGGCCGGCGTCGAGCGCGGCACGGATGGCGCGATCGAGTTCGCTGCGCCGGTAGGGCTTGCTCAGCAGCAGGGCGCCGGGGTCGAGCCGGCCGTGGTGGACGATGGCGTTTTCGGTGTAGCCCGAGGTGTAGAGCACGCGCAGCCCCGGGCGCAGCCGGCGCGCGGCGTCGGCCAGCGCGCGACCGTTCATGCCGCCGGGCATGACGACGTCGGTGAACAGCAGCTCGACGTCGTCGCGCTGGCCGATGAGGACCAGCGCCGAGGGCCCGTCGGCAGCCTCGATCACGGCATAGCCGAGCGACTGCAGTGCCTGCAATGCATACCGTCGCACCGCAGCGTCATCCTCGACGAGCAGGATCGTCTCGGCGCCGCCGCCGGCGGCGGCAGCGCTCGTCACCGCGTCGGCCGCCGTGGCCGCGTCGCCGCTGACGCGCGGCAGATAGAGCTTGACCGTCGTGCCCTGGCCGGGCTCGGAGTAGATGCCCAGATGCCCCGCCGACTGCTTGACGAAGCCGTAGACCATCGACAGCCCGAGCCCCGTGCCCTTGCCCTTGTCCTTGGTGGTGAAGAAGGGCTCGAAGACGCGTGACAGGTGCTCGGGTGCAATGCCCTGGCCGGTGTCCGACACCGCCAGCATCACGTACTGCCCGGCCACCACGTCGCTGCGGCGCGCGGCGTACTCGGCGTCCAGCCGCACGTTGGCGGTCTCCAGCGTCAGGCGGCCGCCGCCGGGCATGGCGTCGCGCGCATTCAGGCACAGGTTGAGCAGCGCGTTCTCAAGCTGCCCGATGTCGACCAATGCCAGCCACAGGCCGGCGGCGCGGATGAGCTCGATCTCGATCGTCTCGCCCAGCGTGCGCCGCAACATCGGGTCCAGGCTGGCGACGAGCTGGTTGACGTCGACCACCTTCGGGTCGAGCGCCTGCTTGCGCGCAAAGGCCAGCAGGCGCTGCGTCAGTTCGGCGCCGCGCTGCGCCGCCGCGGCGATCATCTCCGCCAGCTGGCGCAGTTGCGGGTCAAGGCCCGGCTCCTCGATCAGCAACTCGGCATTGCCCAGCACCACGGTGAGCAGGTTGTTGAAGTCGTGCGCAATACCGCCCGTGAGCTGACCGATGGCTTCCATGCGCTGCGACTGCTGCAGGCGCTGGTTGAGCTCGGCGATGTTGCTGCGCTGCTGCTCGAGCGACTGCGCGGTCTGGTTCAGCACCGCCATCAGCGCACCCAGCTCGCCGCGCGGCAGCGGGGCAGGCACGCGCGCCGACAGGTCGCCAGCGACGAGCTGACCGGCCATGCGCGTGATGCGCCCGATCGGACGCCGGATGCCGAATTCGGCCACCAGCCAGACGGCCAGGAAGAGCGCCACCGCGGCCAGCGCGAGCAGGCCGAGATCCTGGCGCAGGCGCTGGTCGGCGGCCTGCAGCAGCGTGCTGCGCGGTACGCCGGCCGCCAGGTGCAGTCCGGCGCGCGCCAGCGCCGCCGACTCGGCCACCGCCCAGACCTGGCGCAGGCCGTCGGCGCCGGCGATTTCGGCCGTGTGCGCGGCGCCACTGGTCATGAACCTGAACAGCGGCGTGCCGGCCATCGACGAGCCCGTCGGGTCGCCCACGCCGTCGCTGCGCGATCGCGCCAGCACGAGGCCCTTGTCGTCCAGCAGCAGCAGCTTGGCAGCGGCCAGCGCCATGCGCTCGTGCTCCAGCAACTGCTGCAGGTTCAGCGAGGCCAGCAGCACGAAGCGCAACTCACCGCGGGCTGAACGCACGGGGTGGGCGACCTGCAGCACCGCCAGGCCGGTGAGGCGGCCGAACACCGGCTCCAGCACGACCCCGCTGCCGGCGGCTTGTGCGGCCTTGAAGTAGGCGCGGTCGCGCAGGTCGAGCTCACGGCCGCTGCGCAAGGAGTCGCAGAACAGCCGCCCATCGGGCTGGATGGTGAGGATGCCGGTGTACTGCGGGTAGGCCTCGCGCACTTCGGCGAGAAAGGCCGAGCAGGCGGGACGGTCGCCGCCGTGCAGCAACTCGTCGGCGCGCGCCAGCCCGTAAAGCAACTGCGCCGTGCCCTGGATCCTTTCGGCGATGGTGTCGGCCTGCTGTTGCACGATCAGCGTCAGCTGGGCCGTGTCGGCTTCGATGGTCTGCTCGCGCGATTGCACAAAGCGGACCACCCCCAGCAGGGCGGGCAGGAGCGTGGCGAGCAGGGTCAGCAGGACGAGCCGCGATCGAATGCTCATGGAGCTCCATCAGCCTGTGGGTCAGCGTGTGCTTCGTCGCTGCGTGCCGGCACGGTGTGCTGCGCAGGACTTCAACCCGAGGTTCATCATACGGGCGGCCGGCCTCACAGCGGCCTCACAGCGGCCGCCCACCCGGCGCGACCCCTGACAATGGCCTGCACTCGAAGCCCATGCAGACCGCAAAGCTCCTCATCCTCGACGACGACGAGACCGTCGGCCGGCTGCTCGTCTTCGTGGCCCAGCGCGCCGGCTTCGAAGCCCAGTGGTGCCAAGCGCCGCAGGCCTTCTTCGAGGCCGTGACGGACTGGTCGCCGACGCACCTGGCGGTCGACCTGGCGATGCCCGAGATCGACGGCCTCGAGGTGCTGCGCCGGCTGGCGGCGGCCGGCTGCATGGCCCGCCTCATCATCTCCAGCGGCGCCGGGCGCGCCGAGATCGACGCTGCGCTGCTCGAAGCACAAGGCCTCGGGCTGCGCACCGTGGGCGTGCTGTCCAAGCCCTTCTCCCTGAGCAGCCTGCGGGCGCTGCTGGGTCCGGCGGTCGAGCCACCCGGCGCCTGACACCGGCGCCGCGTCGGCGCGCGCCGGGCAATCCTGAAGCCGGTCTGGCTACGACTTTGCAAGGACTGTGGTCAATCGTTCGCCGGCCACCGCCCGCGATATGCCCGCCTGCGGTGTGCCCGCCCACGGGTACGCGCACCCGGTGGTGCGGCGCCCGCACGCTGGCGGCCGCGCGCACATCGTGTTGCAGATGCCGCGCGTGCAGGCCGCAGCCTTGCGGCCCCACTCCTGCGCTTGCCCCCAGCCGATGCTGTTTCGCCGATCCCGCGCGGTCACCTACTCCGCCTATGGCCGCCAGCGCTCGCGCTGGCGCCTGCCGCGATGGCTCTGGCTCCTGCTTGCCGGTACGGCCATCGGCTCGGCCGGCCTGCTGCTGGTCCAGCAGCGCTATCTGCCGCCGCGCCTGACGGTCGACGCGTCAGAGCGGCTGAGCGCTGCGGTCGAGCGCGCCGAGGCGCAGCGTTCGAGTCTCGCTGCCCAGTTCGACCAGGCCAGCCGCGAGCTCGCCGCTGCGCTCGCACGCGAGCGCGGCCTGGCCCAGGATCTCGCTGCCAGCCGAACCACGGCCGAGCGGCTGAAAGGCGACCTGACCGCGGTCGTGCAGGCGCTGCCGCCCGACCCGCGCCAGGGCCAGGTGGAGGTGCGCGCGGCCCATTTCGCGGCCAGCGCCGGTCAACTGGCCTACGACGTGGTGCTGACGCGCGAGCGGGCCGGCAGCCAGCCACAGACGGGTGTGATGCAACTGGTGCTCGCCGGCGAGTCGGCGCGGCGCAGCGACAGCTCGGTGAGCCTGAAGCCGATTCCGTTGGCGCTGGGCCGCCACGAGGTCGTGCGCGGCAGCGTGGCGCTGCCCGAGGGATTCAGGGCGCGCCAGGCGACGGTGCAGATCCTCGATCGCGCCTCCGGCACGGTGCTGGCGATGCGGATCTGGGTCGTCAGGTAGCGGCATCGGCGCGGGCGCCGGTCGGGCCCGCGCCGGACCGCGCAGAAGCTTCACGCGCTCGGGTCGATGAGCACCTTGGACGCCGTGGCGCGGCGGCCGTAGTCGGCCATCGCGTCGAGCTGCAAAGCGCCGGCCAGCGAGACGACCCGCGTGTAGCGGCTGGCGAAGGTCGTCTGCAGCTCGGCGGCGACGCGCTGCCGCAGCGCCTGCGCGGCGTCGGCACCGATGCGCTGCAGGAAGGGGAAGAGCAGCCAGCCGCCCATGCCCCAGCTCATGCCGAAGTTGCGCACGAACTCGGTCGGCCCGCTGTCCAGGCCGCCGTAGAGGTAGACCTGCTTGTGCGTCGTCGAGCCATAGCGGCTGTATTCCTGCGCCGTGCGGTTGAGCGCCGCTTCCATCGCGCCCAGGATCTGCCCGCCCAGCCTGCCGCCGCCGGTGGCGTCGAAGGCCAGCGTGGCGCCGGTGGCCACCAGGGCCTGCGTCAGGTCTTCGCTGAACGAGACTGAGGCCGTGCTGACGACGTGCTCTGCACCCTGCTCGCGCAGCAGCGCTTCCTGCTCGGGCTTGCGCACGATGTTGACGAGACCGACGCCGTCGGCGCGGCACAGGCGGTTGAGCATCTGGCCCAGGTTGGACGCCGCCGCCGTGTGCACCAGCGCGCGGTGGCCTTCGCGGCGCATCGTCTCGACCATGCCCAGCGCCGTGAGCGGGTTGACGAAGCACGAGGCACCCTCGGCCGCCGTGGTGCCGGGCGGCAGCGCCAGGCACTGCGCGGCCTTGACGGTGCGGAACTGCGAGTGCATCGCGCCGCCCAGCACGGCCACGGTGCGGCCGAGCAGGGCCTGCGCCGCGGCGCTGCTGCCCGCGGCCACCACGGTGCCGGCGCCTTCGTTGCCCACCGGCATCGACTGCCCGATGCGCCCGGCCATGGCCTTCATCGCCGCGGCCGGCACGCGCGCCGTGGCGCGGGTGTGCTCGCCTTGGCCGCTGCTGGCCAGCGTGGCCAGATCGGCGGCACCGAACAGCAGCCCGATGTCCGACGGGTTGATCGGTGTCGCCTCGACGCGCAACACGACCTCGTCGGCCGCCGGCTCGGGCGTGGCCAGGCGCAGCAGCGAAAGCTGCAGTTCGCCGTCGGCGGTGATGAGCGAGCGCAGTTGCAGTCCGTCGCCGGGAAGGGGCTGGTTCATGGAGGCCTCGTGGGGGTTGGGCGCGCGGCTGCGTCTAGACGATGAGCAGGGCGCGGAAGTCGTTGACGTTGGTGAAGGTCGGCCCGGGCGTCACCAGGTCACCGAGCGGCCTGAAGAAGTTGTAGGCGTCGTTGCGGTCGAGGAAGTCCGCCGCCTTCAGCCCCAGCGCCGCGGCGCGCGCCAGCGTGTCCGGGGTGACGAAGGCGCCGGCGTTGTCTTCGACGCCGTCGATGCCGTCGGTGTCGGCGGCCAGCGCGTGCACGCCGCCCTGGCCCTGCAGCGCGATGGCGCAGCCGAGCAGGAATTCGGTGGCGCGGCCGCCGCGCCCGCCCTGGGCCTTGACGGTGACCGTGGTCTCGCCGCCGGACAGGATCACGCAGGGCCGCGCAAACGGCTCGCCGCGTCGCGCCACCGCGCGCGCCAGCGCCGCCTGCACCTTGCCGACCTCGCGGCTCTCGCCTTCCATCTCGTCGCTCAGGATGTGGGCTTCGAGCCCGGCGGCACGGGCCACCGCGGCGGCGGCCTGCAGGCTTTGCTGCGGCGTGGCGATCACGTGCACCTGGTGGCCGGCAAAGCGCGGGTCGCCCGGCTTGGGTGTCTCGAAGGCACCGCTGTCCAGCCCGGCACGCGCCGCCGCGGGCAGCTCGATGGCGTAGCGGCGGCAGATCGCCAGCGCGTCGGCGCAGGTCGTGGCGTCGGGCACCGTGGGCCCGCTGGCGATGACCTCGGGCGCGTCGCCGGGCACGTCGCTGATGAGCAGCGTGACGACGCGCGCCGGCGCGCACAGCGCGGCCAGGCGGCCGCCCTTGATCGCGCTCAGGTGCTTGCGCACGCAGTTCATCTCGTCGATGGCCGCGCCGCTCCGGAGCAGCGCCTGGTTGATGGCCTGCTTGTCGGCCAGCGTGAGGCCTGGCGCCGGCATCGACAGCAGCGCCGAGCCGCCGCCCGAGATCAGGCACAGCACCAGGTCGTCGGCGCTCAGGCCCTGGGCGAGCGCGGCGATGCGCAGGGCGGCGCGCTGGCCGGCCTCGTCGGGCACGGGGTGGCGGGCCTCGACGACTTCGATGCGACCGGGGCGTGCGCGGTAGGCCGGGGGCACGTGGTCGTAGCGCGTCACCACCAGGCCGCTGAGCGGCGCAGCGGCCGGCCACAGCGCGTCGACCGCGGCGGCCATCGCGCCACCGGCCTTGCCGGCCCCCAGCACCAGCGTGCGGCCTTTCGGCGGCGGCGGCAGGAAGGCCGCGGTGTTGTGCGCCGGCAGCGCGCGCTGCACCGCGGCCTCGTACAGCGCCAGCAGCAGCGCGCGCGGGTCGGGGACCTGACTCATCAGGCAGCCTCCGTGCTGCGCACTGCGGTATTCGCCTTGGGAACGGCCCGGCGGCTCATCAGGCAACCTCCGTGCTTCGCACTACGGCATTCGCCTTGGGAACGGCCCGGCGGCTCATGGCTGCGGCGCCGGGTGCGTCGGGTCGACCCAGGGCACCTGCTCGGGCGGCTCGACGGGCGTGATGTCGAGGTTGATGGCCACGGCCTCGCCGTCGCTGCGGCAGAGCACGCACTCAAGCGTCTCGGTGGCGCTGGCGTTGATCTCCTGGTGCGGCACGTAGGGCGGCACGTAGATGAAGTCGCCGGGCCCGGCCTCGGCCGTGAATTCGAGCCGCTCGCCCCAGCGCATGCGCGCGCGGCCCCTGACGATGTAGATCACGCTTTCGAGCGCGCCGTGGTGGTGGGCGCCGGTCTTGGCGTTGGCGTGGATGTGCACCGTGCCGGCCCACAGCTTGCGCGCCCCGACGCGCGCGAAGTTGATCGCCGCCTGGCGGTCCATGCCCGGCGTCTGCGCCGTGTTGGCGTCGAGTTGGCGGGCGCCGACGACGCGCACGCCGTCGTGCTTCCAGGCAGGGTCTTGCAGCGGGGCCATGGCGATCATCGGTAGCGAAGGCAGGGCCATTGTGGCGCCGCCGCTGGCGCCCATTCGCGCGCCCGCAGTCAATCCGCCTTTGACGGCAGCGGCCGAGCGCGCCAGCGGGCGCCGCCGTGGTAGGCCGCGACGCCAATCGTCCAGCACAGCCAGGCCGACCACAGCGTGTGGCTCGGATAGTGCGCGCCGCGCGCCAGCTGCGCGGTGCCGAACAGCAGCCCGGCCCCCAGCACCGCCCACAGCCAGCCGCGGGCGCGCCCGGGCGCGTGGTCGCGCCACATGAAGTAGAGGCCGAAGAAGGCGAAGGCCGCCACCGCATGACCGGACGGAAAGCAGTGCCCCGGCCCGCCGTCGCCCAGGCCCAGCCGCCAGTGCGAGACGTGGCTGGCGACGCCGCCGAATTCGGCCAGCTCCCAGGGGCAACTGGTGAGGCTGAAACGCTTGAGCGCCGGCACCACCAGCACACACAGCAGCATCACCCCCACCCAGCGCCAGCGCCAGGCGCGCGGCGGCTCGCCGGGGCGTGGCGCGCGCACGGCGCTCAGCATCACCCCGGCCAGCAGCGCCCAGGCCAGCAGCCGCCCGCCGTCGTGCAGCACGGTGCTGGCCCACCAGGTGTCGCGCCAGGCAAAGCCCTGCGCGTTGCCGAAGCGCTGCGCCGCCGCCAGGTCCCCGCCGCTGGCGTCCCAGGCCAGCAGCAGCACCAGGCTGGCGGCGGTGACGAGCGCGTCCTGGCGGCCCCAGGCGGTGGCGCTCATGGCGCGCGGCAGCCCTGCGCCAGATCCCAATCGCGCTCGTACAGCGTGGTCTTGACGTCGAGCAGGCCGAGCAGGGTGTGAAAGAGGTGGTCGTGGGCGGCCGGCAGCCGGGCACGCTGCTCCAGGCAGCTCGTGTCCGCACCCAGGCCCACGCTGGCCGGTGCGGTGGCCGAGAACCAGGCCACCATGGGCACGCGCTTTTGCAGGTCGGGCGCGATGGCGTAGGGCAGGCCGTGCAGGTAGAGGTTGTTCTCGCCCAGCGACTCGCCGTGGTCGGAGACATAGATCACGGCCGAGTCGACCGTGGCCGCTGCCGCCTGCAGGCGGGCGATCAGCAGGGCCAGCACGTGGTCGGTGTAGAGCAGCGCGTTGTCGTAGGCGGCCGTGATCTCTTGCTGGCTGCACTTGTGCAGGTCGTCGTGCCGGCAGGCCGGGCCGAAGCGCGCAAAGGCCGGCGGGTAACGCCTGAAGTAAGAGGGCCCGTGGTTGCCGAGCTGGTGCAGCACCAGGAACTGGCTCGCGCGGCCGCCTTTCAGTCCCGCCAGGCGTTCATCGAGGCCGACGAGCAGGCCTTCGTCGAGGCAACGGCCGTCGCTGCACAGGCCGGCCGGCTTGAGCGCGATCAGCTCGTCCTGCGGCAGGCCTTCGCACACACCCTTGCAGCCCGACTGGTTGTCGCGCCAGTGCACGCCGACGCCGGCGCGGGCCAGCACGTGCAGCTGCGATTCGCTGCCGCGGATGCGGGCTTCGTCGTAGTCGCGCCGGCCCACGGGGGCGAACATGCAGGGCAGCGAGACCTCGGTGTTGGTGCCGCAGGCGGTGACGTCGGGGAAGTTGATGACCGGCAGCCGCGCCAGCTCGGGCGTGGTCTGGCGCGCGTAGCCGTTGAGGCCCCAATTGGCGGCGCGCGCGGTCTCGCCCACCACCAGCACGACGAGCAGCGGCCGCGTGCGCGTGGCCATGCGCGGGCCGGGCGCGGCGTCCAGGCCGATCGGCCGGCGCGGCTGCGCGGCACCCTTGGCCTGGGCCGTGGCCACGACGCCGATCGACCACAGGTAGTTGGCCGGCGTCACCAGGTAGCGCATGTCCTTGTTGTTGCGCATCAGCGAGGACAAGGCCTGGAAGACGAGCAGCAGCGCGCCCACCAGCGCCGCCGCGGCCAGTAGCAGCGCGGCCCCGCGCACCGCCGCCGCGCGCAGCCAGGGCCGCTGCACCAGGCGCACGCGCCACAGCAGCACGAGCGGCAGCACCGCGTACAGCAGCAGGTGTGGCAGCAGGCTCCAGGCGAACAGCTCGCGCGCTTCGGCGACGTCGGTGCGCAGCACGTTGCGCATCATCGAGGGGTCGAGGTAGACGCCGAAGCTCTGCATGAAATGGCTGGCGAAGGCGGTACCCACGATGAGCACCGCCAGCAGCGGCTTGACGGTCCAGCGGTTGCACACCAGCGCCAGCAGCAGGAAGTGCAGCGCCGTCAGCATCACCAGCAGCGCGCCGGCAAAAACCCAGTTCGCGGGCTCGGAAAAGCCGCGGTCCTTGAGTGCCGCGGCCAGGAAGAGGCGGTTGGCGCTGAAGGCCCAGAACAGGCTGGCCGCGATCAGCAATGGCTCGACCGTGGCGGGGATGCGCCAGCGCGCGGCTGTCGCAGGGATGTCGGCAATCGGCATGGGCCCGATTGCAACACGGCCCGCGGTGGCATCGGTACCGGATGGGCCCCGGGTCGGGCCCGGGGCGACAATCGAGGACCACGCCCGCCAGAGCCAAGACCGAGCCATGACCGAGCCATGACCGAGCCATGACCGAGCCATGACCGAGCCCACCCGCGACAGCCGCAGCACCGCCCAGGCCGATTGCCGACATCCCTGCGACAGCCGCGCGCTGGCGCATCCCCGCCACGGTCGAGCCATTGCTGATCGCGGCCAGCCTGTTCTGGGCCTTCAGCGC
>JANMVM010000327.1:0-9122 GCA_031392695.1 Rubrivivax sp.
GTCGAACAGGGCGTGGCCGTGCAGAGCGTCACCTGGTTCGGCGTGCTGGCGCCGGCGGGCGTGCCGAAGGACGTGTTGGCGCGCCTGAACGAAGCCATCAACCAGGTGTTGCAGGAGCCCGATCTGCGCGAGAAGTACAACGCCATCGGCATGGAAGTGGGTGGCGGTTCGCAGGCCGAATTCCAGAGCCTGATCACGCGCGAGGCCGCGCAGTGGGCGCGGCTGATCAAGGAAAACGGCATCAAGCCGGAGTAGGGCGCCGCATGCTGGTCTGCGAAGCGCTTGCGCACGACATCAAGAACCTGGGCGTCGAAGCGGTCTTCGGGCTGATGAGCGACGACACCGCCGTTTTCGTCAGCACGCTCGACGCCATCGGCGTGCGCTTCTACGGCACGCGGCACGAGAACAACGCCTGTTCGATGGCCGAGGGTTATGCGGCAGCCACGGGCCGGCTGGGCGTGGCCGTGGTCGGCCGCGGCCCGGCCACTGCCAACGCGCTGCACGGCATCACCTATGCGCAGCGCACGGGCTCGCGCGTGTTGCTGATCACCGGTGAAGCCTCGACAGTGGCCGCAGTGCCCAACGGCATGGGGCCCGACACCAAGACCTTCAACGGCGTGGCTGTGCTGCAGGCCGCCGGCCTGCGCTGCTTTGTGGCCACCGACCCCGCCAGTGCGCGGCGGACGCTGGCCCAAGCCGTGGCTTCCACGGCGCAGGGCGCCACGGCGCTGCTGCTGCCGACGAACGTGCAGCTGGCCGAGATCGACTTCGACGACGCGATGTCGCAGACCGCCGCGCCAGCCGCACCGGCCGCTGCCCCGCGCCCGGCCCGGGCTTCGGCCGTGCAGGCGGCTGCGGCCTTGTTGGTGGCGGCGCGCAGGCCCCTCATCGTGGCCGGCGTGGGCGCCTTTCGCAGTGGTGCGCGCGAGGTCATCGAGCAGTTGGCCGACAGGATCGGCGCCGTGCTGGCCACCACGCTCAAGGCCAAGGAGATGTTCTCTGCCCACGCCTACAACGCTGGCGTGGTGGGCTCGTTCTCGCACGCCGCAGGCCGCCGATGCATGGACCAGGCCGACTGCATCCTGGCCATCGGCGCCGGCCTCAACCTGCGCACCACCAGTTTTGGCCTGGCGCTGCCGAAGGACGCGCCGCTGATCCAGGTCGACGCCGACCGTTCGCACATCGGCCGCTGGCACCACGCCGACGTGGCGTTGGTGGGCGACGCGCGGCTGGCGGTGCAGCAACTGCTGGCCGCGCTGCCCGAGCGGCCCGCCGACGACAAGCTCTTTCACGACGCCGCCACCCGCCAGCACCTGGCCGGCCACGACCTGGCCAGCGAATTCCAGCCCGCGCACACACCACGCACGATGGACCCGCGCTCGCTGGCGCTGGCGCTCAGCCGCCTGCTGCCGGCTGACCGCAACATCGTCTACGACGCCGGCAACTTCATCCAGATTGCGGCCTTCGTGGCGGTGACGGGGCCCGGCCACATCAAGCAGGCCAGTGACTTCGCGTCCATCAGCATGGGCTTCGGCACCGCCATGGGCTTTGCCGTCGGCAGGCCCGACCGCCCCACGGTGCTCTTCATCGGCGACGGCGGATTCATGATGAGCATGAACGAGCTCGAAACCGTGGTGCGCGAAGACATCCCGCTCATCATCGTGGTCATGAACGACTGCGCCTTCGGCGCCGAGGTGCACCACCTGCGGCTGCGCAACCGGCCGACCGCCAAGGCGCAATTCCCCGACGTGGACCTGGCGCCCGTGGCGCAGGCTTTTGGCTTCCAGACCGCCACCGTGCGCACCCTGGCCGAGCTTGAGGCGCTGGCGCCGATGCTGCGCAATCCGAGTGGCCCGATCCTGCTCGACTGCAAGATCAACGGCAACCTGCCGGCGCCCTTCCTGTTGGAAGGTTACGAGCAGGAGCTCAGGCGCGGCTGATCGCCACCGGCACGCCGCTGAAGTGCGGCATGCCGCTGATGGCGTCGCGCCCCGCGCTGCCGATGAGCTGCGTGACACAGTCGCCGAAGCCATGCACCACCGACAGCACGCCGGGGCGCAAATCGTCGTCGGCCAGCAGCCGCACGCGCATCTGGCCGTGGGCGCTGGCGATGCAGGCGCCGTCGCCCGGCAGCAGGCCCAGCGCGGTGAAGTCGGTTGGCGCCAGGAAGGCCGGCGTCAGGCCGTTCCCCTCGACACCGTTGGCGTAACCATGGCCCACCGAATTCATGACGCGGTTGATGCGGCGCGACACCAGCAGGTGCGTGGTTGGGGGCGAGTGCGTGGCGTCCAGCGCCGCCGTGCGTGGTGGCTCGGCCAGCAGCTGCGCCAGATCGGCCAGCATCAGCGGGTCGGCCAGTTGCAACATGGCTGTGCAGGCCGGGTCGCGCGCGGCCACGCGGGTCTGCACTTCGTCAAACACGCGGCCGTGCGGATGGCGTTTGACTTCATCCAGCGGCACGCGTGAATTCGCGCACGTCAGCTCGATCAGCGCTTCGTTGGACGGTTCCTGCGCCATGTCGAAGTGCACCGTGTGCGACGGCCCTTCGATGTGCGCGCGAAAGCCTGCCGTGTTGGTCCAGCTCAAGCGCAGCTTCATGCGCTGCGCCAGGCGGAAGAAGAAGGACGCGTCCTCGACCAGGTCGGCGCCACTCGGCGGCTCCACCACCTTGGGCGTGTATTGCGCCCAGGGGATGGTGTAGCCGCGGGCCACGCCCACGTACTTCAGCGCTTCGACACGGCTGGTGGAGCCCGCTGTTTCCAGCGACAGCGGCACCGCCACCACATAGTCGGCCAGGCGCGCGGTGGCGGTCAGGCGCGTGTCCAGCACCACCAGCAGGTCCAGCGACTTCAGCGCCGCTTCGGTTTTGCGCTGGTCGGGCCAGGACTCCAGCGGGTTGCCACCCAGGCAGATGAGGGCTTTGATGCCGCCCGCGCCGGGTTCCAGGATCTCGTCGGCCAGCGCGGCCGTCGGCATGCCGGCGGCGCTTTCGCGCAAGCCGTGGGCGCGCAGGCGGCCCTTGCCGAACACCGGGTAGGGCGGGTAGGGCTGGGCCCGCGGCTGAAAGGCCGGCAGCAGCACATTGGGGTAGGGCGCAACGTCGCCTTCATGCGCCCAGCGGCCGCACAGCGTGTTCAGGCACAGCGCCAAGTAGAAGGTGAGGTTGGCATGGGCCGAGAAGCTCGCGCCGGTGGCGCAGACCACGCCGCCCTTCCTCGCACGGCCGAAACATCGCGCAGCCTCCAGCAGGTCGCCCACGGGCACGCCAGCGCGTTGCGACACCCACGCCGGCGTGAAGGGCGCCACGGCCTCGCGCAGCGCGTCCAGTCCCACCGCGTGCTGCACCATGAAGGCGCTGTCGTGCAGCCCTTCGGCCAGCAGGATGTGGATCAGCCCGGCCAGCAGCGCCGCGTCTTCACCCGGCACAGGCTGCAAGTGCACATGGGCACGCCGCGCCGATTCGCTGCGCCGCGGGTCGATGACGATCAGTTTCATGCCACGCTCGGCGGCGTCTTTCAGGCGCTGCGCCGGGTTGTTCATCGGCGCGCCATTGGACTTGGCGATCACCGGGTTGGCGCCCACCAGCAGCCAGGTGTCGGCGCTCTCGAAGGCCTGCGCGCCGGCATGCCAATGCCCGTGCAGGGCCATCGCTATATTGGCGGCCGGCTTGTCGATGGCCATGGCCGAGAAAATGAGGTCCGAGCCCAGCGCCGTCAGCCATGAACGCGCCATCGCCGACCCGGCCGGATTGGTGACGTTGCCGGTGCCGTAGTAGACCGCCACCGCGCGCGGCCCGTGGCGCGCCACGATGTCCTGCAGACGCGCGGCCACGGCGTCGAGCAGGGCCTCGGCGCCGATCGGCGCGTGGCTGCCGTCGGCTTGCTTCACATGCGCACGGAGCAGGCGGTGCGCGGCTTCGTGCTGCGCCGGCAGGTCACGGCCCTTGGGGCAGGTGTAGCCCTCGTAAGCCGGCGCGTCGGGGTCGCCGCTGACCTTCACCGCGCGCCCGTCCTGCACCGTCACCAGAATCGGGCAGTAGGCGGTGCAGTTGCGGCAGAAGCTGGGCACCATGCGGGTCTGTGCGGTCGACATGCTGCTTCTCCCTGGGCCGGAGTCGGCGCCTTGTCGCATCGTCCTGCGAGGTTGGATCGGTGTCAGCAGGCGGGGCACGGAGTTTTCCGCATCGTGAACCACGGCCACGATGCTGCGGGCGGGCGCTGCGACGCCGCCGAGGCAAGCAGCAGCTAGTGCTCGAGTTCCTCGCCCAGCCCGGCGCGCAGTTTGCGCTCCAGCGCCCGGAACTCGTCGGTGAAGGGCAACTCGCGCGGATGGCGCGGGTGCGTGAACGGGAGGCGCAGGTCTTCGACGATGCGGCCGCCCGGCGCCATGATGATCAGGCGGTCTCCCAGCAGCAGCGCCTCGGCCAGGTCGTGGGTCACGAACACCACGCTGCAGCGGGTGCGCTCCCACAGTTCCAGGAACTGCGCCCTGGCCGACTCGCGGGTTTGCGCATCGAGCGCAGCGAAGGGCTCGTCCATCAAGATCAGGTCCGGGTCCAGCGCCCAGGTGCGCGCGAGCGCGACCCGCTGACGCATGCCTTGCGACAGCTGCCACGGATAGCGCGCCTCGGCGCCAGCCAGCCCGAGCTTGCCGATCAGGTCCTGCGCCCGGGCCCGGCGCTCTGCCTTCGGCACACCACGCACTTCGAGGCCGATCTCCACGTTGCCGAGCGCCGTGCGCGAAGGCACCAGGGCGTCGCGCGCGAACATGTAGCCCAGGTGCTGGCGGGCTGCGCGCGGGGGTTTGCCCATCACCTGCACGGCGCCCGCGCTCGGCTCGAGAAGGCCGGACAGCAGGTTGAGTACCGTGGTCTTGCCGCAGCCGCTGCGGCCAACGATCACCAGGAACTCCCCGCGCCTCACGTCCAGCGAGAAATTGCGCAGGATGGTGCTTGGCCGCGCGGGCGGTTGGGCGCCGAAGCGCACGGTGACGCCGCGCAGCGTCGCCACCGGCGCCGCGCCGACGTTGGCAGCGGCTTGCACCATGCTCATCGCGCCGTCGGCGCCTGCCAGCGCAGCAGCCAGCGGCCCAGCGCCTCGCTGGCGGTGTTGAAGACTGCCGCGGTCACCATCAACAGCAGCAGGACGGCGTAGACGGTCGCCAGGTCGAACACGCCTGCGCTGCGGGCGATCATCTGCCCGAGGCCGTCGGCCGACGCGATCAACTCTGAAGCGATCACCCCCAGCAGCGAATAGATCAGCCCCAGTCTCACGCCGGTCAGGATCGACGGCAGCGCCGCCGGCAAGACCACCATGCGCAGCGTCTGCGCTCGCGACGCGCCCATCGCCGTCATCATGCGCATCGCTTCCGCATCCGCGGCGCTGACGCCGGCGATCGCATTGAGGATCATGATGAAGATCACCAGGCTGACCGCCAGCGCCACCTTGGCCGCCATCGTGATGCCGAACACCACGATGAAAACCGGCGCCAGCGCGATGCGCGGCATGGCGTTCAGCGCGCTGAGGAAGGGCGCCACCACGCGCTGCGCGGTCGTCATCAGCCCCAGTGCCAGCCCGATCGGCGTGCCCAGCACCACGGCCACCACCAGACCCAGCAGCGTGGCTTTCAAGGTGGCCCAGTAGTTGGGCCAAAGCAGGTCGCCGGTGGCCAGCGCGAGCAGCGCCTTGGCCACGCTCTCGGGGCTCTGCACGACCACCTTCAAGCCCCAGCCGAAACTGGCGGCGGACTGCCACAGGGCCAGCGCCGCCAACACCAGGGCGAACTGCAGCAGCAGGATTCGCAGCCATTCGGGCAGAGCGGCCCGGCCGGCGATCACCTCGTCTTGCGCCGCGTCCTGCGACGCCGCGTCGCCGGAGCGTTGCAGTGTCAGAGCCGCCCCTGGCAAGCCGAGGAGATGTGCTCGTTGTACGGCGGCAGGTCGACGCCCGCGGGCAGCAGGATCTTCTGCGCGTTCCACGAGGCGGCGTCGATCTTGCCCGAAGGCCACGAGGTGCCGTACTGCTGCCAGAAGCTCTCGGCGGTCGGCTTGTCGATGCTCAGCGTCTTCTGCACCACCGCGACCACCGTTTCCTTGTTGGCCGGGTTGTTGACGAAGCGATAGGCCTCGCCGACCGCACCGCAGAAGGCCGCCACCACTTCGGGATTCTTCTTGACGTAGTCGCAGCTTGCGCCCGAGAACACTTGCGTCAGGTGGTAGATCGGGTTGGCGGCAGCGATCTCGGTCAGCTTGGCGACGTACTTGAACTCGCCCGGCTTGAGCAGTTGCTCCTGGATCGGGAAGGTCAGCGCGAAGTCGACCTGCTTGTTGCGGAACGCCGCCACCGCAGTGGCGGCGCCGCCGGTGGCGATGTAGGTGACGTCGACCGGTGTCAGCCCGCCTGCACGCAGCACGGCATCCATCATGAACTCCATCGCCGTGCCGCGGGCGTTGACGGCGACGCGCTTGCCCTTCAAGTCGGCCAGGTTTCTGGGGTAGGGCTGGTTGGCGTTGGGCAGGACCAGGTCCGGCTGCGCGATCAGGTTGTAGTAGGTGCGCGCGCCCGAGCTCAGGTACTGGAAGCACTGGCCCTGTTTCATCAGCGGCGCCGTGGCCGAGATGGTGAGGGTGCCGATCTGGGCGCTGCCGCCGATCAGCGCGGACACCATCTGGGCGCCGTTGGCGGCGCCGACGAACTTGACGTCCAGGCCGCGGGCGGCGAAGTAGCCGCGGTCGATGGCGACCTGCTCAGTCAGGTTGAGCGGGGCACCTTCGAAGCCCACGTAGGTGATGGCGCCGACCTTGGGGGTCTGGGCCGAGGCCGCCAGCGCAGCGGCCAGTGCCGCGGCGGCGATCAGGATGCGACGGATGCTCAACATGAGGTCTCCTCTATGGCTTCTGGGTGATGGCGCGGCAGGCTTGCAGCTGCTCTCTCGCCGCGTTCAGGAACAGGTGGAAATCGGTGTTGCAGCAGGCAATGCGATGACCTCGCCGCTGCGCCTGCTCGAACTCGGCCGGCGTGCCGGCGACCGGGATGACTGGGATCTTGCGGGCGGCGCAGGCACGGTCGATGCGGGCCATGGCTTCGGCCACCGGCGCCGGCACGGTGTTGGACACGGTGGAGCCGTAGTCAAGGGTGTGGCCCATCGACAGCGCGAGGTCGACGTGGCCGGGCAGCACCGCGTCGATGCCCTCGACGGCGAGGATGTCTTCGATGCGATCCACGGCCTCGATGTGTTCGATCTGGATGATGCACACCACGTCGTCGTTGGCTTCGTGCATGTAGTCGTTGCCGCGTTGCAGCACGTTGCGCAACGCGGCCACGCTGCGCCGTCCGCGCGGCGGGTAGCGGCAGGCGTCGACGGCCAGCCGGGCATCAGCGGCGGAATTGACCATCGGCACCACCACGCCCTGGGCGCCGAGGTCCAGCACCCATTCGATCTGGTCCGGCCGCCGCGCTGCCACGCGCGCGATGGGCGTGCAGTCGGTTCCCTTGGCGCCCGCCAGCACGGCCTCGATGCCGGCCAGGTCGATGGCGCCGTGCTGCAGGTCGAACACGATGAAGTCGTAACCCAGATGCGCCAGGATGCGGGCGCTGGCGCCGCCGTCCATCATGACCAGCATGCCCGTCGCGCTGGCGCCCGAATCGATGGCGCTGCGCAGTCTGGAACGCTTCACTTGGCGCTCCGGGCGATGTGCGGCACCAGCGCCGAATCGGCGAAGCAGTCGCCTGAACTGAGGCCGATCTTGTCGAAGTGCCGGTGCGGTGCGCCGGTGTACAGCACGTCTTTCGGCATGTAGCGCACGGCGTAGGCGGCGCGATCGCGGCCGGTGGTGTTGCCGCCGGCGCCGTGCACCATCAAGTCCACGTGCACCGTGGCATCGCCGGCGCGCAGCGGCGTGCCGCCGACCGTGCCGTACTTGTCCACCAGCCAGGGCTTGGCCTTCACCATGTCGTCACCGACGCTGCGGCTGAAGCGACCGAGCGGTCCTTCCTGCGGCGAGCCGGGCAGGAACTGCAGCGTGCCCATCCCCTGGCTCATGTCGGTCAGAGCGATCCAGATCGTGAAGGCGCCCGTGCGGTCGAAGGGCCAGTGCGGGAAGTCCTGGTGGAACGGCGTCGGCTCGCCCTCGTCGCCGGTCTTGATGAACGACATGTCGTGGATGAACAGGCCTTCGTCTGCGCCGATCAGATCCAGCGCCAGCCTCGACATCCGCCTTGACAGCGCGAGTTGCTTGAACCAGTCGTCCTTCCAGGCCATGCCGTCGTGCATTTTCAGTACGCGCTGGTAGTCGCTGGTGGTCATCCACTTCTCGGTGCTGGTGGGCGCCACCGTGTTGTCCGAGGCATACAGACGCTGCATGATCTCCTGCGCCAGTTCCCGGCTCAGCAGCGCTGGCAGCCGGGCCCAGCCTTCGCGACGGAACTGCTGCAGCGTCTCCTGCGAGACGGGGTATTCGGCATCCATGCCGGTCTGGCTGCTCATTGCCTTGTCTCCTCGGGTGCTTGCCAGCTATCGTACGGTGCGATCCGCACGGTGGGTAGAAGCCTCGACGTGGCAAGCGATCGCCAGCACGCACCAGGGTCTCTGGCGGATCACACTGTGAAACTCTGGCCGCAGAGGTTGCCATCATCTTCGCACGCACGGCGGCCGCACAGGGTATTGAGGCACAGCGCCCGGTAAAACGTGAGGTTGGCGTGGGCCGAGTAGCTGGCGCCAGTGGCGCAGACCACGCCGCCTTTGCGTGCGCGGCCGAAGCAACGCGCGGCCTCCAGCAGGTCGTCCACGGGCACGCCAGCGCGCTCGGACACCCACGCCGGGGTGTGTAGGGCGCCACGGCCTCGCGCAGCGCCTCCAGGCCGACTGCGTTGTGCGCCACGAAGTCGCTGTCGTGCAGCCCTTCGGCCAGCAGGATGTGGATCAGCCCGGCCAGCAGCGCCGCGTCTTCACCCGGCACGGGCTGCAAGTGCACATGGGCACGCCGCGCCGATTCGCTGCGCCGCGGGTCGATGACGATCAGCTTCATACCGCGCTCGGCGGCATCTTTCAGGCGCTGCGCCGGGTTGTTCATCGGCGCGCCGTTGGACTTGGCGATCACCGGGTTGGCACCCACCAGCAGCCAG
>JANMVM010000333.1:0-2569 GCA_031392695.1 Rubrivivax sp.
CTGACACCTATCGCGAACATAGGCCTGGCGGCTATCGCGCGCTTCAAGGTTATTGCGTTGACACGGGGGGGCCGGCTTTCTACAGTGCAGCGATCCCGTCTTCACCCACTGCCAGGAGCCCCCGATGACCCAGCCCAGCGCTCAGCTTGAAACCCCCGTCACCGCGGCCTGCCCGTTCTCGGGTGGCGCTCGCAAACCCACCGCGGCTGGCGCCCCGACGAACGGCAACTGGTGGCCCCAGCAGCTGAACATCAAGATCCTGCACCAGCAGTCCGTGCAGTCCAACCCGCTGGGCGAGGCCTTCAACTACGCCAAGGCATTCAAGAGCCTCGACCTGCAGGCCGTGGTCCAGGACCTGCATGCCTTGATGACCGACTCGCAGGATTGGTGGCCTGCGGACTACGGCCACTACGGGCCGTTCTTCATCCGCATGGCCTGGCACAGTGCAGGCACCTACCGCATCGCTGACGGCCGCGGCGGCTCGGGGTCTGGATCGCAGCGCTTTGCACCCCTCAACAGCTGGCCCGACAACGGCAACCTGGACAAGGCGCGCCGCCTGCTGTGGCCGATCAAGCAGAAGTACGGCCAGAAGCTCTCCTGGGCCGACCTGATCATCCTCACCGGCAACGTCGCGCTGGAGTCGATGGGCTTCAAGACTTTCGGTTTCGCCGGTGGCCGCGTGGACATCTGGGAACCCGAGCAAGACATCGACTGGGGCCCCGAGAGCGAGTGGATGGGCGACGAACGCTACAGCGGCGACCGTGAGCTCGCCAACCCGCTGGCCGCTGTCCAGATGGGCCTGATCTACGTCAACCCGCAAGGCCCCAACGCCAACCCGGACCCGCTCGGCTCGGCGCGCGACATCCGCGAAACCTTCGCCCGCATGGCCATGAACGACGAAGAAACCGTGGCCCTGGTCGCCGGCGGTCACACCTTCGGCAAGGCCCACGGCGCGGCCGACCCGGGCCAGTATGTCGGCCCCGAACCCGAGGGTGCGGGCATCGAGACGCAAGGCCTGGGCTGGATCAACAGCTTCGGCAGCGGCAAGGGTGCACACACCATCACCAGCGGCCTCGAAGGCGCCTGGAAGCCCAACCCGACGACCTGGGACAACGGCTACTTCGACACCCTGTTCGGCCACGAGTGGGTGCTGACGAAGAGCCCCGCCGGCGCCCACCAGTGGACGCCCAAGGACGCCGCGGCGGCAAGCCTCGTGCAAGACGCCCATGACTCGGCCAAGCGCCACGCCCCGATGATGTCGACGGCGGACCTGGCGCTGCGCATGGACCCGGCCTACGAAAAGATCTCGCGGCGCTTCCACGCCAATCCGCAGCAATTCGCCGACGTCTTTGCGCGCGCCTGGTACAAGCTGACGCACCGCGACATGGGGCCGGCGGCGCGCTACCTCGGCCCGCTGGTGCCGAAGGAAGAGCTGATCTGGCAGGACCCGGTCCCCGGCGTCGACCATCCCCTCGTCACGGAGCAGGACATCACGGCGCTGAAGGCCACCGTCCTCGCCTCGCGTCTGTCGATCTCCCAGCTGGTGACGACGGCGTGGGCATCAGCGGCCACCTTTCGCGGCAGCGACAAGCGCGGCGGTGCCAACGGGGCGCGCATCCGCCTGGCGCCGCAGAAGGACTGGGAAGTCAACCAGCCGGCCGAACTGGCCGTGGTCCTGCAGACGCTGGAGGCGATCCAGAAGGACTTCAACAACGCGCAGACCGGCGGCAAGAAGGTCTCGCTGGCCGACCTGATCGTGCTGGGCGGCTGCGCCGCCGTCGAGGCTGCCGCGAAGAGGGCCGGCCAGGACGTCTTGGTTCCCTTCACGCCGGGGCGTACCGATGCAGCGCAGGCGCAGACCGACGTGGCATCGTTCGCCGTGCTCGAGCCCACCGCCGACGGCTTTCGAAACTATCTGCGCCAGGGTCAGGAGGGATCGGCAGCCGAGCTGCTGCTGGACAAGGCGCAATTGATGCGGCTGAGCGCGCCTGAAATGACCGTGCTGATCGGCGGCCTGCGCGTGCTGAATGCCAACGTCGGCAAAGCCGGACACGGCGTCTTCACCCAGCGGCCCGAAACACTGACGAACGATTTCTTCGTCAACCTGCTGGACATGAACACCCAGTGGCAGCAGTCGGCCCACGATGCAGGCGTGCTGGACGGGCGCGACCGCACCACGGGCGCGCCCCGCTGGACGGCCACGGTGGTGGATCTGGTATTCGGCTCGAACGCCCAGCTGCGCGCCCTGGCCGAAGCCTATGCCTGCAGTGACTCGCCAGCGGACTTCGTGCGCGACTTCGTGGCGGCGTGGACCAAGGTGATGAACCTGGACCGCTTCGACCTCGCCTGAGGCCCGCAGCCCTCAAGACCCGACCCCGGGTTCGCTAGAGTCCGGGCCTCTCGAAACCAGGAGAACACCATGGCCAAGAAAGCCGGCAGCGGCAAGAAGGGCAGCCCCGCGCCCGGGGCAGGCAGCATCAACATCGGCATCAGCGAGCAGGACCGCGCCGCCATCGCCGGTGGCCTGAGCCGCCTGCTGGCCGACACCTACACGCTGTACCTGACCACG